>CAIVAR010000140.1 GCA_903904005.1 uncultured Anaeromyxobacter sp.
AGGCGAGGCCGAGCACCGCAGCCCAGTGCGCCTTCACGTGGAAGAAGGCCAGCGCGCCGAGCAGCAGGATGATGGGGATCGCGGCCACCAGCGCCGAGACGAAGAGATTGTTGCCTACGGGTGAATAGATCTGCGTCCAGACCATGTCGTGTGCCTCCGTCGAACAGGCCCCACCGGGCGGGAAATGACGGGGAACGATCGCCCAGGTGGAGGAGCCCGGGGACGGGATCCGGATGATCGGTCGCTGGGGACGCCTGACCGGCGGAGGGAGGAGAACGCTGTGACGACCTCAGGACTCGAGTTGGTCCCGGATGGTCGCCACCAGGCGGCGGCTGACCGGCACCTCGCGCCCCGAACGGGTGACGAGGACGGCCGACCCCTCGCCGAGGCGGATCTCCTCCACCTGCTCGATCCGCACCAGGTACTGCTTGTGGCAGCGAACCAGGCCGGCGCGCTCCTCGAGCACGCGCAGGGTGAGTTCGGTGAAGTACTCGGCCCGGGCACAGACGACGTAGACCCCCGCCTCGCTGGACCGGGCGAATTCGATCTCCGACGCCTCCACGAGCTTGATGGACCGCCCCGCCTGGCAAGGGATCCGGCGGAGGGCGTGGCGCAGCAGGGCGGCGGCGTCCCGATTGCCCGTTCCAGCCCGCAGCCGCTCCACCGTCCGGGCGAGCCGCTCCACGGCCACCGGCTTGAGCAGGTAGTCGACGGCGTTCTCCTCGAAGGCCTGGAGCGCGTAGACGTCATGGGCGGTGACGAAGACCACCCGGGGCAGGTCGGCGTCGTCGATCATCGAGAGCAGCTCGAAACCGGACACCGCCGGCATCTGGACGTCGAGGAAGAGCACGTCCGGACGGTCGGCCCGGATGGCCTGGAGCGCGCTCACGGCGTCCGGGCACGCGCCCAGGATCTCGAAGGCGCCGGTCTCGCGCAGGAGCGCCGCCAGTTCCTCGCGGGCGTGCATCTCGTCGTCCACGAGCAGCGCGCGCATCACGGTGGGGGGGCTCCCTCGGCGGGCAGGCGCAGGGACACGCGGGTGAACTCCTGGGGCTTGAACTCGACGCTCAGACCGTACGCCTTTCCGCACAGGTTCTTCACCCGCTTGTCGACGATCTGCATTCCCAGCCCGGCCCGGTCCTCCGGCTCGACCCAGGCCCCGGCGTTGTCCTCCACCTCGACCAGCACCGCTCCGGCCACGCGGCGGGCCCGGATGGAGACGCGCCCGGGGCCGAGCATGGCCGAGAACCCGTGCTTGAAGGCGTTCTCCACGAGCGGCTGGAGGGTGAAGGCGGGGACCTCGATGCCCGAGAGCGAGGGCTCCACGTCGGTCTCCACGACGATCCGCCCCTCGAATCGAGCCTTCTCGATCTCCAGATAGGCGCCGACGTGCTCCATCTCCTCGGCCAGCGTGGAGACGTCGCTCTGGCGCTTCAGGTTCTTCCGGAAGAAATTCGCCAGGTGGATGAGCAGCTCGCGGGAACGGTCTGCGTCCCTCCGCAGGATGGCGATGATGGTGGCGAGCGCGTTGAAGAGGAAGTGCGGGTTCACCTGGGCGCGGGCGAGCTTCAGCTCGGAGAGGATGAGCAGGCTCTTCTGCTCCTGGTACCGGGCGATGAGGAGCTGGCTGGAGAGCAGCGTGCCGAGCCCCTCTCCGAGCGACCGGTTCATGTTGAGGAAGCGGCGCCCCCGGGGCTCGAAGAGTTGCACCGTGCCCACGATGGCGCCGTCCACCTGGAGCGGGATGATGAGCACCGATCCGAGCGGGCAGGATGGGGAGAGGGTGCAGCCATAGCGCTGCTGGACGCCGTCGGCGAAGACCACCGCGTTGTTGTCGAGGGCCTGCGTCGTGAACCTCGAGGCGACGGGC
>CAIVAR010000141.1 GCA_903904005.1 uncultured Anaeromyxobacter sp.
CGACGCTCGACGACTGGCCCGGTTCCGCAACTTCCTCCCAGCCGTTCTCGGCTGCGACTGGATCTGACCCGTCACATCACCCTGGGCCCGGGGGCCCGGTGATTCCGGTGGAAAGTGGGCCCGATCTCGCCGGTGGTGACAGCCAGCCGTAGATGGGGTCACTACACGACCGACGGGGCCGTCCGACACCGCGAGCCCAGCTCGGTCCGCAAGCTAGAGCCCAAGAGCCTTCAGCCAGGAGAACACCGTGCTGATGGAGAGGCCGAGTTTCTCAGCCGCCTCCTCGAGCGTGGCGCCACGCTGTCGCATGGCGGAGTTCAAATTGCCGCGAACATCGGAGCCACGCCTTGATCTGCGAGACGGACACGTAGAGCCCGTCGGTCTGGGGCATGGGCATGGGATTACGCCTCGGCGACCTGCTCGGCCTCGGTGTCGTGCCCGTTCCCGTGGAGCTGACCGAAGAGGGCTCCGATCATCTGGCTCGCGCGCTCACGGCTGAGGAACTCCGGCTGGCATCCTCGTCGCCGGATCGCGGTCGCTTCCCGATCCCCGATGGGCTACCTTCGTCGGCCGGACCCACGAGAAGGGAACGCCAAGATGTGGGAGACACCGAGGGACGCGACGCCGCGCGCGGCCACGGCCCCGCCCGAAACGCTCCACCTCGTCCCGCCGGCGTTCTTCTACCTCTTCCTCTTTCTCCCGTACGGGGCCGGCGGTGCGTTCGTCGCGGTGACCGTCGGTGGCCTCGCGGGGCGGGCCGGCGTCTCCGACGGGGACGTCGCGGGGCTGTTTGCGATCTGGCTCATGCCCCACATCTGGAAGTTCCTGTGGGCCCCCGCCATCGATTGGCTGGGCACGCAGCGCGGCTGGCACCTCGCCGCCAACGTGGTCGCGTCCGCCGGCCTCGGGGCGATGGGCATCGTCCCCATGGGGCCGCAGAGCCTCGGCGTGCTCCGGGCACTGGCCCTCGTGGCGGGGGTGGCGTCGACGATCGTGGCCATGGCGACCGAGTCGCTCGTGGCGGAGCGCACGCCGCCCACCCAGCTCGGTCGCGTGGCGGGCTGGATGCAGGCGGGCAATGCCGGGGGCATCGCCTTCGGGGGGACCGGCCTCGCCCTCGCGCAACGCACGGGCGTGCCCGCCGCCACCTCCCTGCTGGCGGTCGTGCTGCTCGCCTGCAGCCTGCCGCTCGCCTTCGTCCGCTTCCCGCCTCGCCGGGACGCCGGCGAGGGTCTCCGGAAGGCCGCGCGGGATCTCTCCTCGGAGGTCCTCTCCATCGTGCGCTCCCGCAGCGGCCAGCTGGGGCTCGTGGTCTGCGCCCTGCCGCTCGGAATGGGTGCGGCCGCGAATCTCTTCGCGGCCATCTCCCCCGACTGGCGAGCCTCGCCGGCGCTGGTCGCCACGTCGACCGGGGTCGCGTCGGGCGTCATCTCCGTCCTCGGGTCGCTCGTCGGCGGGCGCCTCTCCGACTCCATGCCTCGCCGGACCGCCTACATCGTCGCGGGGCTGGCCGTGGCCGTCGCCGCCTTCGCCATGGCCGGGCTGCCGCGCACGCCGGCCGCCTTCGTGGTCTCGGTCCTGGCCTACAACTTCGCGAATGGCCTTGTCTACGCGACCTTCGCGGCCTTCGTGCTGGAGATCATCGGCAGGGGCGCCGCGGCGACCAAGTACAACATCCTCGCCGCGCTCGCGAACGTCCCGTACCTCTTCGTGGCCTATCTGGACGGCTGGGTGTCCAACCACCACGGCCGGACGGCCATGCTCGTCGCCGACGGGCTGTCCGGCGTGGCGGGCGCCCTCGTGCTCGCCGCCGTCACGTACGCACTTCGGAGGCGGCCCGCGTGACCCTTCGCGCTCCCACGGAGACGGTGGATCGGTGAAGACGCCCCTCGACGACCTGGCCCGGCGCCACCTGTGGGGGCACTTCACCCCCCTGGCCTCCGTGCAGCGGGTCGGGCTCCCGATCATCGTGCGAGGCGAGGGCGCCTACGTGTGGGACGACGCGGGCAAGCGGTACCTCGACGGCCTGAGCGGGCTCTTCGCGGTGAACGTGGGGCACGGCCGGCGCGAACTCGCCGAGGCGGCCGCCCGGCAGGCGCAGGAACTCGCCTACTTCCCGCTGTGGAGCTTCGGCACCGAGCCGGCCGTGCGGCTGGCCGCCCGCCTGGCCGGGATGGCGCCGGGCGACCTCCACCGGAGCTTCTTCACCACCGGCGGCGGGGAAGCGGTCGAGTCCGCCTGGAAGCTGGCGATGCAGTACTTCGCCGCGATCGGCCAGCCGAGGCGCCGCAAGATCGTCAGCCGCAACCTCGCCTACCACGGCACGTCGCTCGGTGCGCTGTCCATCACGGGGATCCCCGCGCTCCGCGAGCCCTTCGAGCCGCTCCTGCCCACCGCTGTGAAGGTGCGCAACACGAACCGGTACCGGTGCCCGGACTGCGCGGGGTCGCCGGACTGCACGCTCGCGTGCGCCGACGACCTGGAGCGACGCATCCTCGCCGAGGGTCCGGAGACCGTCGCCATGGTCGTCCTGGAGACGGTACAGAACAGCGGCGGGGCGCTGGTGCCGGCGCCGGGCTACTGGCAGCGCGTTCGCGAGATCTGCGACCGCCACGGGGTTCTGCTGGTGGCCGACGAGGTGATCTGCGGGTTCGGCCGGCTCGGCCACATGTTCGGGTGCGACCGGTTCGGGAGCCGGCCCGACATGATCACCTTCGCGAAGGGGGTGACGAGCGGGTACGCGCCGCTCGGCGGCGTGATCGTGAGCGACAGGATCGCGGCCCCATTCGTGGAGGACCCGGGCCTCACGTACCTGCACGGCCTCACCTTCGGGGGCCATCCCGTCAGCTGTGCGGTCGCCCTGGCGAACCTCGACCTGATGGAGCGCGAGGACATCTGCGGCCACGTGCGCCGCCACGAGGCTCTCTTCGCCGACGTGATGCGCGACGTGGGGACGATGCCGCTCGTCGGCGACGTGCGGGGGTGCGGGTATCTCTGGGCGGCCGAGCTGGTGCGCGACAAGGAGACGAAGGAGACCTTCAGGTCCGGGGAGAGCGAGTGGCTCCTTCGCAGAACCCTCTCCCCGATGCTCCAGGAGGCCGGTCTCATCTGCCGCACGGACGACCGCGCCGACCCCGTGGTGGTCCTGGCGCCGCCGCTCGTGGCCGGAGAGGAGGAGCTCGAGTTCATCCGCAGGACGCTGAAGACGGCGTTCGCCGCGGCGCGGAAGGCCCTGGAGGCCCGCTGATCAGCTGTCGAGGTTGGCCATCACGTGCTTGATGCGCGTGTAGTCGTCGAGCGCGTAGGTCGAGAGGTCCTTCCCGTAGCCCGACTTCTTGTAACCGCCGTGGGGCATCTCGGCCACGAGCGGGATGTGGGTGTTGATCCACACGCAGCCGAAGTCGAGCTTGCGCGCCGTCCGCATGGCGCGGCCGAAGTCGCGGGTCCAGACCGACGACGCGAGTCCGTACACGACGCCGTTGGCCCAGCGCAGCGCCTCTCCCTCGTCGGAGAACCGCTGCACGGTGATGACCGGGCCGAAGATCTCCTCCTGGACCATCTCGTCGTCCTGCTCCAGGCCGACGACGACGGTGGGCGCGTAGAAGTAACCCGCCGTCCCCTGGCGCGACCCGCCGGTGACCACCCGGGCGTGGTCGGGCAGGCGGTCCACGAACCCGGATACCTTCGCCAGCTGGGTGGCGCTGTTCAGCGGGCCGTACAGGACGCCCTCCTCGTCGGGCCGACCGGTCCTCGATGCCGCGACCGCAGCGGAAAGGGTTGCGACGAACTCGTCGTGGATGCGCGGGCCGCACAGCACGCGGGTGGCCGCCGTGCAGTCCTGGCCCGCGTTGAAGAGCCCCGCGGTGGCGATGGCGGACGCGGCCGCGCCGACGTCCGCATCGTCGAACACGATCACGGGGGCCTTGCCGCCGAGCTCGAGGTGAACGCGCTTCAGGCTCCTCGCCGCCTCCCCGGCCACCTCCATGCCGGCCCGGACCGAACCGGTGATCGAGATCATGGAGGGAACGTCGTGGGACACCATGGCGCGGCCCGTGTCGCGGTCGCCGCAGACCACGTTGAACACCCCGGCGGGCAGGAACTCGGCCGCCACCTCGGCCAGGAAGGCGGTGGACGCGGGGGTCGTGTCGGCCGGCTTCAGGACCACCGTGTTCCCGGCGGCCAGCGCGGGGGCGAACTTCCAGACCGCCATCAACATCGGGTAGTTCCACGGGGTGACCTGTGCGCACACGCCCACGGGCTCCCGCCGGATCATCGACGTCATGTTGCGCATGTACTCGGCGGCGGCCTTGCCCTCCAGCAAGCGAGCCGCGCCGGCGAAGAACCGGAGCTGGTCGAGGAGCGGAGGGACCTCCTCGCTCGCCGTCAAGGCGATTGGCTTCCCGGTGTTCTCGACCTCGAGGGCGACGAGCTCGTCCGCGCGCTGCTCCAGGGCGTCGGCGATACGCAGGAGCGCCCGGGCCCGCTCCGACGGCGTGGTCTCGCGCCATTGCTCGAAGGCGGAGGAGGCTGCCTTCATGGCGTCGTCGACGTCGGCGGCCGACGACAGCGGCGCCGTGCCGTACTCCGCGCCGTCGACCGGGTCGATGATGGGCGACGTGCGCCCGTCCCGGGCGTCGACCTGCCTTCCGTCGATGAAGTTCCGTACCTTGCGCATGGGCGGATTGTCTCACGAGGCGCCGATGCGGGATCCAGTGCCGTCCCCGGAAGAAGCTCCTCGCCGAGGTAGGCGCCGAGGATCTCGCCCTCGGGTACAAGCAGCTCCTGCGGGTCGAGGACTGCTGGCGGCAGCTCAAGTCCGGCAGACCACCGAGGTGCGCGAGGAGGCCGTCGCGCTGCTCCAGCAGCTCCGCGTGTCCCTGCCGAAGCGCTTCCACGTCATCGAGCCCGCCCCCGCGACCTGGTCTGGGTCAGGGAAACCCAGTAACACGACCGTTTCAGCCGAAGTGCATCTAGGATCCCGCCGTAACACGGGAAACACGTGCCTAGCTGTTGGGCGCCTTTTCAAACTCGGGCTTCGACTCTCCCTCAGGCACCGCGAGGTCGCGCTCGAAGGCGTTCAGGAGTGCCAGCAGCTCGGGCGCCTCGAAGGCGCGGCGGCGCTGGCCGGCCGAGACGCTCTTCAGCACCCCCGCGGCCTCCAGTTCCGTGAGCGCGACGTTGCTGGCCTGCAGGGAGCGCCCCGTCAGCTCCGCGGCGGTGGACGAGGTCAGGAACGGCCTCGCCGGGAGCGCCCCGATGAGCGCCTCGGCGCTGGAGTCGGTCCTGGGGTTCCCGGCCCGCTCGCGCCAGGAGGCCTGGAGCTTCACCACCTCGTCGGCGAGTCGCTCCGAGCGTCTCGCGGCCTTTTGAATGGCCCAGCCGAAGACGTCGAGCCAATCGATCAGGCCGGCCGTGCCCCCGGTGTTGTAGCGGTCGAGCCCGCGGATGTAGGCGTCCTTGTGCGTTGCCAGGACGAGGCTGACGGGCGGCACGAAGCGCGGTGCCAGTCCGCGGCGCCGGAGGATGAAGTGGACGAGCGCCCGGCCCGTACGGCCGTTGCCGTCGGCGAAGGGATGGATGGCCTCGAACTGGGCGTGGGCCACGGCGGCCTGGAAGACCGGCGAGAGGTCGTCGCGGTTCAAGAACCGGAGAAGGTCGTCGATGAGCCCTGCCACGTATTCCGGTGGCGGCGGGACGTGGTCCGCATCGGCCGGCGAGTAGGGGTTGCTGCCGATCCAGTTCTGCTTGGCCCGAAGCTCCCCGGCTCCGGACGGGTCGGGCGTCAGGTCCATGAGCGTCTTGTGAACGCCGAGCAGGTCCTTGCGACGAAGCGGCCGGCCGCCGTCGGCGAGCCCGACGAGCCACTCCATGGCCGCGATGTTTCCGAGGACGGCCCTTGCCGTGTCGTCCCGCGCCTCGTCCCCGCCCGCCTCGGCACGGGCGAGCCGGCGCTGCGAGATCTGGAGCCCCTCGATCCACGAGCTGGCGACCGACTCGGCGCGCAGGAGGCGCGGCGCCAGGGCGCCGAGCTGGTGGGCGAGGAAAGGCTGGTTGAGGGACTGGATGGCCCGCTCGGCCTCGGAGATGCGAGCCGTGACGGTGGCGGGCAGGGCGACGTCCAGCCCGGCGATGTCGTCCGGGCTGGCTTCCCAGCGGCGAGTCTCGTAGCGAGGCATGGGTATCCTTGTCGAAGGCGTGCGATACGACAAGGATACTGGCGAACCTTTCCCTACGCCAACCGCATCTCGAGGTGGTAGAACCTCCCACATGAGTCCGGGCAGGGGGGCCAGGAAATCAGCGAGTTCCGCGGGGCCCACGGCCGCCCGGGAACCGGAGATCCGGTCCTGGAACATACGCGCGGTCCTCCAGGAACTCGACGCCCGCACCATCCCCGCCGAAAAGCTGCTCGCGCGCCACGGGTTCACCCGCGCGGATCTGGAGGACCCGGAAGGCTGGGTCCCCCTGCGGCGTCACAGCGCCTTCTTCGGCGCTGCGGTCGAGGCGTCCGGCGACCCAGCCTTCGGATTCGCGGTCGGGGCCCGCATCCCGTACCAGGCGACGGGCGTCGCCGGCCACTGCGCCGCGCTCTCCAGGGACGTGCGCGAGGCGTGGGAGACGTGGAGCCGGTTCTCCGACCTCGTCGTCGACGACACGGAATACGGTGTCCGCTCGACGCCGGAGTTCGATGCGATCTTCTTCAGGCGTCCCCCGGCGCTCCAACCGTTGCCCCTCGACGGACAGTCCTTCGCCGCCTGCGCCGTGGCCGGGTTGAGGGAGATGATCGGGCCCTTGAACCCCGTGGCGCTCCTGCTGACAGGTCCTGAACCAGGCTCGTCCAGGGATCTTCTCGAGAAGGCTTTCGGCGCGCCCATCCACTACGGTGCCGAGCAGGTCGAGCTTCGCTTCCCTCCGGGGACCCTCGACCGGCCGATGCGATTCGCCTCCCCCGGCACCCGCGCGACCCTCGTGGCGGCGGCGGAGCGGGAACTGGCGAAGCGAAGGGGCAGGAGGACGGTCGACCGTGTTCGCGCGGCCATCCTGAGCATCGGGCTCGACCGGCGGCCCACCGCTCAGGAAGTGGCCAGCTCGCTGGAGATGACCGTGCGGACATTGCAGCGCTGGCTCGCCGACGAGTCGCTCACGTTCTCGGCGGTTCTCGGGGACACGATCCACGAGGCCGCGGTCGGCATGATTCGAGAGCAAGGGCTTCCGGTCGCGGAGGTGTACCGCCGCCTCGGCTTCTCCTCCCGCAACGCCTTCTGCCGCGCCATCCAGCGCTGGACGGGGAAGACGCCGGAAGAGCTGTAGCGGCCCGGTCGCTCGCCGCGCTGACGCGACCTCCCTGACGCCCCGATGCGCCACGAGGCGTACCCGATGCGCCATTGGCGCCCCTCCGTTGGGTCGGAAGAGGGTGTGACGGGGGGAATGGGATTGCGAAGCTCCTTGGTGACGTGAGACGGGATGGCGTGACGTAGCGGACCGTCGGGGGGCGGAACGAGGCAGGAGCGTTCCACCCCGATGAAGCGACCGCGCGTCGCGGCCGCGCGCCCACCCGAGGAACGAAGACATGAAGAAGACGGAGCAGCAGGTCGAGGCGAAGGCGCCGGAGCGGGACGAGCGACCGGAGCGGCGGAACTATCAGCCTCCACGGATCGTGAAGAAGCGAGCGGTGTCGAGGGCGACGTTGTTCACCGGGAGCGGGCCGGATGGCGGCGGAGTGATCGGGTCGGGTTAGCGGACGCATGGCCCGGAATCGTGCCCTTGGACCTCGAAGGAGAATCGAGATGAAGAGACGGATCGTTATTGCCGCCCTGATGTTCGCCGCCTGCGGCTCGCAGAAGCCCGTGGAGAATCCCCTTCCGCCCGGGTACGTGACCGTCGGTACCTTCACCGGCGAGGTCGACAAGGAGGCGGGGACCTTCACGGTCACCACCGACGAAGGCGCCGGTCCACTTTCCCGCACCCACGCGGTGATCCCCGAGAGTGCGACCACCGTGACCATCACGAACACCGGCGCCGTCGTGGGCACCGATGTCTGGAACAACGCGCCTTCCCCCACGGGAGCGTGCGGAGGCGCCAACGTCACCGGCGCCAAGGTGATCGTGACCCAGAAGTACCTGTCCCCAACCTTCCTCGGCGCTGTCTACGCGGAGATCACTTCGGTGAGCACCACCGGCATGAAGGCCTGCAACAGCGTCGCCGCGCCTACCGGGCTGGACTTGAATGTGGAGCCGGGGACTGACATCGCAACCTACGGCCTCTGGTCTCACGGATCGCTCGCCTGGGCCACACAAGGCGGCGCCACGACATCCTCCACGCAGGAGTGGAACTTCCTCACCTCGATCAGCGCGACCCGGTTCACCTTCTCGGGGAGGATCGTGGCGATGCTGGGAGGCGAGCACACCGGATTCGGCGCGGACACCGGCTTCTACGGGACCCTCCAGGACACGGGCACGCGGATGGTCTACGGGCCGAACAGCCTCAACCTCCAGTTCATCAAGTACGACGGGACCCTCGACGGCACGTCCGCAGCTGCGTTGCCCGCCGTGTATCCCAGTTCCCTCGCCGTGGACTCCAGCCGGATCTGGTTCGGGACGTACAGCAGCCCGACGTACGTCGGGTACATGAACGCCGACGGGAGCGGCACGTCCTCCTCCGTGGAAGCCTACGCTGCCAGCGTGGGTGTGAAGCGCATCCGGATCGACCCTGCCGACTCGACCCGCGCCTTCTTCATGTACACCGAGAACGTCAGCAATAGTCCTTTGAAGACGGTCAGCGTGGGAGACCCTCCGACCATCACCGACGTGGTGACCATCGCGGGCAGGCCACAAGACTTCGTGTTCGGGTCCAACGGCAACATCTTCGTGACGGTAGGAAGCACCGATCTCGACAGTGCGATCCGGGAATACACGAAAGCAGGAGTGCTCGTGAACACCTACCTGACCGGCGCAAACTGCCTGACGCCCACTGGCCTCACGCAGACGTCCGGTGGGACCTTCTGGTTCGGTGCCAACACGAATAGCACAATCTGCACCCTCGTCCCGACGGGGCCGAACACCGCCACCGTCACCGCACAGGCGGCGACGTGCGCCCGCCCCCTAAACGTGGAGCGGGACGAGAGCGACAACGTGTGGGCAGCGTGCCGGACTTCGAAGACCGTCCTCCGGCTCACTCCAAATAGCTCGGCCGTTCTCACCGTGGGGATGCCCACCTTGTATAACTTCCGGCAGGTTGCGACATCCGCCGGGCTCGTCTGGGGCCAGGCGGACACCAGCATCTTCCGGGCGGCGTACTGACCGGGAGCCCGCGGAAGCCCCGGGGGGCGCACGTCGTTGCCGTTCTGTCTTCAACCGTGACGGCGCGCCCCCTCCTCTGCTGCCCCCGCTGCCTGCGCCCTTCCTCCGGGAGGGGTGGCAGGCTCACCGGGAGTGCGTCTGCGTCCCGTGGCGCCATGACGGTCCCGCCCTGCGCCGACTGGCCTGAGTGCAAGCCGGTTTCGCCGACGGCGGCCCGGCCGGACAAGTTCAGAGGGAACCCTCCGCTCTGCACACTCAGCGGATGGGACGCTGGGATCAAGGACGCTATCCGCATCCTCGCGGACGAGGGCATCTCGTACCTGAACGGCTGCGACGGCCACGGGGTCTCGGCCGCATGGATCGGCATGGACGACGTGGAGGAGGCGAAACGCGCGGTGAAGCTGTTGCGCCGCTACGCGCCGAAGATCGTCGGACTGAAGCTGAACGCCGACGGCTCGCAGGACCTGGCCGTGGTGCTGCACAAGGGCGTGAAGCACGAAGATGCAGGCAGGGATTGACCAGCCGATCCCACTCCGACCCACCTCGGTAGCTACCCATGTGCTACCCGGCTCTTCTCCCCCTCGGCTTCTCCTCCCGCAACGCCTTCTGCCGCGCCATCCAGCGCTGGACGGGGAAGACGCCAGAAGAGCTGTAGCGGCCCGGTCGCTTGCCGCGCTGACGCCCCCCAAAACTCCCCGATGCGCCACGAGGCGTACCCGATGCGCCATCGACGCCCCCTCCTTGGGTTGGACGAGGGTGTGATGGGGGGAGGGGATTGCGAAGTTCCTTGGTGACGTGAGACGGGATGGCGAGACGTAGCGGACCGTCGGGGGGCGGAACGAGGCAGGAGCGTTCCACCCCGATGAAGCGACCGCGCTGAGACCGCGCACCCACCCGAGGAACAAGCACATGAAGAAGACGGACCAGACGGTCGAGTCGAAGGCGCCGGATCGGGACGAGCGACCGGAGCGGCGGAACTATCAGCCTCCACGGATCGTGAAGAAGCGAGCCGTGTCGCGGGCGACGCTGTTCACCGGGAGCGGGCCGGACACCGGTGGCGTCGTGTCGGCCTGAGTGCGACGAGCGCTTCGAAACCTGCTCCATGAGACTCGAAGGAGAATCGAAATGAAGAGACTGATCGTCGTTGCCGCCTTGGTAACCGCCGCCTGTGCTGGCCACGGCTCGCCAGAGGTTCCGCTTCCAGAAGGTCGCGTGGTCCTCGGCACCTTCACGGCGGACGTGGACCTGGCCGCCGGAACCTTCGAGATCCGGACGAATCCTGCCGCCGGGAAGAGCAGCGGAACGGCCGGGTCGGCGGCCCTCGCGAACCTGGACGCGAGCGTCACGGTCGCGAACGTGGGCCTGGCCTGGATCGACGCCGCTACCCCCGCGTGCATCTCGGCAGGTTCCCCGAGGACGTGGGGTGCGGTCGTGACGGTGAAGAACAACCTCTCCGCGACGACGCTGAGCGGCGTCTACGCCGAGATCACCAGCTTCGTCGGTGGCACGGGCCTGGAGAGTTGCAGCAACGCGACCGTCCCCACCGGGCTCGACGGCCAGTACGGCCTCTGGTCCTACGGAAGCATCGCCCCTGGCGCCACGAGTTCCCAGTCGAACTGGATCTTCAAGTACGCCACCGCCTCCAAGTTCAGCTTCTCTGGGCGCATCGTCGGCGTGAAGGTTGACCCGGCCAACGTTGCCAGCGGGACCCAGCGAGCGGTCACGTCCTTCTGGAACGCCTATAACGCGCTCGCAGACAACGGCACGACCGTTCTGGTGGCGGGAGACACGAGCGGGATCGACTTCGTCGATTCCAGCACGGGGCTCTTCCAGCAAACGGTGGCCACTGCAGGGCTGGTGGATGCCATCGCGGTCGCACCGAACCGGATCTGGTACTCGACGCGGGTCGGCAACACGAGCTACCGCGTCGGGTGGATGAACCGGGATGGGGGCGCCGCAGGGTCAGCGATCGTCTCGGTCGCCATCAATGCGGGCTGGATCTTCACCATCACTCCCGACCCAACCTTCCCCGACACGAAAGCCTGGTTCGTCTACGAGAACCGGTCGAGCCTGACGTACATCCAGAGTTACACCATCGGAACTGGCCCCGGAACGGCGACCACCACGGGCGCCCTGAGTTACGGGGCAGCGCTCGGCTCTGACAACCGGCTCTACGTGAGCACGTCCGACAAATACATCCACGTGTTCTCACTCGGAGCGGACCCAGCGACGGAGGTGGGATCGGGTTGGTACACCGGGATTGACTGTGGCTCCGGCGTTCCACAAGCCGTAGCCAAGGGCCTTGACTCGACGCTCTACGTGGGCTTTGGGAGCGGCGCCGTCTGCTCGGTGACGACGGCCGGCATCTTCGCCTTGAAAGGGAGCGCTGCGGCGTCGGTGAACTCGGTCAACGCTACGGCCTCCAGCGAGGTTTGGGCTGCGGCCGGAACCACCGGAATCAAGCGCGTTGACACAAGTGGACCGGGCTACGCCGTGGGTATCCCGGGACAGGAAACGGCCGGCGGCTCCGTCACAGTCCTCCTTGCCAACGGGTACCTATGGACGACGACGGGCGGCAAGCTCTGGAGAGTCACGCTCCAGTAGCGACACGCTCGCCTGGGCCACGGGAGCAGCTGTGCGACGAGGTGGCCCGTCGGGGAGGCGGTCACGCAAACGTCCGATGGGACCTTCTGGTTCGGTGCCAACACGAACAAAATCTGCACCCTCGTCCCGACGGGACCGGACGCCGCCACCGTCACCGCACAGGCGACGTGCGCCCTCCCCCTGAACGTGGAGCGGGACGAGAGCGACAACGCGTGGGCAGCGTGCAAGACTTTCATGACCGTCGTCCGGCTCACTCTAGGAAGTTCGGCCATTCTCACCGTGGGGATGTCCACCTTGAGTACCTTCCGGCAGGTTGCGACATCCGCCGGGCTCGTCTGGGGCCAGGCGGGCACCAGCATCTTCAGGGCGGCGTACTGACCGGGAGCAGGCAGTCGCCCAGGGGTCCGCTCCTCGATTCCGATCCGGCATCCGCCGTGACAGCGGGCCCCTCCCCTGCTGCCCCCGCTGCCTGCGCCCTTCCTCCGGGAAGGCGCGCAGGCTCACCGGGGGCGCGTCTGCCTCCCGCGACGCCACGACTGTGAACCAAGATCGCGTCGTCGAGGACCTTGTCCCTCTCCAGCGCGTACCGCTCGAACATCTCGTAGGTCTGGCAGACGCCGTCTTGCCGCCGGTCCTCGGCATCGGGTCCGATGATCCACCGGGCCACCGGCTCGAACATCCCGCTGCGAACCGCCATCGGGGTCATGTGGTCTCCAAGGGCGGACGCAGGAGGCCATGGCCCCTGGGACGCGCATGTGATGCGCGCCGTGGGGCGCTGATGGTGGTGGTTCACGCGGATCTCTCCCGTGCTGGCGGTGAGCCAGGTGGAGAAGATCACGGTGATGGGCGGGGCCGTGGACCGGCTGGTCCGCGGTGGCAGGAACTCCCTACCTGTTCCTTATGCCAACGAATCTTGCTGAGTTGCCGTCATCCTCGTCCCGGCGCGATCCCGCTGGCGCCGCTCGCCTCCCCGTTCTACCTTCGCGGTGACCAGCAGGCCCCTGAGGCCCGGGTCAGGCCCCTTGGTTTGCTACGCATGTGCTACGGCCCGCACTTCGTCCTCGGGAAAACAATGTGAAGCCGGGGTCTTGCGGGTCTAGAAGCGGGCCTGAAAATCCCCGTGTCCCCGGTTCGATTCCGGGTCCAGGCACTTCATCTTGCTCGAACATCGCTGGCCGCTCACGCCGGCATCGTGCGCGCACGCGCCAGCCGCATTTCGAGGTGGTAGAACCTCCCACATGGTGCGTCGTGAAGATCCAAAGCCATCGGTAGGGCGACCGACCGAAGGGACCGGGTCAAGCTGCATCGTTCCAACGGGTGAGAATCCCGTCCGGGTAATCGCCGGAGAGCCCGGTAGCAGACCACCACCGGCGGTCGAGAGGCCGTCTGGTGAAGCGTGGTGTCAAAAGCCTCAAGCGGCGCAAGCCGTCCACAGGGAGCAACTTCGCGGGCCGCAACATCAAGTGAAGCCTGCCGCCTCGTCAGATTTACAATCCGGGAGCCGAGCCGAGCATGTCACGGCGAAGGCCATGGGCTCCGACCGTGAATCCGGATGGTCGGAACCGACCGGCGGGGTATGGGGAGCAGCACGCGAAGAAGGAGCGATGCGGAACACGAGAGGCCCGTCTGCGACGCGGGTAGAGCCGCGAAGCTGCCCTGATAAGCCGATGGCGAAACAGGGAGTCGCGCAGCGGGAGTCCGAGGGGGCCGTAGTAGTGATGAGCCCGGTGAAGAACAACGCCGGGGGAGCGAAGGGCCCCTGCTTCAGTCACGCGGCAAGGATGGGTAAGCGCGAGGGCATGCCCGAGACCGCTCGGGCCAACCACCCCTTCGACCCCAAGGTCGAAGTCAAAGCACGACAACCATCGCAGAGGCCGCTACAGGCAGGGGCCAAGTCTTCGACGCAAGCCCCGCCAGGAGGACTGTCGGCAAGCCGTATGCGGGAAATCCGCACGTACGGTTTGAACGGGGGTCCTGTCTCAGGTCGCAAGATGTTCAACTCGCATCGACCTGCCGGAGGCAGGACCTACCAATGAGTCCGGGCACGAAAGCCGGGAAGTCAGCGAGCACCTCGGGGCCCACGGCCGCCCGGGAACCGGAGATCCGGTCCTGGAACACGCGCGCGGTCCTCCTGGAACTCGACCTCCGCGCCATCCC
>CAIVAR010000142.1 GCA_903904005.1 uncultured Anaeromyxobacter sp.
AGTCGGGCTCGGAATTCGTCTTCCCGACGGAGGACGGCAAGCGGCATCCCGCCTCTACGAACCTTGCGGTGCTAACCCGCAGAATCCTGGCGCGGGCCGGCATCGTCGAGGGCTACGACCACGTCTGCCGCCGCTGCAAGGCGAAGGGTAGGGAAGACCACACCGAACGCTTCCCGGACGACGCCGAGCGCCACTGCAAGCGCTGCAAGATGAGGTTGTGGCCGAAGGCCATCCCGAGGCCGATGCGGTTCCACGACACCCGCCACACCTTCGGGACGCTGCTCGCCCAGGGCGGCTTCGACGGCGTCCGGTTGCAGAGGGCGATGCGCCACCGCGACTTCAAGATGACCGCCCGCTACGTGCACACGAACGTCGACGACCTTCGCGCGGTCACGAACATCCTTCCGCGCACCGGGCCGGTTCCGTTTGCTGGATCCTTGCTGGACGGCGCGAAAAGCACGAAAAACGAAGGGCCGGGCTCCCGGGAAATCTCCAAGGAAAACCCGGCCCTTCAACTGGCGCGCCCTAGAGGATTTGAACCTCTGGCCTTCGGATTCGTAGTCCGACGCTCTATCCAACTGAGCTAAGGGCGCTAACTCTCGCCTTCCAACTGTCCTACAAAATTCCGCCGTACTGGCGGAGAGGGAGGGATTCGAACCCTCGAATCAGGTTACCCCGATTACTGGTTTAGCAAACCAGCGCCTTCGGCCTCTCGGCCACCTCTCCAGAATCGTCCCGATGATGTCGGTCATGCTGGCGGAGGAGGAAGGATTCGAACCTTCGGAGGGGTTGCCCCCTCAGCGGTTTTCAAGACCGCCGCCTTAGGCCGCTCGGCCACTCCTCCCGAGCCTCTTCCGCGATACGCCCCGGGCCCAACCCGGCGCGGGGACCGCCCTTTTAAGGCACGATGCCCTTCCGGATCAAGCGTTTCCGCGTATGAGCGGGATCTCACGGGGGTACCGGTTATCCCCCTGCCTGGCCACCCCCTACGTCCCTCTGCATCATCCGGACCACGGGTGATAAGGTTCAGAACTCCTCATGAACACATCCTTCCTCGCCGCCGGGCTCCTCGCCCTGGGCCTGTCGGCACCCCAGCCCCCCCCGAAACCGGACGTCCAGGTCACGGCGGCCATCCCCCATGCCGCCGGGGAGCCGATCACCTTCGATCAGGCCCTCGGTCTCGCCGCCCGGGCCCCCGCCGTCGCCGGCTACGAGTCGGCCGTCGCCGCCCAGCGCAAGGCCGCCGACGCGGTCTCGTCGATGGTCGCGAACCCCACCCTCACGGTCCAGCCCGGCGCCGCCAAGGACCCCCTCACCGAGGACTGGGCCTACATGGGCGAGGCCACGCTGCTGCAGGGCTGGAACCTCTCCGGACTGCCGGGGAACCGGCAGTCCGCCGTCCGCGCCGAGGGGGACCAGCTCACCGCCGAGGCCCGCGCCGCCGCGCTCTCCCACCGGCTCGGCGCCGCCCAGGCCTGGACCGACCTCTGGGCCGCCCAGCAGTCGCTCGCCGACGGCCTTCAAGAATACGAGCTGGCCCGCGAGTTCTCCGCCAAGATGGCCCGCGCCGCCGCGGCCGCCGCCTTCACCAAGGCCGAGGCCGCCGACGCCGCGACCTACGCCGCCGAGGCCCACGTCACCGCGCTCGCCGCCGAGGGGGAGGTCGTCGACCGCGGCTTCCAGCTCGCGGTCGCCATGGGGCAGCCGGCCGAGAGGCCGCTCCAGGCCGCCGGCCCGCTCCCCGCGCCGCCGGCTCCCACCCGCACGAGCTGGCCGGCGCTCCTCGACGCCGCCGAGAAGCTCCCCGCCGTCGCCTCCCGCAACCTCGCCGCCGACGCCAGCCGCGCCCGGGAGGCCGAGGCCCGCTCCGCCAAGGGCTGGCTGCTCGGCACCGGTGTGAAGGGCACCCGCGACTACCTCGGGACCTGGGGCGCCCAGGCCGTCCTCGAGGTCTCCTTCCCGCTCTTCGATCGCGGCGAGCGCGAGGGCGCCCCCGAGGCTGCCGCCGCCGCCCGGGCCCGCGGCGACTTCGAGGAGCAGCGCGCCGTGGCCGCCACCGAGCTCGCCCGCGCCCTGCACGAGATGGAGCACACCGGCGAGGTCCTCGCCGCCGTCGAGACGGAGCTGCTCCCCGCCGCCGAGGGTAACGTCCGGGCCCGCGAGGCCTCCCTCTCCGCCGGCGACACCACGGTGCTGGAAGTCCTGGTGGCCCGCCGGGTCTGGGCCTCCGCCCGTCAGAAGTACACCCGCGCGAAGGCCGGCCACGCCTGGGCCCGCGTGAAGGTCTGGATGCTGCTCGCCGACGCGACGCCGGGAGGCGCCAAGTGAAGATCCACCGCAACCCCTGGCTCGTCCTCGCCGCCGCCCTCGTCCTCGCCGCCTGCGGCAAGAAGGGGCCCGCCCCCGAGGAGGAGCCGCCCGCCCCCAGCTCCCGTACACCCTGGGTGAAGGCCCGCTCCAGCGAGGGGGTGCCGCTCCTGGAGGCCCCCGCCCAGGTGCTGCCCTCGCCCGAGGGGCAGGCCGGCGTCGTCCCGCCCTACCGGGCCCGCGTCGTGAAGGTCCTGGTCCGCCCCGGCCAGAAGGTCGCGAAGGGGCAGCCGCTCCTGGAAGTGGTCATGCCCGAGGTCTCCACCGCCGCCGGCGCCTACAACGCCGCCACCACCCGCGTGGACGCCTACGGCCGGCGCAAGGCCCAGCTCGATGCGCTCAAGGCCGACGGGCTCGTCCGCCTCACCGACGTGCTCGAGGCCGAGACCAAGCTCGCCGAGGCGAAAGCCGACCAGCAGTCGGCCGCCGCGGCGCTGCGTGCCTCCCAGATCGACCCCTCCGAGGCCGCCGACATCGTCGCCGGCAAGAAGCCCGTGGTGCTCCGCAGCCCCATCCCCGGCGTCGTCGTCGCCGTCAGCGTGGGCGTGGGCGACAGCCGCGATCCCGGCGGCGAGCCGGTGGTGCGCGTGGCCGGGGAGGGGGACTCGCGGGTCGAGGCCCGCTTCGCCCGCTCCATCGACACCCGCAGCGCCTCCTACGAGCTCGTCACCGCCGGCGGGGTCCGCCACAAGCTCACCTTCGTGGCCCGCGCCCCGGTGGTCGACCCGCGCGACGGCACCATCGCCGTCTGGTTCCAGCCCGAGGCCGGAGCGAAACTCCAGTCCGGCATCACCGGCCGGGTGGTGGTCACCATCCCCGCCGCCTCCGGCGCCGCGGTGGTCCCGGCCCGTGCGGTCGGGCTCGCCGAGGGCAAGCCCTACGTCGTCGTCCGCAAGGACGGCAAGCCCGAGCGGGTGCAGGTCGACGTCTTCGCCTCCTCCGGCGCCGAGGCGCTCGTCACCGGCATCACCACCGGTGACGAGGTGGCCGCCGACGCCGCGCTCGCGGAGGCCGCGCCTTGATCCAGGGAATCGTCCGCTGGTCGGTCCAGCACCGCGTGCTGGTCGTCGCCACCACCCTCGCCCTCATGGTGGTGGGCGCCATGGTCGGCGTCTTCCTCAAGTTCGACGCGCTCCCCGACACCACCAACAACCAGGTCCTGGTCCTCACCCGCGCCCCCGGCCTCACGCCCGAGGAGGTGGAGCGGCTCGTCACCCGCCCCATCGAGGTGGGGCTGGGCGGCCTGCCGGGGCTCATCGAGCAGCGCAGCCTCTCCCGCTACGGCATCTCGTCGGTCACCGCCGTCTTCGAGGACGGCGTCGACACCTACCGCGCCCGCCAGATGGTCCAGGAGCGGCTCACCGGCCTCTCCTTCCCGCCGGGCGTCTCCGCGCCCGAGCTCGGGCCGGTCACCGGCGGCCTGGGCGAGATCTTCCACTTCACCCTCGATTCACCGCGCCGCAGCCCCTCCGAGCTGCTCGAGATCGCCCAGTTCAAGGTCGCCCCCATGATCCGCAGCGTGCCGGGCATCGTGGAGGTGAACACCTGGGGCGGCGATCAGCGCGTCCTCGAGGTGAAGGCCGACCCCATGCGCATGGCCGCCCGGGGCGTCTCCCTCGACGACGTGCGCGACGCGCTCGAGAAGTCCACCGGGACCGCCCCCGGCGCCTCGCTGCCGGCCGGCTCGGGACAGACCCTGCTGCGCGCCGTGGCGCTTCCCAAGAACGCCGGCGACCTTGGCTACGCGCTGGTCTTCCGGCACGGCTCCGAGGTGAACCCGGTCCGCCTCGCCGAGGTGGCCGAGATCTCCATGGGGTCGTCCACCCGCATCGGCGCCGCCACCGAGAACGGCAAGGGCGAGACCGTCTACGTGATGGCGCAGATGCTCCGCGGCGAGAACGCCCTCGACGTGATGAAGCGCCTGAAGAAGCAGATGGTCGAGGTGAAGAAGGCCGTTCCCGAGGACGTCTACGTCGACGTCGTCTACGACCGCTCCAAGCTCGTCGAGGGCACCCTCCTCACCGTCTTCAAGAACCTGCTCGAGGGCGGTCTGCTCGTCATCGCCGTCCTCTTCCTCATGCTGGGCAGCTGGCGGGCCGGGCTCCTCGTGGCGAGCGCCATCCCGCTCTCCATGCTGGGCGCCACCGCAGCCATGGTGGCCCTCGACATCCCCGGGAATCTCATGTCCCTCGGCGCCCTCGACTTCGGCCTCATCGTCGACGGCGCGGTGGTGATGGTGGAGGCGGTCTTCCACGGGGTGAACCGCTCCGCCTATCCGGTGGGCGACAAGAAGCGCAGCCGCGCCATGTGGGTGAGCCACGTCGAGAAGGTCACCGGCACGGTGGCCCAGCCGGTCTTCTTCTCGGTGCTCATCATCCTGCTCGTCTACGTCCCGGTCCTCTCCCTCACCGGCGTGGACGGCAAGATGTTCCGCCCCATGGCGCTCACCGTGGTCTTCGCGCTGGCCGCCTCGCTCGTCCTCTCGCTCACCTTCATCCCCGCCGCGACGGCCCTCTTCCTCCGGCCGAAGGACGTCCCGGAGCGGGCCCCGTTCCTGGTCCGCTGGATCGAGAAGGGCTACCTGCCGCTGCTGCGCTCCTCGGCGGCCCGCCCCTGGCTGGTGGCCGTGGGATCGATCGTGCTCCTCGCCGTGGGCGGCGTCTTCTTCGCCCGCGCCGGCAGCGAGTTCGTGCCTCAGCTCGACGAGGGGGACCTGGTGCTCCAGACCACCCGCGCCGCCGACATCTCCCTCGAGACCGCCATCTCCGAGGCCGGCAAGCTCGAGGCGGTGATGATGGAGAAGGTGCCGGAGGTGAAGGAGGTCGTCTCCCGCATCGGCAGCCCCGCGGTGGCCACCGACATCATGGGGCTCGAGCAGGCCGACGTCTTCGTGCTCCTGAAGCCCAAGGACAGGTGGCGCCCGGGCGTCGACAAGGAACGGATCATCGCCGACATCGAGAAGGCGGCGAAGACGGTGAACGCCTCGGCCGAGCTCTCCTTCACCCAGCCCATCCAGATGCGCTTCAACGAGCTGCTGGGCGGCTCGGTGGCCGACGTCACCATCTCCATCTACGGGGAGGAGCTCGGCGAACTCGATCGCCTGGGCGCCCGCATCGCCGAGGTGGCCGGCAAGGTACCCGGCGCCGCCGACACGCGCGTCATGGCGCCGCCGGTCGTGTCGCTCCTCGAGGTGCGCCCCCGGCCCCTGGAGGCCTCGCGCGCCGGCTTCACCGTGAAGGGGCTCCTCGAGGCGGTGCAGTCGATCCGGACCGGGCTCGAGGTGGGCGCCACCTACGACGGGGCGCTGCGCGTGCCCATCCTGCTGCGGCTGGGCGGGGGCGCGAACGCCTTCACCCTCTCCGACTTCACCGTTCCCGGCGCCAACGGCGGCCTCGTCCCGCTCGGCCGGGTCGCCGACGTGGAGATGACCACCTCGCCATCGCTCGTCTCCCGGCAGAACGGGGAGCGGCGCATCGTGGTCGGCTTCAACGTCCGCGGCGCCGACCTGGGCACGGTGGTCGAGCAGGCCGAGAAGGCGGTGGCCGCCGAGGTGAAGATGCCCCGCGGCTACCGGGTGGAGTGGGGCGGGCAGTACGAGACGCTCGTCGCCGCCAAGCGGAGGCTCGCCATCGTCATCCCGGCGGTGCTCGCCCTCATCGTGGCGGTGCTCCTCCTCGCCTTCCGCCGGCTCAAGCCGGCCCTCCTCATCTTCTTGAACGTCCCCTTCGCGTCGGTCGGCGGCATGATCGTCCTCGCCATGCGCGGAATGCCGGTCTCCATCTCGGCGGCGGTCGGCTTCATCGCCCTTTCGGGTATCGCCGTCCTGAATGGGGTGGTCCTCATGTCCCGCCTGCTCTCCCTCGAGGAGGAGGGGAAGGGGCCCGCCGAGGCGGCCCTGGGGGCGGCCCGGGAACGCGCCAGGCCCGTGCTCATGACGGCTTTGGTGGCCGCCCTGGGGTTCGTCCCGATGATGCTCGCGAGCGGGGTGGGGGCCGAGGTCCAGCGCCCGCTGGCCACCGTCGTTGTGGGTGGCTTGTTTACATCTACCATCTTGACTTTGCTGGTACTTCCGAGCCTTTATCCTAGTCTTATAAGAGTAGGACCCCGGGGGGAGTCCGACGATCGGGAGAGTCCATCTTGAGGGTATTGCTCGTAGAGGATGATGCGAACCTGGCGAGGATCATCACGCGCGGCCTGTTCGAGCGCGGCCACGCTGTGAAGGTCTCGGAGACGGGAGGCGACGCCGTCCAGCAGGCGGTCAGCGGCCGCTTCGACGTCTCCATCCTCGACTGGGAGCTGCCGGACCTGGACGGCATCGGCGTCCTGCGCGCCTGGCGGAGCGCCGGCATCGGCATGCCGGTCATCATGCTCACCGGCCGCGGCGACACCGACGACAAGGTGACCGGGCTCCGCGCCGGCGCCGACGACTACCTCGCCAAGCCCTTCGAGTTCGAGGAGCTGCTCGCCCGGCTCGAGGCCCTCTTCCGGCGCGGCGCGCTCGAGGGGCCGATCCAGGTCGGGCGCGTCGTGGTCGACCCGCGCAAGCGCACCGTCGCCGCTGCCGACACCACCGAGAAGCTCACCGAGCGGGAGGCGGCGCTGCTCATCGAGCTCGTCCGCCACCTGGGCGAGCCGCTCTCGCGGGCCCAGCTCGTGGAGAAGGTGTGGCGGGGCGAGCCGGTGAACCCGAACGTGGTCGACGTGTACGTCGGCTACGTGCGCGCCAAGCTCGAGAAGCTCCCCTCGCCCGGCATCGCCATCACGTCGGTGCGCAAGGTGGGCTTCCGGCTCGACGTCATCGAGTAGCGCCCGGCGGCGCGGGGCTCACCGCTCCACGCCGCGCGGGAACTTCTCCGGCACGATCCGCTCGAGGCCGCCCATGTACGGGCGCAGCACCTCGGGCACGAGCACCGTCCCGTCGGCCTGCTGGCACTGCTCCAGGATGGCCACCACGGTGCGGCCGATGGCCACGCCGCTGCCGTTCAGGGTGTGGGCGAGCCGGGGCTTGCCCCCCTCGCCGCGGTAGCGCACGCGGATGCGCCGGGCCTGGAAGTCGTCGCACGACGAGCAGGAGCTGATCTCCCGGTAGGCCTCCTGCCCCGGCAGCCACACCTCCAGGTCGTAGGTCTTGGTCGCCGAGAAGCCCATGTCGCCGGCGCAGAGCTGGATCACCCGGTGGTGGAGCCCGAGCCGCTTGAGCACCTCCTGCGCGTCGTCGACCATCTTCTCGAGCTCGGAGAGGCTCTCCTCGGCCCGGGCGAACTTCACCAGCTCCACCTTGTGGAACTGGTGCTGCCGGATGAGGCCGCGGGTGTCCTTGCCGGCGGCGCCGGCCTCGGCCCGGAAGCACGGGGTCCACGCGCAGTACGAGATGGGCAGGTCGCTCCCCTCGAAGATCTCGTCCCGGTGCATGTTGGTGACCGGCACCTCGGCGGTGGGGATGAGGTAGAGCGGCGTCTCCCCCTGGGTCCGGAACAGGTCCTCCTCGAACTTGGGCAGCTGCCCCGTGCCGGTCATGGTCTCGGCGGTGACCAGGTACGGCGGCAGCACCTCGCGGTAGCCGCGGGAGGTGTGGACGTCGACGAAGAAGGCGGCCAGCGCCCGTTCCATCCGGGCCGCCGCCCCCTTCGAGATGGTGAAGCGGGCCCCGGAGATCTTGGCCGCCTGGGGCCATTCCAGGATGCCGAGCGCCTCGCCCAGTTCCCAGTGGGGCTTGGGGACGAAGTCGAGCCGGGGCTTCTCGCCCCAGGTACGGACCACCACGTTGTCCTTCTCGTCCTTGCCGTCCGGCACCGACTCGTGGGGGAGGTTGGGCACCACGAGCAGCACCTTCTCGATGGCCGCCTCCACCTGGCGGAGCTCCTCGTCGGAGCCCTTCACCTGGTCGGAGAGGACGCGGGCCTCGGCACGGGCCGCCTCGCCGGCGGCCTTGTCGGTGCGCATGAGCTGGCCGACGCGGGCGTTGGCCTCCGACTGGCGCTTCTTCATCCCCTCGAGCGCCACGTTGAGCTCGCGGCGCCGGGCGGCGAGCTCCCGCACCGGGCGGAGCGTGGCCACCGCACCCTCGCCGCGCCGGGAGAGCCTGCGCTCCACGCCGTCGAAATCCTGGATCACCGACTTGAGATCGAGCATGGAATGGGCATGTAGCCTTTAACCTCGGGGTGGGCAAGGGGTAGGGACGAGGATGCACGGGAGGGCCATGGCCGATCGGAGCGAAGGAACGGGTCCGGCGCTGCGCGTCCTCGAGGGCGGACGCTCCGCCGCGACCGACGGCGACCTGCTCCGCGACTTCCTCGGCGGCGACGACGCGGCCTTCGCCGAGCTCTGGCGCCGCCACCACGCCACCGTCCACGCGCTCACCCGCCGCTACGCCCGCACCCCCGACGACGCCCGCGACCTCACCCAGCGCGCCTTCCTCCGGGCCGTGGGCGCCGCCCGCCGCGCCCTGCGCGCCACCCCGGGCGAGTTCCCCTTCCGCCCCTGGCTGCTGCGCATCGCCGCCAACCTGGGCAAGAACCACCTGCGCGACGAGGCCCGCTGGCGCCGCGCCCCGGTCCATGCGCTCGACGAGGCCTCCGACGGCACCGTACCCGCCGACGAGCTGCTCATCCGGCGCGAACGGGAGCGGGCCGTGCGGGCGGCGGTGCTCGGCCTCCCCCGGCGGCAGCGCGAGGTGCTCACGCTGCGCATCGACGCCGGCCTCTCCTTCGCCGAGGTGGCGGCCACGCTCGGCATCGCCGAGGGGAACGCCCGCGTCCACTTCCACCACGCCGCGCGCCGCCTCGCCGAGGTGGTCCGCGCCGGGGAGGTCGAGCCATGAACCGCGCCTGCCCCGACTTCGAGCCGCTGCTCCTCGACCGCGCCGCCGGCGCCATCGAGCCCGCCGAGCGGGCGCGCCTCGAGCGCCACATGGAGGGCTGCCCGGCCTGCCGCGCCGAGGCCGACTCCGTGGCCCGGGCCCTCTCCCTCGCCGCGCTGCCGCCCCCCTCCGCCGAGGAGCGGGAGGCCGTGGCCCGCGGGGGGAGGGAGGCGCTCCTCCGCCACCGGTCGGGGCGCCGTCGCCGCGCCGGCGGGCTCGTCGTCGCCATCGCCGCGTCGGCCGCCTTCGCGCTCTTCGTGCCCTGGGTCCTCCTCTCCCGCCAGTCGGTCCCCGTGCCCCCGGGGGCCACCGCCGGCGTGACCTGGGAGCTGCCCGACATGGACGCGGTCTGGGCCGCGACCGATCTCGCCGACCCCGACGCCGCCGCCGAGCCGTCCGAGGTCCTCTTCGCCGAGCTCCAGGAGGTCGACCTTGACCCGCAGTGACCCCCGCCCGCGCCTCGCGCTGCTCCTCGCCGTGGCCCTCCTCTCCCCGTCCGCCGTCCGGGCCCAGGACGAGGCCGCCCCCCCGGCCCAGGCCCAGGAGCGCATCGAGCGCCGGCTGCGCATGGCCCGCTCCCTCGGGCTCGCCGAGGCCCTCGACCTCGACGAGGCCGCCACGGCCCGGCTGAACGCCGTCATGGCGCCCTACGACGCGCGCCGCAAGGCGCTCCTCGACGGCATCCGCGGGGACCTCCGGACCCTTCGCCAGGCGGCCCGGCGGGGCGGTCCGAAGGCGCTCGCCGGCGTCGACGCCGCCGTCCAGCGGGTCTTCGACGCCCGGCAGGTCGCGCTCTCCCTCGACCGGGAGATGTTCGCCGCCCTTTCCACGGGGATGCCGCCCGGGCAGGTGGCGCGCATGGCCCTCTTCTTCGCCAGGTTCCGGCAGCGCTTCGGCATGGAGATGCCGGAGCCGCCGGGTGGCCCCCCGCGCTGACGCCGTCCACCGCCGCGCTATACTCTCCGTCCACGACGGGGAGAGCCATGGCGAGCCGCAAGCGCAACAGGGAGAGGGCCGAGCCGGCGCTGGGCGGCTACGAGGGACCCGAGGTCCTCACGGCGCTCCTCGCCCGGGCCGGGTCGCCGCACGAGGCCAGCGAGGTGGCCGAGCACTTCCGCGTCGCCAGCGCCGCTGGCGAGCCCCGCGGCGACGTCATCCCGTCGCTCTTCCCCGAGGAGCCCCGCTTCGAGTCGCCCGAGGCGGCGCGAAGGCTCTACGCCAACCTCTTCGGCCTCTGGGACCGGGTGGCTGCCGGGCTCGGCGTCGACGCCGACGAGCCGGCGGTGGTCGAGCCGGCGGTGGCGCCGGAGCGCGGCTCGGTCGACGGGCGCGTCCTCCCCCCCGCCTTCGTGGAGGGCTGCTGGCGCCACCTGGCCTCGCTGCCCGAGCGGGAGGTGTCGCGGCTGCGCGACCGGTTCCAGAACCTGCAGCCCGACCTCGACGCCTGGCTCTCCGAGGTGGAGCTTCCCGAGGCCGGCGGCCTCGCCGCCCACGACCTGGCCTTCGAGACCTGGGCCATGTTCGACCGGGGCTTCGACGAACGGCTGGGCGACCTCGAGTGGAAGGAGCTGCGCGAGCTCGAGGCCGAGCCGCCGGCGCTCGAGAGCGTGCAGCCGGCGCTCGCCGCCTACGTCGCCGAGCAGCTCGAGAACCTCGAGGACGAGGAGCCCGGGTTCGGGCCGCCGGAGCGGGCGCAGGTGGAGCGGGTCATCGCCACGGTGGGCGCGGCGCTCACGAGGGCGATCGCCGAGTAACCGCTACTTCGGCAGCCCCGCCGCGAAGTCGAGCAGCACCCGGTCGAACTCCGCCGTGGCCTCGAGGTTGGGCATGTGCCCGGCCCCGGCGATCTTCGCGAGCCTCGCCCCCTTGATCCCGGCCACCATCTTCTCGGCCTCGGACGGTGGCGTGAGCGTGTCCTCCGCGCCCACCACGACGAGCGTGGGGCAGGTGATGGTCGCGAGCGTCGGCGTCGAGTCGGGGCGGCGGGCCATGCCCCGCTGGGCCGAGCCCACCCCGGCGGGCGTTCCCTGGCCGATGAGGTGGCGCACCTCGCGCACCGCAGCCGGATCGGGCTGGGGCCGGAGCAGCTTCGGGGTCATCTCGTCGGCCACCCAGTGGAGCCCCTTCTCGATGGCGTTCTTCGCGAAGGCCTCCCGGTTGGCGGCTCCCTCGGGCGTGTCGGCGCCGGGCTTCGTGTCGCAGAGGGCGAGGCCGCGGAAGAGGCCGGGGCGCCTGCGGTAGAGCTCGAAGCAGAGGTAGCCGCCCATGGAGAGGCCGACCACGATGGCCCGGTCGATCTGGAGGCTGCCCAGCACGCCCAGCACCTGCTCGGCGAGCGCCTCCATGGTGGAGGGTTCCGGACGCGGCGTGCTCTTGCCGAGCCCCGGGTAGTCGGGCGCGATGACGCGGTACTTCGGGGAGAGGGCCGCCACCTGGCGCGACCACATCCCCGAGTGGAGCGGGAAGGCGTGCAGGAGCAGGAAGACGTCCTTCCCGCTGCCCGTGTCGAGGTAGTGGATCTTCGCTCCGGCGAGGTCGGTCGTGGGCATGATGGGGGGGTCCTCCGTCGGACCCCCGCATCATGGCCACGCCGTGCTCCGCGGAGCAAACCGCGGGCGCGACTTTCGACGCTGCCTCGCTACTTTGCCTTCGCCGGGACCACCTTCACGGTCGCCGTCGAGCCCTTCACCTTGCCGCCCTCGGGGAGCGGCTCGACCCGGCCGCCCAGGCAGCTGGCCAGGAAGGCCTCCGACCGGGCGAAGAAGTCGATGCGGTTCTCGGGACGGGCGAAGCCGTGCCCCTCGTCGGAATAGACGACGTAGGTGACCGGAAGCCCCTTCGCCTCCATGGCCGCCACGATCTGCTCCGACTCGTTCTGCGTGACGCGCGGGTCGTTGGCGCCCTGGCCGATGAGGAGCGGCTTCTGGATGCTGCCCACCTTGAAGATGGGCGAGCGGGCCTCCATGTCGGCCTTCTCGGCCGGCACCTTGGGGTTGCCGACGAAGGGATACCAGGTGGACGCGAGGAACGGCGCCCAGTAGGGCGGGAAGCTCTCCACGAGGGTGACCAGGTTCGACGGGCCGACGATGTCGACGCCGCAGGCGAAGGTCTCGGGCGTGAAGGTGAGCCCCACCAGCGTGGCGTAGCCGCCGTAGGAGCCGCCCAGGATGGCGACCTTCTTCGGATCGACCCAGCCCTGCTTCACCGCCCAGGCGACCCCGTCGAGCAGGTCGTCGTGCATCCGGGCGGCGAACTGCTTCATGGCGGCGTTCTTGAACTTCTTGCCGTAGCCGGTGGAGCCCCGGTAGTTCACCTGGAGGACCGCGTAGCCGCGGTTGGCGAGCCACTGGGCGCCGGAGCTGTAGCCCCAGCTGTCGCGGGCCCACGGGCCGCCGTGGACGAAGAGCACGAGCGGGAGGTTCGACGCCTTCACGCCCACCGGCAGCGTGAGGTAGCCGTTCAGCGTGAGGCCGTCGCGGGCCGGGAAGGAGACCGCGCGCATCTGCGCGAGCGGCAGCCCCTCGAGCTTGGGCTGGTGAACGAAGAGGAAGGTTCCCTTCCTCGTCTCGCGATCCCAGGCGTAGTAGCGCGCGGGGCCACGGTCCTCGCTGAAGGCCACGAGCCAGGTCTTGTCGTCCCGGTCGCGGTTCACGACGTTGAAGTCTCCGTCGCGGAGCTTCGCGATCCCCTCGAAGTCGGGGACGATCACCGGGTCGACGACGGTCCAGGCCTGGCGGCCGGCCGGGAAGTCGACGGCCTGCACGTAGTGCTTGGTGGGGTGGAGCAGGATCCCGCCCGCGTCGACGCTGGGGTTCTCGGCGATGACGGTCTCGGTGCCGGTGGCGAGGTCCTTCTTCACCACCCGGGTGGTGTTGGACCCGAGCGAGGAGGAGAGGAGCAGCGCCTTCCCGTCGGCGGTGATGTCGAGCTCGTTCACGTCCTCGCCGAGCGGGGCGGTGAGCACGGTCTTCCACGGGGCGGAGGCGTTCTCGCGGAAGCGGATGGCGGTGCCGCCGTCCGCCGTCTGGGCCTGGGCCACCTTCACGACGAGATCGTCGGTGGCGTCGTACCCGGCCACGTCGCCCGGGTTCTCGACCACGAGCTTCACGCCGCCGTTCTCGAGGTTCACCTCGTGGACGTCCATGAGCCGCCGGTCGCGCAGGTTCATCTGCACGAGGATGCGATCCCGGACCACCGGGCTCACGTTCATGATCGAGGCCTGCACGCCCTGGAAGGGCGTGAGGTCGCGCACGTTCCCGGAGACGAGGTCCACGCCGTACACGTGGTAGTTCTCGTCGCCGTCGGAGTCCTGCATGTAGAGGAGCGTGCGGTCGTCCTGGGCCCACGAGTAGCGCCGGATGCCGCGCTTCTTGTCGGCGGTGACCTTCTTGCCGTCCTCCTTGCCCACGGTCTTCACCCAGACCTGGAGGACGTCCTTCTCGTCGGGGGCGATCCAGGCGAGCCTCTTCCCGTCGGGGGAGAGCTGCGGGTTCACCCGCTCCGGGTTCCCGAAGAGGATGTCGCGGGAGATGATCGGCGGCAGGGCGTCGGCCGCCAGGGCCGGCACCGCGAGGACGATCCCGACCGCGAGGAGCGCGGACGCGGCGATTCGAAGCGTGCGTGCGTTCATGTCACTTCCCCTTCTTCTTGGGCTCGACCACCTTCACCACCGCCGTGGAGCCCGGGACCTTGTCCCCGGCCGGGAGCGGCTCGACGCGGCCGCCCAGGCAGGCGCCCAGGAAGGCCTCGGTGCGGGCGTTGAAGTCGATGCGGTTCTCGGGACGGGCGAAGCCGTGCCCCTCGTCCGGGTAGAGGACGTAGGTCACGCCGCCGCCGTTCTTCTCGATGGCCGCCACGATCTGCTCCGACTCGGCCTGCTTCACGCGCGGGTCGTTGGCGCCCTGCCCGATGAGCAGCGGCACCTTGATCTTGTCGGCCGAGAAGAGGGGCGAGGCGGCGCGCAGCAGCGCCTCGTCGGTCTTGGGATCACCCATGCGCTGGTGGAACTGGGAGATCATCGGCGCCCAGTAGGGCGGGATGCTCTCGAGGAGGGTGAAGAGGTTGGACGGGCCGACGATGTCCACCGAGCACTTGAAGACGTCGGGCGTGAAGGTCACGCCGGCGAGGGCCGAGTAGCCGCCGTAGCTGCCGCCCATGATGGCGACCTTCTTCGGGTCGACCCAGCCCTGCTTCACCGCCCAGTTGACCGCGTCGAGCAGGTCGGTGTGCATGGCCTTGCCCCACTGCTTGTTGCCGGCGTTCAGGAACTTCTTGCCGTAGCCGGTGGAGCCGCGGAAGTTGACCTGGAGCACCGCGTAGCCGCGGTTGGCGAGCCACTGGGCGTACGGGTTGTAGCCCCAGCTGTCGCGCGCCCAGGGGCCGCCGTGGACGAAGAGGACGAGCGGCAGGTTCGACGTCTTCACGCCGACGGGAACGGTGAGGTAGCCGTTCAGGGTGAGGCCGTCGCGGGCCGGGAAGGAGACGGCGCGCATCTGCGCCAGCGGCAGCCCCTCGAGCTTGGGCTGGTGCACGAAGAGGAAGGTGCCCTTCCTGGCCTCGCGGTCCCAGGCGTAATAGCGGATCGGGCCGCGGTCCTCGTTGAAGGCCACGAGCCAGGTCTTGTCGTCCCGGTCGCGGTTCACCACGTTGAAGTCGCCGTCGCGGAGCTTGGCGATCCCCTGGAAGTCGGCGGCGATGGTGTGGTCGATGACGGTCCAGGCCTGGCGGCCGGCCGGGAAGTCCACGGCCTGCACGATGTGCTTGGTGGGGTGGATGACGATGCCGCCCACGTCGACGCTGGGGTTCTCGGCGATGACCGTCTCGGTGCCGGAGGCGATGTCCTTCTGGATCACCCGCGAGGTGTTGGCGTTGAGCGAGGAGGAGAGGATGAGGGCCCTGCCGTCGCCGCTGATGTCGACGGCGTTCACGTCCTCGCCGAACGGGGCCGTGACGAAGGTCTTCCAGGGAGCGCCGGCGCCGTCGCGGACGCGGATCTCGGTGCTGCCGTCCGGCTTCATCGACTGGGCCACGCGCACGACGAGGTCGTCGTTCGAGTCCCAGCCGACCACGTCGCCGGGGTTCTCGGCCACGAGCGTCACCGCGCCCGTCGCCAGGTTCACCTCGTGGACGTCCATGAGCCGCCGGTCGCGCAGGTTCATGGTGACGAGGAAGCGGTCCCGCACCTTCTGGCTCAGGTTGGCGATCCCGGCCCGCACGCCCTGGAAGGGGGTGAGGTCGCGGACGTTGCCGCTGACGAGATCCACGCCGTAGACGTGGTAGTTCTCGTCGCCGTCCGAGTCCTGCATGTAGAGGAGGGTCCGGTCGTCCTCGGCCCACGTGTACTGGCGGATGCCGCGCTTCTTGTCGGCGGTGACCTTCTTGCCATCCTCCTGGCCGACGGTCTTCACCCAGACCTGGAGGACGTTCTTCTCGTCGGGGGCGACCCAGGCGAACTTCTTGCCGTCGGGGGAGAGCTTGGGGCTCACCCGCTCGGGGTTGCCGAAGAGGATCTCCCGGGAGATCACGGGGGTAGGGGCCGGATCGGCGGCCAGGGCGGGGGTGAAGGGGGTGGCGAGAGTCACGAGCAGGGCGACGAACGCCACCCTGGGGGACGCGAAGTGCATGGATCCTCCTCCGAAATGTCAGGTCTTACGCGTGGGCGCTTCATATATTTCGGATTCAGGTCGAGGCAAGCCCCAGGCGGAGAACGGAGCAGGGATGACCACGGACGGGGGCGCAGCGCGCCCCGGCATCGGCTGGTTCGAACGATTTGGCGTGACCGAGCGGACGCTCCGCGAGGGGCTCTCGGCGGCCCTGTCGCGCGGTGGAGACTTCGCCGACCTCTTCTTCCAGCACCGGGTCGAGACCGACCTGGCGCTCGAGGACGGCGCGGTGAACCGCGGCTTCGCCTCGATAGAGCTGGGCGTGGGGGTCCGGGTCGTGAAGGGGGACCAGACCGGCTACGGCTACACCGAGGACCTCTCGCTCCCGGCCATCCTGGAGGCGGCGCGCACCGCGGCTGCCATCGCCGACGGCGCCTCCCGCGACGCCCCGGTCCGGATGCACCTCGCCTCCCGCCCGGGAGGGCGCTACCCCTCGCTCGCGCCGGGGGAGGGGGAGGGCGCTGCCGCCCGGCTCCCCGTCCTCGAGGCCGTGAACGCGCGCCTCCTCGCCGCCGACCCCTCGGTACGCAAGGTGAACGTCCACCTCCACGACGAGACCAGCGCCGTGCTCATCGCCGACTCGAGCGGCCGCGTGGTCGAGGACATGCAGCCGATGGCGCTCCTCTCGGCCTCGGTGCTCGCCGAGCGGGACGGGCGGCGCGAGCAGAACGGCTACAACGTCGCCGGCCGCGCCGGCGGAAACTTCTACTCGAAGGACCGCATCGACCGGCTGGTGAAGGAGGCCTGGGCGCGCACCGCCATCCTCTTCGAGTCGGGGCAGCCCCCCGCCGGGGAGATGCCGGTGGTGCTCGCCGCCGGCTCGTCCGGCATCCTGCTCCACGAGGCCATCGGGCACGGCATGGAGGCCGACTTCAACCGCAAGGGCACCTCCATCTACGCCGACAAGATGGGCAAGCGCATCGCCGCCCCCTTCGTCTCCATCGTCGACGACGGCACGGCGCCCGGCGCGCGCGGCTCGATCCACGTCGACGACGAGGGGAACCCGGCCGGACGCACCGTGCTCGTCGAGAACGGCGTGCTCGTCTCCTACCTCCACGACGCGATCTCGGCGCGCCACTACGGCGTCACGCCCACCGGCAACGGCCGGCGCGAGAGCTACCGCAGCCCGCCCTTGCCGCGCATGCGCTCCACCTACATGCTGCCCGGCCCGCACGACCGGGAGGAGATCATCCGCTCGGTGAAGCGGGGCATCTACTGCCAGACCTTCTCGAACGGGCAGGTGCAGATCGGCGCCGGCGACTTCACCTTCTTCGTGAAGAACGGATGGCTCATCGAGGACGGCAAGCTCACCCGGCCCGTCAAGGACGTGAACCTGATCGGCAACGGGCCGAAGGCGCTCGAGCAGGTCGACATGGTGGCGGGCGACCTGGCCGTCGACGAGGGGGGCTGGACCTGCGGCAAGGACGGCCAGAGCGTGCCGGTGTCGCAGGGGCTGCCCACCGTGCGCGTCGCCTCCATGACCGTGGGTGGAAGGGGGACGCCGTGAGCGAGGAACTGCGCGAGGCCGCACGCGAGGCGGTGCGGCTGGCGATCCGGGGCGGGGCGAACGAGGCCGCCGCGGCGGCCAGCCGGGCGCGCCACGTCGAGCTCTCCTGGCGCGACGGGCGGGTGGAGACCGCCAGCGAGTCCACCACCCGCGGCCTGGGCATCGACCTCTACGTCGACGGGCGCCACGCGTCGGTCTCCACGAGCGATCTGCGCCCGGAGGCCATCGAGCGGCTGGTGCAGGACGGCGTGGCGCTCACCCGCGCGCTGGCGCCCGACCCGTTCCGGAAGCTTCCCGACCCGGCCCTCTACGAGGGGCGGGCCAGCGTGGATCTCGAGCTCTTCGACCCGGCCCACGACCGGCTCGACGCCACCGCGCGCAGGCAGGCCGCCGCCGCCATCGAGGAGGCGGCACGCTCCGTCCCCGGCGCCGACCGCATCCTCTCGGTCTCGGCGAGCGTGGGGGACACCTCCGCCGAGCGGGTCTTCGTCACCTCGAACGGCTTCGAGGGGGCGCGTCGCGGCACCGACCACGGCATGTCCGCCGAGGTGAGCGTCGGGGACCCCGACGGCCGCCGCCCGGAGGACTGGGACGCGGCGAGCGCCCGGTTCCTCGCCGACCTGCCTCCCCCGGGCGAGATCGGGCGCGGGGCCGCCCTGCGTGCCCTCTCCCGCATCGGTTCCGAGAAGGGCGACTCGGCGGTGACGCCGGTGGTGGTCGACGCGCGCGCCGCGGGCCGGCTGGTGGGCGCCCTCTTCGGCGGCCTCTCCGGCTCCTCGCTGCAGCAGAAGCGGTCGTTCCTGGAGGGGATGCTCGGCAAGCCCATCGGCAGCGACTGGCTCGACGTGAAGGACGACCCGCTCGTCGTGCGCGGCCACGGCTCGCGCCTCTGGGACGGGGAGGGGATCGCGGCGCGCCCCTTCCCGGTGATCGAGAAGGGCGTGCTCGCGAGCTACTACGTCGACACCTACTACGGCCGGAAGCTCGGGATGGCGCCGACGACCTCGCGGGTCTCGAACCTCGCCTGGCGGCTCGGTCCCGGGGGGCGCGACGGGTTGCTCTCCGAGATGGGCGACGGGCTGCTCGTCACCGGGTTCCTGGGGGGCAACTCCAACTCGACGACGGGTGATTTCTCGCTCGGGGTGCAGGGCTTCCGGGTCCGGGGAGGCAAGCTCGCCGGACCGGTCGGGGAGATGAACGCCTCCGGCAACCACAAGGACCTCTGGTCCCGCCTCTCCGGCGCGGGGAACGACCCCTACGCCTACTCGGCGATGCGGACCCCGAGTCTCCTGTTCGCGGGAATCCAGATCGCGGGACGGTAGCTGGTCAGCGCGGCTCGGCCAGCCACTCCCAGGCCACCCGCGATTCGCGCCGCAGCGCGCCGAGGTCCTCGAGGAAGAGGTGGGTCGCTCCCTCGACCACGGCGAGACGCCGGAGGTCGGCGGGGCCTTCCATGAGGGCCCGCACCTCGTCGACCGACCCGAACTCGTCCGCCGCGGCCTGGATCGCCGCCACGCGCCGCGGGCACTCGGGGAGGAAGCCGAGCGAGAGGGTGCGCGACGCCAGGCCGGCGGCGAGGACCCCCTGCACCTCCGGGTCGCCGCAGCCGAGCTGGAGCGCGATCCAGGAGCCGAAGGACATGCCGCCCACGAGGAGCGGGAGCGCGGGGAACCGCCCCGCCAGCCAGAGCCGCGCCGCCCGCGCGTCGGCGAGCTCGCCGGGGCCGCCGGAGTGGGTCCCCTCCGAGAGCCCGACGCCCCGGAACTGGATGCGCAGCGTGGCGCCGCCGGCCAGGACCGCCCCCTTCGCGATCTGGTAGGCGGCGTGGCTGTGCATCGTCCCGCCGAGGAGCGGGTGGGGGTGGAGCACCAGCGCCGCGAAGCGGGGCGCGTCGGGGGTCTCGAGCAGGGCCTCGATGCGGCCGGCTGGGCCGAGCAGGTCGACGTGCATGGTCGACCGGTATGCTATGCCATCCGGCATGGAGGAATCCCTCGGACCGGCTCTGCCGCTCGCGGCGACCGCCGTCCTGCTCGTGAGCCTGCGGGCGCTGGGGGCCGCCTTCGAGGCGGCCCTCACCGCGCTCGGCGTGCCCCGGGCCGAGGCCCTCGCCGCCGACCCCGACGCCGGGGCGCGGGCCAGCGCGCTCGGGAAGGTGGTGGCCCGTCCGGAGAGCGCCGCCTCGGCCATGCGCCTCTTCGTCGCCCTCTGCTCCCTGTCGGCCGGGGCGCTCTTCGCGGCCGCCGCGGCGCAGCTGCCGGTGGGGGCGATCGCGCTTCCCATGGCGGGTGCGGTGGTGCTCGGGGCGCTCCTCACGGTGGGGCTCGCGTCGGCCGGGCGGCGCGCCGGTGCCTCGCGTCCGGAGCAGGTGGCGCTCGCGCTCGCGCCGCTCGTCCTGGGGCTCACCACCGTGCTCGCGCCGGTGGCACGGCTGGTCGGGATCGCCGTGTCGCCGCTCGTGGGCGGCCCGGGGCGCTTCACCCTGCCGTTGCCACCCGTCGAGGAGGTGGAGCGGGCGCTCGCCGCCCACGCCCGGTCGAAGGACCCGGCCGACCACACGAGCGAGCTCATCCACCGGGTGCTCCAGTTCCGGGCCAAGGTGGCGCGCGACATCATGGTGCCGCGCACCGAGGTGATGGCCATCGACGTGGAGACGCCGGTGACCGAGATCATCCTGAAGCTGGCCGAGGAGGGGCACTCGCGCGTGCCGGTCTTCGAGGGGAGCCTCGACAAGGTGGTGGGCATCCTCCACGCCCGCGACCTCGTGCCGCTGCTCGCCAACCCCGAGCTCATCGTGCTGCACGACCTGCTGCGCCGCCCCACCTTCGTGCCCTGGTCGACGCCGGTGCAGGTGCTGCTCCGCTCCATGCAGCGCAAGCACCAGCACATGATGATCGTCGTCGACGAGTACGGCGGGGTGATGGGGGCGGTGACCCTCGAGGACGTGCTCGAGGAGATCGTCGGCGAGATCCAGGACGAGTGGGACGCCGAGGAGGGGGGCGCGGTCGAGGCGCTCCCCGACGGGAGCTTCCAGGTGCGCGGCGACGCCGCGGTGGCCGAGTTCAACGAGGTGACCGGTGCGGGCATCCCGGCCCAGGGGCCCTACGAGACGGTGGCCGGATTCCTGGTGGCGCAGGCCGGCGCCATCCCGGCCCGCGGCGACCGGCTGCGCTGGCGGGACTGGTCCTTCACGGTCAGCGAAACGGACGGGCGCCGGATCGGCCGGGTGCGCGTGCTGCGCGAGGAGCGGCCGCCGGCGTGACGCCGCCCCGCGCCCCGTGGTAGGACCGGCCCTTTCCCGCCGCGGGGAGGTCCGCCATGTACGTCATCGCCATCGTCCGTTACCGCAAGCCCGTCGAGGAGGTCCAGAAGCACCAGGACGCCCACCGGGCCTTCGCCGCCTCGCTGCGCGAGCGGGGGATCATCGTGGCCTCCGGGCCGCTCGAGCCCCGATTCGGCGGCGCCGTCCTGTTGCGCCTTCCCGACGGCACGTCCGACGCCGAGCTGCTCGCGATCCGCGACCAGGATCCCTACGTGAAGGGCGGCGTGGCCCAGTGGGAGCTGCTCCCCTGGACCCCGGTGAACGGCAAGGAGAACCTCGACCGGGCCTGAGGGCCCGCGAGGGAGGGGGGACGATGACCGCGACCGACGCCGCGCCCGCCGCGGAGCGTCCGCGCCCGCCCCCCTTCGATCGCTGGGTGGCGCTGGTGCTGCTCAGCGTGGCGATGTTCGGCAACTACTACGTCTACGACACCATCGCGCCGGTCGCCGATCTGCTCACGAGCCAGCTCGGCTTCAACGACGAGCAGATCGGGCTGCTCTACTCCACCTACAGCTGGGCCGCGGTGATCGTGCTGCTCGCCGGGGGCGTGGTCATCGACCGCTTCGGCACCGCCCGCTCGATCCTGGTCTTCGGGGCCATCTGCACGGTGGCCGGCGTCGTGACCGCGGTCTCCCCCGACTTCCGGGTGATGGCGGCGGGGCGCTTCCTCCTCGGCATCGGGGCCGAGCCGCTCATCGTCGCGGTGACCACCGCCATCGCCAAGTGGTTCAAGGGCAAGGAGCTCAGCTTCGCCTTCGGCCTGAACCTCACCATCGCCCGGCTCGGCTCGGTGGCGGCCGACAACTCCCCCACCTGGGCCCACCGCTTCTACACCGGCTGGCAGCCGCCCCTTCAAGTGGGAGCGGTGCTCGGCGCCACCTGCATCGTGTCGGGCGTCCTCTACTGGATGCTCGAGGGGCGGGTGTCCCGGCGCTACCAGCTCGGCGCCGCGGGCGGCACCGACAAGCTCGTCTTCCGCGACCTCTTCGACTTCGGAAAGTCCTACTGGTACGTCGTCGCGCTGTGCCTCGCCTTCTACTCGGCGATCTTCCCGTTCCGCTCCTTCGCCATCAAGTTCTTCATGGACGCACGCGGGGTGACCCGCGAGGGGGCCGGGGCGCTGAACAGCGTGCTGCCGCTCGCCGCCATGTTCGCGACCCCGCTCTTCGGGCTGCTCGCCGATCGCATCGGCCACCGGGCGCGGCTGATGGCCATCGGCTCGGCCACGCTCATCCCGGTCTACCTCCTCATGGTCTACACGGCGATCCCGCTCTGGATCGTCATCGCCTTCATGGGGATCGCCTTCTCGCTCATCCCGGCGGTGATGTGGCCGTCGGTCGCCTACCTGGTCCCGGAGCGGCGCCTCGGGACCGCCTACGCCCTCATGACGCTCGTGCAGCAGGTGGGGCTCGCCGGCATGAACTGGCTCGTCGGCTTCACCAACGACGCGGCCCACGCGAGTGGCGCGAACCCCGCCGGCTACCGGCCCGGGATGTGGATCTTCACGACCCTCGGCTTCCTCGGGCTCCTCTTCTCCTGGCTCCTCTACCGCAGCGAGCGGGGACCCTCCGGACACGGCCTCGAGGCGGTTCGCTAGCGGGGCGATCCCCCTCCGGGGCGCATCCCCTGCCCCTGCGGTTGCCGTTTGCCTTTTCGATATCGGTTCCCTACACTCGGCCCGATGCAAGTCCTCGGAATCCGTTGGGGTTCCGACAGGTGGGTGGAGGCGGGTTGAGCGGAAATCCGGAAGCGCTCCTGCGCGGAGCGCTCGAGAAGATCGTGTACTTCGAGTGCCGGCTCTCGCAGCTGGAGAGCGAGCTCTCCGCCGCGCGCGAGGTCGCGTCGCGTGAGAAGGAGTCCGCGGCCGGCGCGCGCGCCCGGGAGACCACCGCCGCCGCCGAGCTGGCCCGGGTCCGCAGCGAGATGGAGATCGCCCGCCACCGCGAGACGGAGCTCGCCGAGCGGGTCCGCCTCCTCGAGGGGGAGCGGGAGCGATTCCTCTCCGGGCTCATCGACCAGGCCCGCATCGCCGGCGCTCCCTCCGACGGGCAGGCCGCCGGCGAGGAGGCCGACCTGGCCGGCTTCATCGCCGAGCTCCGCGCCGAGATCGAGCGGCTGCGCCCATGGAAGATCGCCGCCGAGGCCGCCGGGCTCCGGCTCGACGAGCGGGCCCCGCTGGCGGTGCCCGCCGGCGCCGCGTCGGTCGACGATCTGGCCCGGTCGTTCCAGCACTCCGGCCGGCTCGGCATGAACCGCGCCGACTCCATCCGCATGGAGACCGGGATGGAGAGCCGGGCCGAGCGCTCGCTCTACGAATCGTCCATGGAGGACCTGGCCTCGATCGACCGCCACTCCCGCCGCCGGGCCGCCGACGCGCTGCGCGTCATGGGCTCCCGCGCCGCGGCGCCGCTCGTGGCCGCCGCGGTGGGGCGCGAGCGGGACGAGGAGGTGAAGGTGGCGCTCCTCTCGGCGCTCGCCGCGCTCGGCGAGGCGGCCACCGTCGACGTGGCGGCACGCGAGCTGCTCGATCCGCGGCCGGCCGTGCGGGCCGCGGCCCTCGACGCGGTGGCGGCCCTCGGCGGCGAGTCGGCCGAGCCGCGCCTGCTCGGGGGGCTCGCCGACGGGAGCCCGCTCGTGCGGCGGCGCGCCGTGCTGCTCCTCGGATTCGCCCGCGGTCCGCAGGTCGAGGAGGCGCTGCGGGTCGCGCTCGCCGATCGCGACCCTGGTGTGGGTCGCGCCGCGGCCCTCGCCCTCTCCGGACGCCCCACCGCCTCCGCCCAGGCGGCGCTCACCCGTGCCCTCGACCACGGCGACGAGTCGGTCCGCCGCGTGGCCGCGAAGGCCGTGGCCCGCTGGTCGGGCGAGTCGGTGGCTGCCGCCGCGCCCGCCGAGGACCGGCGGCGCGCCGCACGCCGCATCTCCGAGAAGCTCTCCGCCGTGGGGGCGACGGCGCTCCGCGACGCGGTGACGGCCGACCCGGTCGCCGTGCCGCGCGCCGCACCGGCTCCCGCGCGCGTGGCCGCGACGACCCGCCCGGCCGCACCGTTGCCGGTCGCCACCGTGGCCCGTCCGGCCGCGCAGGTGGCCGCGCGCCCCGCCTCGCCCACCGCGCTCCTGGCCAGGGCCGCCGTGGCCGTCATCGACGTCCCGTCCGGCGACCTCTCGCCCGTGGAGGCTGCCGTCCTCCTCGAGCTCCGCTCGGCGCTGCGCGGACGCTCGCCGGAGGAGATCGCCCGTGTGGTCCCGGGCGGCGCCGACCGGGCACTCGCCGCGCTCGTCGCCCGCGGCGCGGCCGTGCAGCGCGGCGCGCGGTACTTCCCGGCCTAGGAGCGAGACGCATGGACAACGTGAAATACACGTCGAGGCGCCTCGCCGAGCTCTTCGGGCTCACGCCCAAGCAGGTCCACGAGATCATCGGGCGCCGCGACGGGTTCGGTCCGCGCGACCTCGCCACGCTGCGCAAGTCGGTGCGCCGGCCGCCCCCCCCCTTCCCGCACCGCAAGCAGCTGTTCCTCAACTTCAAGGGGGGCACCGGCAAGACCTCGCTCTCCACCTCCTACGCCTACCGGCTCGCCGAGCGCGGCTACAAGGTGCTCGTCATCGATCTCGACAGCCAGGGGCACGCCACCCGCTGCCTGGGCGAGGAGGGGTCGAGCTTCACGAAGACCCTCTACGACGTGCTGGTGCGCAAGACCCCGCTCGCCGAGGTCACGGTCGAGACCAAGATGCCCGGGCTCTTCCTCGTCCCGGCCAACCTGGCCATGAGCACCGTCGACCTGGCGCTCATGCCCATGGCCGGGCGCGAGTTCAAGCTGCGCAACGCCCTGCGCGAGTCGGAGAAGGTCTACGACTTCGTGGTGATGGACGCCCCGCCGTCGTTCGGGCTGCTCAACCTGAACGCCCTCATGGCGGCCAACGACCTGGTCACGCCGGTGCTCGCCGACTTCCTCTCCTACGACGGCCTGCGCCTCCTCTTCGAGACCATCCAGGGGCTCGAGGAGGACCTGTCGCACCAGCTCGAGAACATCTTCATCTGCGTGAACGCCTTCAACCAGACGTTCCGCATCGCCCGCGAGGCCGTCGACGCCCTGCGCGAGCACTATTCCGAGTACCTGCTGCACAGCGTGGTGCGGCAGTGCACCAAGTTCGCCCAGGCCTCCAGCGAGGGATGCCCGGTGTTCGGCTACGACCCCGATTCCAAGGGGGCGATGGACATCGAGGCCATGCAGCTCGAGGTGCTGGGGCGGATCAAGGACGGGCTGGCCGCACGGCCCGACGCCGCGAGGAGCGTGAGATGAGGAAGGCCTTCGACACGAACGTCCCGAAGCTGAAGCCCCGGCTGCGCCCGGCAGGCGTGGCCACGCTCGACCCGGAGCCGTCCGCGGAGGCGGAGGCCCTGGCCGGGGAGCCCGTCGCCGCCGAGGCGTTCGCGCCGGAGCCCGAGGAGGCATTCTTCGAGCCGGCGGTCGAGCCGGTCGTCGAGGCGAGGCCCGAGGAGCGCGCGGTCGTGGAGCGCCCGGTCGCCGCCGCGCCTCCCCCGCCGGCGACCCGTTCGGCCCGGGCCGCGGCCCGCGCCGCCGCCGTGACCGCACCGCCCCCGACGCCGCAGGGCGACCTCGCCGAGCGCAAGGAGCGGCTCGAGAAGATCAAGCGCAAGGTGGCCGAGGCGGCACGCCGGGGCACGCCGGCCGCGGCGCCGCGCGAGCCGGCCCGCGCCGCCGAGAGCGCGCTCTCGCTCGTGGGCGATCTCGACCGGCAGCTGGCCCGCTCCCGCGAGCTGGAGGAGGCGCTCCGCGCCGACGTCCACCAGGCCCGCACCGAGCTGGCCCGCGCCGCCGGCGACGCCGAGGCCTCCCGGGGCCGGCTGGCCGGCCTCGAGAAGGAGCTGGAGGAGCGGCGCGGCATGATGGCCGAGATGCTCGCCGAGATGACCGCGCTCGAGGAGGAGCGCGACCAGTCGGTGCGGCGGGCCCAGGCGCTCGCCGCCCTCGACGAGGATCGGCAGCGGGTCGCCGACGACCTCTCCCGCCGGGGAGACGAGCTGGAGGCGGCCCTCCAGGCCGCGCGCGGCGAGGGGGAGCGGCTCACCGCCGAGCTCGACGAGCGCACCGCCGACGGCGCCCGTCTGCGGGCCGGCCTCTCCGAGACGGTGCGGGAACGGGACGCCCTGTCCCGCGAGCTCGTCGCCATCCGCGTCGAGCGGGACGAGCTGCTCGAGGCCCGCCGGGCGCTCGAGAAGGTGCACGAGGCGCTCTCGCAGGCCCGTTCGCGCCTCGGGTAGCGGACCGGACCGCCCGGGATGTCGCGCGAGCGGGACGAGGCCTTCATGCGGCTCGCCATCGCGCGGGCCCGGCGTGCCGGCGTGGTGGATCGAAGCGGCGGCCCCTTCGGCGCCGTGATCGTCCGCGGGGGGGAAGTCCTCGCCGACGAGGGCAACACGGTGACCCGCGACCGGGACCCCACCGCCCACGCCGAGGTGAACGCGATCCGGGCCGCCTGCCGGCGCCTCGGCACCCATGAGCTCGCCGGCGCCACGCTCTACGCGTCGAGCGAGTGCTGCCCGATGTGCTACGCGGCGGCCCGCTGGGCCCGCATCGGCAAGATCTTCTACGCCGCAGCCTGGACCGACTACGGCGACCTCTTCGACGACCTCGACATCCACGCCGACATCGTCCGCTCCCACCCGGAGCGGCGGCTCGCGCCGGAGCGGATCCTGGCCGACGAGGCGCGCGTGGTGTGGGAGGAGTTCCGCCTCCTCCCCGGCGGCGCCCGGTACTGAGAACGTCTCAGGGACGTCGGCCGATCCGGAACGTGACCTCCCCGGAGGGTCGGGCCCCGTCAGGTTCACAGAAACATAAGTAATTCCGGGGTATTGAACACCCGGGGTGCGCCCGCCATGAAGGCGGATGTGCGCCTCGGGACGTGGAGGGCCCTTCTCAAGGGCATGAGAACAGGCGCCTTCAAGTTTGCGCGACGCGCGAATGCGGGACGGGGAGTGGCTGGTCCGGGCCTTGCTCGAGTCCTGTGGGTGTCACAACGGCGGACGGCGTGCCTCCAGAAGGAAAGAGGAGAACGACATGAAAACCTTCCTGATCGCAGCGGGCATCGTCCTCGGCTTCCTGGCGGTGGCCGACTTCAGCAGCAGCCAGGCGAACGACGCCCGGACCCACGAGCGCTGGGCCGCCCAGAACCGTTGCCTCGACACCAACACCGCGGCCCTCCCCGAGGTGCAGCGGATGTGCGAGGCGCAGGCGAAGCGCGAGGTGCCGTAGCCGGACGCGGCGCCCGGTGCTAATCCGGCGGCTTCGAGCCGTCGGTCATCGCGCCGAGCTTCTTGCGCGCGTCGTAGGCGGCCACCTTGTACGTGTCGCCGAGCGTCGGGTAGTTGAAGACCGCCTCGATGAAGTAGCGGTAGGTCCCGCCGAGCGCCATCACCGCCGCACCCAGGTGGACGAGCTCGGCGGCGTTCGGGCCGATGACGTGGATGCCCAGGATCTTGAGCGTCTCCCGCGACACGAGCAGCTTCACCCAGCCCACCGCCTCGCCGATGAGGTTGGCGCGGGCGTTCTCGACGAAGCTGCCCTTTCCGACCACGTAGTCGATGCCCTTGGCCTGGAGCGACTCCTCGGTCTCGCCGACCGAGGAGAGCTCGGGGATGGTGTAGATGCCGGTGGGCAGCACCTCGCCGGAGAGCTGGGTGCGGAAGTCGGTGCCCTCGCAGGCGTAGGTCATGGCCACGCGCCCCTGCTCCATGGAGGTGGAGGCGAGGCCGGGGAAGCCCACCACGTCGCCGGCGGCGTAGATGTGCGGCACCGACGTCTGGAAGTGGTCGTTCACCTTGAGGTAGCCGCGCTCGTCGGCCTGGAGGCCGGCGTTGGCCAGGTCGAGGGCATCGGTGTTCCCGATGCGGCCGGCGGCGACCAGCACCTTCTCGGCCACGAGCCGCGAGCCGTCGGAGAGGTTGACGAGCACGTCCCGCTCGCCCGGCTCCACCTTGGTGACCCGGGTGCGGTGCTTGATCTCCACCCCGAACTCGGTCCAGAGCCGCTCCAGCTCGTGCGACAGCTCGGCGTCGAGGAAGGGCATCACCCGGTCGCGCGAGTCGGCCATGGTGACGTGGACGCCCAGCGCCGCGAAGGCGGAGGTGTACTCGGAGCCGGCCACGCCGCCCCCCAGCACCGCCAGCGACCGGGGGATCCGGTCGAGCATGAGGATGGAGTCGGAGTCGTAGACCCGGCTGTGGTCGATGGGGATGTTGGGCGGGTGGAAGGGGCGGGTGCCGGGTGCGAGCAGGATGACGTCGGCCCGGATCTCCTGGGAGGTTCCGTCCGGGACCGAGACCCGCAGCGTGTGGGGGTCGACGAAGCTGGCCGTGCCGCGGAAGGTCTCGATGGCGTACTGGGAGAAGCGGCCGCGGATGCGGGTGTGTTCACGTGCGGTGACGAGGCCGCGGCGCCCCATGAGGGCGGCCACGGTCATGGTGTCGGCGACCTGCAGGATGAAGCCGTGCACGTCGCGCCGCTTGGACTGGAGGAGGGCGAGGGCCGTCTCGCGCAGCGCCTTGGAGGGGATGGTGCCGGTGTTGGCGCACGCCCCGCCCGGGACCGCCTCCTTCTCGATGACGGCGACCTTCTTGCCGAGGAAGGCGGCGCGGGTGGCGCCACGCTCGCCGGCCGGCCCGCTGCCGACGATGGCGACGTCGTAGTGGAGCATGGTGCGCTTATAATGCACGCCCCCGCGCCGTTGGAGGAGTTTTCGAACCGTTGAGGAATCCGCCCCGAAATCCCGCGCTCGACGCCATCCCCCGGAACCTCATGGTCGAGCTCGACGAGAGGAAGGCCGCGCTGCGCCGGGCGGGGCGGAAGCTCCACGACTTCGGACTGGGGGACCCCCTCGAGCCCACCCCGCCCTTCCTGCGGGAGGCGCTCCGGGCGGCCGTCCCCGAGGTCTCGCAGTATCCGAGCCCGCTCGGGACGCCGGCGCTCCGCGGGGCGGCGGCGGCCTACCTGGCTCGCCGCTTCGGGGTGGCCGTAGACCCCGACCGGCAGGTGGTCCCCGCCACCGGGGCGAAGGAGGCCATCTTCCACCTGCCGCTGGCCTTCCGGGGCGGGGCCCGCCGGAAGGTGATCCTGCCCGACCCGGGGTACCCCACCTACGAGGCCGGGGCCCGGATGGCGGGGCTCGAGCCGGTGAAGGTGCCGCTCCGGGCCGGAAACGGCTTCCTGCTCGAGCCGGGAGACCTGCCCGCCTCGCTCCTCGACGAGACCCTTCTCCTCTGGGTGAACTATCCGCACAACCCCACCGGCGCGGTGGCGCCGCGCGCCTACCTGGAGCGGGTGGGGAAGGCCGCCCTCGACCACGGCTTCGTGCTCGTCGCCGACGAGTGCTACGCCGACATCTGGTTCGACGAGCCGCCGCTCTCCATGCTTCAAATCCAGGTCGAGAACGTGCTCGCCATCCACTCCTGCTCGAAGCGCAGCGGGATGACCGGGTACCGCAGCGGCTTCGTGGCCGGCGACGCCGACCTGGTGGCCCAGGTGAAGCGGATGCGCTCCCACCCCGGCGTGGCCTCGCCCGACTTCGTGTCGGCGGCGGCGGTGGCCGCCTGGGGCGACGACGCCCACGTGGCCGCGCGGCGCGAGGTCTTCCGCCAGAAGCGCGACCGGCTCGTCGCCTTCTTCCGGGAGCACGGGCTGAAGGTGCAGGGCTCCGACGCCACGCTCTACCTCTGGGTGGAGGTGCCGGCCGGACAGTCGTCGGCGGGCTACGCGTCGCGGCTGCTCGACGAGGCCATCGTGGTCTCGCCGGGCACGGCCTTCGGGGCGGCCGGCGAGGGGTTCGTGCGGGTCAGCCTGGTCCCCACGTTGCAGGACATCGAGGAGGCGGTTCAGCGATGGCGAACGGTACGGTGATGGCGGTGGACGACGTCCGGCGCAGGGTGGAGGCGGCCTGGGTGGACCGGTCGAGGCTCACCGACCCGTCCCACCGCGAGGCGATCCTCGCCGCGGTGGCCGGGCTCGACCGGGGCACGCTGCGGGTGGCCGAGAAGGCGGCGGGCGAGTGGACGGTGAACGCCTGGCTCATGCAGGCCGTGAACCTCTACTTCGCCGTCACCGGCATGGAGACGCAGGACTACGGCCCCTTCCAGATCCGCGACAAGATCCCGCTCAAGAAGGACCTGGAGGCCGCCGGCATCCGCGTCGTGCCGGGCGGCATCGTCCGCTACGGCGCCTACGTGGCGCCCGGCGCGGTGGTCCTGCCCGGCTTCGTGAACATCGGGGCCCGGGTGGGCAGGGGGACCATGGTCGACACCTGGGCCACGGTGGGTTCCTGCGCGCAGGTGGGGGACAACGTCCACCTGGCCGGCGGCGTGGGAATCGGCGGCGTGCTCGAGCCGCCCGGAGCCCGCCCCAACATCATCGAGGACGACTGCTTCATCGGGAGCCGCTGCATCCTCGTCGAGGGGGTGCTGGTGGAGGAGGGGGCGGTGCTCGGCGCCAACGTCGTCATCACCGGGTCCACCCCCATCATCGACGTCACCGGACCCGAGGAGGTGGTGCTGAAGAAGCGGGTCCCGGCCCGTTCGGTGGTGATCCCGGGGACGCGGCCGAAGAAGTACCCGGCCGGTACCTACCAGATCCCCTGCGCACTCATCGTGGGGCGGCGCAGCGCGGCCACCGACAAGAAGGTCTCGCTCAACGACGCACTCCGGGAGTTCGAGGTCTCGGTGTGACCACGCCGCCCGCCGGGATCGCGCCCCTCGCCGAGGCGCTCGCTGCGCGAACCGAGGCGCTCTGCGCCGTGCCCTCGCCCATCGGCGAGGAGAAGGCGCTCTGCGACGCGCTGGAGGGCTGGGCGCGCGGGCGGGGCTTCCGGGTGCGGCGGGTGGAGAACTCGCTCGTGGTCCGGGTCGACCCCGAGGCGGGCGCGCAGGGGCGGCCGCTCGTGGCCCTGTGCGGCCACCTCGACACCGTCCCGGTCCACGAGGGTGACCGGGGGGCGCCGCGCCGGGAGGGCGGGCGCATCGTCGCGCCCGGCGCCTCCGACATGAAGTCGGGGGTGGCGGTGGCGCTCGAGCTTGCCGATCGGGTTCCCCGCGCGGCCCGCTTCGCCGACCTGGCGCTCGTCCTCTACTCCCGCGAGGAGGGGCCCTACCTCGAGAACGAGCTCGGGCCGGTACTCGACGCGTCGCCCGAGCTCCGGGGCGCGGCGCTCGCGGTGTGCCTCGAGCCCACCGACGGTCGCCTCGCCCTGGGGTGCGTGGGCTCCCTCCACGCCACCCTCACGTTCACCGGGCGTGCGGCCCACTCGGCCCGCCCCTGGCAGGGGGAGAACGCCGTGCACCGGGCCGGGGGGCTGCTCGCCGAGCTGGCCGGGCGCGCCCCCCGCGACGTGCTCTCCGGGGGGCTGCCGTTCCGGGAGGTGACGAGCGTCACGCGCATCGAGGGAGGCCGGGCCCGAAACGTCGTCCCCGACCACTGCACGCTCAACCTGAACTTCCGCTTCGCGCCCGACCGGTCGGCCGAGGACGCCGCCGGCGAGGTGGAGGCGCTGGCGAGCCGCTTCGGCGCCACGGTCGAGGTGACCGATCGGGCCCCGTCCTGCCCGGCCTTCGCCGAGAACGCGCTGGTGGCGCGGCTGCGTGAACGTGCCGGCCTCGAGGTGGAGCCCAAGCAGGCCTGGACCGACGTGGCGCGCCTCGCCGCCGCCGGGATCCCGGCGGTGAATTTCGGGCCGGGCGCGACCGCCCAGGCCCACCAGCGCGGGGAGTGGGTGGAGGTGGCCGCCATCGAGTCCGCCTACCGCGCCCTGGAACGGTTTTTGACACCCTGATCGAGGTTTCCCGCCGATCCGCTTGACGGCGCGCGGCGCCGCGTTACATCGACACATATCGATATGTCGATGGATCGGGCGGGCGACAGGCTGGTCAAGGTGGCGAAGGCGCTGGGGGACCCCACCCGGCTCGAGCTCCTGCGCCGCATCTCGGCGGCCGGGGAGATCTGCTGCAAGGATCTGGTGACCCTCTTCCCGGTCTCCCAGGCCACGGTCTCGCACCACCTCAAGATCCTCGTCGACGCCGGGCTGGTGGCGGTGCGGCGGCAGGGGCAGTTCGGCTGGTACAGCCTGCGCCCGCTGGCCGTCGCGCAGCACGCCGCGCTCCTCGGCAAGACCCTCTCGCCCCGGCGCCGGAAGCCCGCGCCGCGGTGAACCCCGATGACCCTTTTCCCGACCCCTGGGTGTCTCCACCGGAGACACCCCCCAACGCAGCAAGACCCGCACAGGAGAAGCCTCACATGAACCGCATGACCCGCATCGCCGCGGTGGCCCTCGCCATCGCCCCCGCCCTGGCCTTCGGCCAGGCGGCCACCTGGAACATCGACAGCTCGCACTCCCGCACCGGTTTCAGCGTGAAGCACCTCGTCATCTCCGACGTGAAGGGGGACTTCTCGAAGACCTCCGGCTCCGCCCAGGTCGACGAGGCCGACCTCTCGAAGTCGAGCGTCACCGTGACCATCGACGCCGCCTCGGTCGACACCCGCGACGAGAAGCGCGACGGCCACCTCAAGTCTGCCGACTTCTTCGACGTGGCCAAGTTCCCGACCATCACCTTCAAGTCCACCAAGGTCGAGGCCGGCAAGGACGGCGCCCTCACCGTGACCGGCGACCTCACCCTGCACGGGGTCACCAAGCCCGTCGCCCTCGAGGGTTCGATCACGGCCGCCATCCAGGATCCGAAGGGCAACGCGCGCCGCGGCGTCTCCTTCTCCGGCAAGCTCAACCGGCGCGACTTCGGCATCGCCTACGGACCCGCCGCGGTGATCGGCGACGAGGTGAAGCTCGACATCCAGGCCGAGATCGTGAAGGAGCAGCCCAAGAAGTAGCGGGAACGGACCGAGGGTCCGTGCCGCGCCCGGTCCGGGCGGCGCGATCGCCCGGGATCCCATCGCGGCGGCGGGCACGGAGGTTGCTCCGGCTCGCCGCCACATGCATTCCGGAACCTGGAAGGTGGACGGCCCGCGCGAGCGCATGCTCGCATCCGGCCCCGCGGCGCTCTCCGACGCGGAGCTCCTGGCGCTCGTGATCGGTTCCGGCTCCGGCCGGATGTCGGCACGGGCCGCCGCGCTCGCACTGGCAGAGAGGGCACCGCTCTCCGAGCTCGCCTGGGCCCATCCCGGAATGCTCGCCGGGCGCCCTGGTGTCGGTCCGGCCCGGGCGGCCGCACTGGCGGCAGCCTTCGAGCTCGGTCGCCGGGGGGCCTGGTCGCCGCCGCGGCGGGGGGACCGCATCCTCGAGCCGGCCCGCGTGGCCGAGCTGATGCGCGCGGCCGCCCACGGCGACCGGGAGTGCTTCCACGTGGTGATGCTCGACGTGCGCGGCCGGCTGCTCCGGGCCGAGCGGGTGGCCGAGGGATCGCTCACCCAGTGCCCGGTCTCGCCGCGCGACGCGCTGCGCCCGGCGGTGCGGGACGGGGCGCACGGGGTGATCTTCGTCCACAACCACCCCTCGGGCGACCCATCCCCCTCCGCCGAGGACGCCGACCTGACCGAGCGGCTGCGCGCCGCCGCCGAGCTCGTGGGGGTGCTGGCTCGCGACCACGTCATCGTCGCGACCGGTGGCTACTTCAGCTTCGTCGAGGCGGGGAGGTGGAGGAGGTGAGGGGGATGAAGGAGTTGATGGCCGGCTCCGTAAGTAATACTCTTACCGGTAAGAGTAAGAGGAGGCCGGACATGCGCATCACCAGCAAGGGACAGGTCACCATTCCGCAGGCGTTCCGCGAGAAGGCGGGGCTCCTGCCGGGGACCGAGGTGGAGTTCGACTTCGACGGGGGAGCGGTCCTGATCCGGCGAGCGCAGGACCCGGCAACGCCCGGCCGCGGCGCGCGCATCGTGGAACTCCTCCGGGGTTCGGCGACGATCCGGATGAGCACCGACGAGATCATGGCGCTCACGCGCGGTGAAGATTGAGCGTCCTCGTCGACAGCAACGTGCTCATCGACGTCGCCGAGGACGACCCCGTCTGGGGGGCATGGTCCAGGGGCGCACTCGAGCGGCTTGCCGACTCCTCCCCGCTCGTCCTGAACCCCCTCGTCTACGCCGAGGTGTCGGTGAGCTACGCCCGCATCGAGGAGGTGGAGCGGTTCCTTCCCGCCACCGTGTACCGCAGGGAAGCCCTGCCGTACGAGGCGGCGTTCCTGGCCGGGAAGGTCTTCCTCGAGTACCGGCGGCGCGGCGGCCGAAGCCGCTCCCCGCTCCCCGACTTCTACATCGGCGCCCACGCCGCGGTGTGCGGCCACCGGCTCCTCACCCGCGACGCGACCCGCTACCGGACCTACTTTCCGCGCCTGGACATCATCGCGCCCGACGCCGCCTGAGGGCGACGCCGGGCGCTGGACAATCCGAGACCGTTCCCTAGAAGGGGATGTCGTCGCCGCCGGAGCCGCCGCCCGGCCCGTCCTCGAACCCGGCCGGAGGACCGCTGCCCTCGTCGGGTGCGCTGGGGCCGCGCTGTCCGCCACCCGCGCCACCCGCGCCACCAGGGCCGCCCGCGCCGCGGGCGCCACCAGCGGCGCCGCCGCCGAGGAAGCGAACCGAGTCGGCCACGATCTTCACGCGCGACCGCTCCTGCCCCGACGTCTTGTCCTGCCACTTGTCGGTCTTGAGCCGCCCCTCGACGTAGACCTGGCGACCCTTGGCCAGGTACTCGCCGACCTGCTCGGCCTGCTTGCCCCAGACCTCGACGTCGTGCCACTCGGTCTCCTCCTTCTTCTGGCCCGACGCCTTGTCGGTCCAGGAGCGGGAGGTGGCGATGCGGAGGTTGGCGACCGCCTGGCCGCCGGCGGTGTAGCGGACCTCGGGATCCTTCCCGAGGTTTCCGATGAGGATGACCTTGTTGACCATGGCGAAACCCTTCCTGTTCGTCGCCTGGCTGCGAGCGAATCGTTCGAGCGGGACGATGCGGAAAGGACCCTAGCAACGGGATCTGACAGAATCGGTGGGCATGCGCCTGCCCGCGATGCTCCTCCTCGTCGCCGCGATCCTGCCAACCCGGGCCGGGCATGCGTTCGAGCCCGGGTCGATCTCCGTGGCGGTCGCGGCCAACCTGAAGCCCGCCTTCGAGGAGCTCGCGGCGCGGTTCCAGGCGGCGAACCCGGGCGTCCAGGTGAAGGCGACCTACGGGGCGTCGGGGATCTTCTTCGCCCAGATCGCGAACGGCGCGCCCTTCGACCTGTTCCTGTCGGCAGACGCCGGGCTCCCGGCCCGCGTCGTCGCCGATGGCCTCGCCGACGGGAAGGCCTTCACCTACGCCATCGGGAGGCTCGTGGTCTGGGTGGCGAAGGACGCGCGGGTGGACCTCGAAGGGAAGGGGCTCCAGGCCCTCGCCGATCCGTCGATCCGACGGATCGCCATCGCCAACCCCGAGATGGCGCCGTACGGGCGCGCGGCACGGACGGCGCTCGAGCGGGCCGGGCTCCTGCCGGCGCTCCAGGCACGGATCGTCACCGGCCAGAGCGTCGCGCAGGCCGCGCAGTTCGCCGAGAGCGGGAACGCCCAGGCGGCCTTCCTGCCGCTGTCGCTCACGCTCGCCCCCCCGCTCTCCACGGCCGGGCGAACCTGGGCCGTCCCGTCCACGAGCCACGAGCCCATCGAGCAGGCGGGCGTGGTGCTGCGGGGGGGGCGTCAGCCGGCGAGGGCCCGGGAACTGGCGGTGTTCCTCGTCGGCGACGTCGCCCGGGGCGTGCTCGCGCGACACGGCTACGACCTGCCGGCGCCTCCGCCGCCGTGAAGCTGGGATTCTAGGCGCCCTCAGGCGACGGAGCGCGCGATGGCGCGCCGCACCTGTGCCGCACGCCCCAGCCGCTCGGCGCTGTGGCGCAACAGCTCGCGCCGCTCCCGCTCGACCGCCGCCGGCGACATCCCGAGCGCCGCGCCCACCGCGAGGTCGAGCTCCCGCTGGGCCGGCCGGGCCAGCATGGCGGCGAGGTCGGTGGTCACCGGATCGGACGCCAGCGCCCGGTGGAGATCCCGAAACGTCGCCTCGCGCTCCCGGAGCGCCGCCGGGTCGGGGAAGGGGGCGGCGGCGAGCACCCCGCAGTCGATGTCGGCGATGGCCTGCGCCCCGGTGAGCTGCCTGGCGCCCCGCTCCACCGCGAGCCGGATGGGCGTGGACGAGAGCGCCAGCGCGAGCAGCCACGGCTCGACCCCGCGCGGGAAGAGGGCGTGCCACTTCTTGTCCTCGAGGAGCCCGTCCCGGTTGTGGAAGGCGAAGGCGCGTGTCCCCACCTTGGCCGGGTAGAGCACCGGCGCCGCCGCACGTCCCGGCGCCACCCGCCACCAGGTCGGGCGGGAGGCGCAGGTGGCCCGCAGATCGACGCCGAGGGCCTCGCCGCGGGCCACGTAGGCGAGCGCGGCGGGGGAGGGGGAGCCGGGGCGGAAGAGCACCCGGGAGGTCCGCGCAAGCTCCGGCGCCACCGCGTCCCGGAGGCCGGAGAGGAGCGGCGCCACGTCTCCCGGCTCGAGCCGCACCTCCCCGCCGAGGGGGCTCCGGTAGCGTCCGCCGCCGAGCGGGCGGAGGTGGAAGAAGCCGTTCGCGCCCGTCTTCATCCCGAACCGGACGTCGCAGAAGGTGGAGAGGGGACGGGCCGGGTTCGCCGTGGCGCGGCCGGGCCGGAGGATGCGGAGCCGTCGACCGCCCCGCCCCGCCGCGAGGCCGGAGAGCTCGGTGGCGGTGAGGCGCGCGATGGGAACGGTGGCCTCGGAGGCCGGCGACACCGGTGCCCCCTCCACCCAGACCGCGAGCGAGGTGTCGACCGACGCGGCGAAGCTCCCCGCGGCCCGCGACCGCAGCGCCAGCCGGAACCCGCCCCGCGCGGCGGCCTCGGCCCGGAGCGGCGCAGCCGAGCGCGAGGTCTCGAGCGCACGGGGGAGCACGAGGCCGCAGACCGGCGCGTGGCGGAGCGCCAGGAGCACGAGGTGGGCCGAGAGGTCGGCCTGCCGGGGGAGGCCGCTGCGCCGCACCGCCCGGTCCTTCCAGGCGGGCGGCAGGGCCTCGTGCCGGAGGAAGGGCGGGTTCATGAGCAACAGGTCGCAGGCGGGCCAGGCGCGCGAGAGGGCGTCGCCGCGCCGGATGGAAGGCTCCGCGCCGAGGAGGAGAAGCCGGAGACGCGTCGCCCGCGCCGCGAGCGGGGAGAGCTCGATCCCGGAGAGCGCCAGGCGCGCCCCGGCGCGCATGGCGAGGAGCCAGGCGGCGACGAGAAGCGACCCGCCCCCGCAGGCCGGGTCGAGCACGGCGGCGCCGTCGAGTGCCCGCCGGAGCGGCGCCGAGGGATGGGAGGCCCCGAGCAGCATCGCCACCCCGTCGGGCAGGGCCGGTCCGCCCCGGCGCTCCGCCGCGGCGGCCAGCGCGAAGGCGGCGAGCACGCGCCCCTCGTCACCGGAGGTGAAGACCGCGCCGCGGGCCCCGCGCAGCGACCTCCCGGCGATGGCCTCGAGGAGCCGGCCGTCGAGCACCCTGGCGTCCGGCCGGACCTCGCTGCCCGCCTCCATCCCGGCGAGGAGCGCCGACCGGGAACCCTCGAGGTGGGCCACCGCCTCGGCGAGGGCGCGCGGCGCGGAAAGCCCCTCGAGCCGCGCGAGGGCGGCGTCGATCGCGCCGTCGGGCGCGGCGTTCGGGGTGGGAGATCCCAGGCGCGCCATTCTACGCCGGCACGGGGCGCGCGATCGCGGCCGCTATCGCCCGCCATCGCGGCGAACTGGCGGGACGGCGTGGGGCGGGTACGCTCGGTGAAGGACGGGAGAAGGACCGAATGACTCACTCCGACGAGCGCGTGGCGAACGAGATGGGGCGAGCCCTCATGGCGATCTATCGCGCCGGGCTGCGCGTGCAGCTGTGGCCCGACCCGCTCCACGGGAAGGCCGGCGCCCGCATCGTCTCCGTCGCCAGCGCACGCCGTCGGCGCGTCGGGGCGCCGCGATCGGCGAGCGGCAGGGGGGACTCTCCACTCGCCGCCATCTACGCCGCGGTCCACCGGCTGAACGAGCGGAGCGGCGCCGTCGTGGTCCGGCTGGAGTGACGTCCGCTCAGCTGAAGAGCCCGTCGAGCTTGCGCTCGATGTGCCCCTCGATCTTCTGCCGCATCGATCCGGGCACGAGCATCGGGTACTTCATGTCCACCACCACCTCGCCCGACTTCACCGAGAACTTCCCGGTGATCCCCATCTTCGACACCTCGCCGGTGCGCTGCTTGCCGTCCTGCCGGTAGTCGAGCTTGAACTCCTCGGCGATCTTCTCCATCACCGTGTGGAGCTTCTCGAAGATCACGTCGTCCTTGTGGCCGGCGAACTTCCGGGCGATGCGGGCCATCAATTCTCCTTCCGGGGGCGGTGGTAGCGGGTCGGATCCGGGACGCCGGCCTCCTCGAAGCCCTTGCGCCGGAGCGTGCAGGCGTCGCAGCGGCCGCAGGCGCGGTTGCGCACCGGGTCGTAGCAGGTGAGGGTCAGCTCGTAGGGCACGCCGAGCCGCGTGCCCAGCCGGACGATGCCCGCCTTGGAGAGCCGGAGCAGCGGGGCATGGATGCGCAGGCGACTCCCCTCCACGCCGGCGCGGGTGGCCACGCGGGCCAGCCGCTCGAAGGCGCGCAGGAAGGCCGGGCGGCAGTCGGGGTAGCCCGAGTAGTCGACGGCGTTCACCCCGAGGAAGAGATGGTCGGCGCCGAGCACCTCGGCCCAGGCGAGCGCCACCGAGAGGAGGACGGTGTTGCGGGCCGGCACGTAGGTGACCGGGATGTCCGTGCCCATGGCGGCCTCGCTGCGCCCCTTGGGCACCGCGATCCGCGGGTCGGTGAGGGCCGACCCGCCGAAGAGCGAGAGGCTCACCCGGGCCGAGCGGTGGCTGGCGGCCCCGAGCGCCCGGGCCACCCGTCGGGCCGCGGCGAGTTCCCCCTTGTGGCGCTGTCCGTAGTCGACCGACAGGCAGTGGGCCTCGAAGCCATCGCGTCGCACCACGGCGAGGACCGTGGAGGAGTCGAGTCCGCCGGAGAGGAGGACGACCGCGCGGCGGGGGCGGGGAGGGCTGCGCCTTCGGTTCGGCATCGCGGGAAAGCCTAACGGGCCCCGACGGCCGTCGCCGTGAGGGTGTAGGAGTAGGAGCAGGTGGCCTGGCACGGGCAGAGCTGGGGCGGGATCGGGAGCACGGAAACCGGCGGGTTGACCGTCACCACCTGCTTGCCGTCGACGAAGCGGGCCGGAACATCCTTCGTCGCGGGGAAGAACGACCCGTCGATCTCCTCCTCGACGACCACCGGGCAGGAGCACCCCGAGAGCGGGGTGTTGGACGGGCAGACGCACCCGGCGACCCTCCTCGCATCCTCGCTCGGGCAGGTGCAGCCGGCAACGCTGGACAGGCTCTCGTACCAGACGCGGACCCAGCTCCCGCCGCCGGGCGTGGCGGTCTCGCGGAAGCCCTCCCGGGGGACCGCGTGGGCGTTCGAGATGCAGATGGCGGCATAGCCCGCGAGCCCCGTGGCAGGGTCGAAGTTGATGGTGCCCTGGAACCCGATGGTCGCGTTCACCTGGTAGGAGGGGTTCCCGGGCTGCGCGAAGGTGCAACTGGGCGGCGGGGTGAGGATCTGGCTTCCCGAGAAGTCGAACACGCCCTGCTGGATGCCGGGGCACTCGATCGGTTCCGGAACCGCGTACACCTCGCACCCCGAGAGGAGGAGGGCCGCCGCGGCGGCGAACGGCGCCAGCCAACGACTCACGCCCACCCCAGGAGCGACCCGCGCAGATCGAGGTACGCGTCGGAGAGGGCGAAGCGGGCCAGGTCGGCCAGGTCGGCGCGCTCCAGCGCGGCGAGCGCGTCGGCGGGAGCGACCACGCCCGGACGGCGCATCCGCACGAGCACCGAGAGCCCTCCGTGGAGGTCGCCCGTGTGCAGGAGCGCGAGCCGGGCGGCCGTTCCCTCGACGGCGGCCGCGAAGGCCACCGCGTCGAGCGCGCCGAGCTCCTCGGCCGAGGACGGACCGAGGGCGGCGACGGCCTCCCGGGTGGACGCCGGGACCGACCGCTCGAGCGCCGCCAGGAATGCCGACGCCGGACCGGCCGGGAGGCCACGCGGCGGCGGCGACCCGCCCGCGAAGCGGGACGAGAGCTCGCAGAGGATGAGGACGTCGCGCGGCGCGAACCGCCCGACGAGCGCCCAGCCGGACGAGGCCAGCGCCACCGACCGGGCCGCCAGGAAGGCGAGCGCGCCCGGCGGCAGGGAGGCCGTGTCGATGCCGAGGACGACGGACGGCGGGCGGGTGTTCTCGACCGTGGCGAGGAGGCCGGGGCGCCGGCTCGCGAAGAGCGCCAGCTGCCGGCCGGAGAGGGCCCGGGAGGCGGCATCGAAGGCCTGCTGGACGCCAGGGGCCGAGGAGGGGGCGAGCCGGTCGCCGGGGGCAACCCCGTGGCGGGCCAGGTCGACGGGGAAGAGGGGCTCGAGGAACGGCGCGAGCGCCGTGAGGAGCCGCGCCATCGGGCCGTCGGCGCCGGGAAGGGCCACCCGGCGCCGCACATCCAGCGTGATGCCGAAGGCCGGCTCGAGGGCGCGCGCCGCCGGGCCGAGCTGCTGGCCGAAGCGGACGAGGTCGTCGGCCACGGCCGCCCGCGCGGCACGCGCGCCGCGATCCCTGGGCTCGGGCTCGCCGGCCCCGAGCTCGCGGGAGAGGACGGCCACCGCCCTGGCGGCGGCCAGGCTCGAGGGGCGTTCCCGCAGGGTGACGACGTGGGTGTCGAGGACCTCTATCGCCTGACCGCGGCGGCTCGACCGGAGCTCGGCGAGCGCTGCCGCCGTGGCGGGGTCGTCGGGCTCGAGCGCGACGGCCTTCTCGAGGAGCATCGCGGCCCGGTCGGGATCGGCGAGACGGGTGCGGGCGATGGCGGCGAGCTCGCGGTACCGCGCCGCGGCGCTCCCGGCGTCGGATCGGGCCGCGGCGTCGGCCCAGGCCTCGCCGAGCGACACCGCCTCCTCGACGTGGCCGAGCTTCTCGGCCACCCGGGCCAGCATCAGGGTGAGATCGAGGTGGTCGGGGTCGATCTCGCGGGCCAGCTTCAGCCGGGCGTAGGCGGCCCCGAGCTCGCCCGAGTCGGCGAGCGCGCGGGCCGAGGCGAGCAACGGCCGGAGCAGCTCGGCGATGTTCGCGCCGGCCGGTGTCTGTCCCGCGTCGGGGAGTTCGAGGGGCGCCCGCTCGGGCGCCGGGACGGCGATGCCGGCCCGCGACCGAAGGGAAGCGCCCCGCAGCTCCTCGCCGGCGGCGTCGAGCGCGGCGGCGGCACGGGAGACGATCGCTGTCGCGTCGGGATCGGAGGTCGGCCCGTCGGCCACGAGCAAGAGGGCCAGCGACTCGAGCACCACGAGGGCGTCGTCGCCACGGTCGTCCATCCCGACGGCCAGGCGCACGCCGCGCTCCAGGACCCGGCGCCGATCGGTGCTCCGTCCCTCGCCCGCCGCCACCTCGGCGGCCCGGCGCGCTGCAGCGACGGCCCCGGGGGAATCGCCGTCGGCGGCGCGGGCCTCGGCGAGCCCCTCGAGCGCCGCTCCGTCGGAGGGGCTGGATGCCAGGCAGGATTCGTAGGCGCGGGCCGCCGGTCCGGGGCGCCCCGCGGAGAGGAGCAGGTCGGCCCGGGCGCGGTGGCAGGCGGGCGCCTCGGCGGGAACCGCCACGGCGCGAAGCGCCAGGATGGCGTCGGAGGCGTCGGTGTCCCCCTCGGCCCAGGCGAGCGCGCCCCGGAAGGTGGCGTCGCCGGCCGGCCACGCCTCGAACGCGGCGCGCACGGTCTCGCGGTGCTGGATGGCGTCACCCGCCTCGGCGAGCGCGGAGGCGGCGAGGACCAGGTGGCCGGCACGGACCTCGCCCGGGGGCGCGGCCTCGGCGATCGAGAGCAGGGCCTCGGCGCGGGCCCGCGCATCGCCCACCAGCGCCCGCTCGAGCACCGCGGCGGCGTCCCGGTCGGTCGGGTGGAGTCGGCAGAAGGCGAGGAGGTGGGCTGCCACCTCCCGCTCGGCGTCGGGCGTGCCGCTCGCCGCCTCGGCGGCGAGCCCGAGCAGCTCCCGCTGCCGGACCGCATCGGCGCCGTCGTCCCGGGCGCGGGAGGCGGCGCGGGTGAGCAGCCTGGCCCGGCGGACGCGGGAGTGGAGCCCGGCGGCGCTGGCGAGGAGCCGGTCGAGGGCGCCGGTGCGGTCGGGGTCGACGCGGAAGCGCGCCTCGAGCAGGTCGGCGTCGTGCGGCCGCAGCTCGAGCAGCCGGTCGAGGGACTGGACGGAGAGGGGCCGGTCACCCGCTTCCTCGGCGAGCTCGGCGAGCGCCGCCAGCCGGTCGGCGAGGGCGTCCGGATCGAGCGCGGGGGCGCCCTCGGCCAGGAGTTCGCGGTGGAGCGCGAGGGCCTCGACCACCGAGCCGCCGGCGTGCAGGAGGCCGGCGAGCAGGTTGCCCGCGAAGGAGAGGTCGCCCGCGAGTGCGTGGGCGCGGCGGGCGGCGCGGAGCGCGGAGGCCCGATCGCCCTGATCCCCGGCCAGCCGGGCAGCGTCGCGGAAGGCGAGCGCCGCCTCGGCGGGGCCCCCGGCGCGGGCGGCGAAGGTCTCGAGGGGCTCTCCCCAGGGGAGGCGGCCCACCGGCGCCGGGGCGGCGCGGCGAAGCGCCGTGTGCTCGTCGGCCAGCGCGCGGTCGGGCGGCAGCCGGCCGAGGGCGTCGCGGAAGCCGGCGTCGGCCTCGACCGGTTTGCCCGAGGCGGCGAGCCGCCGGGCCCGATCGAGCAGCCGCTCGCCGGCGCGGGACGGGTCGATCACGGCAAGCTTGTCGAGCAGGTCGATCACCGCGGCGGCGTCGGCCGCGCGGAGCGCCGCCTCGAGGCAGGCCTCGGTGGCGGTGCGGTCGCGGGGCGCCAGCGTGCGCCCCTCCTCGGCGTGGACGCGCGCGGCGGCGGCGTCGCCCGCGGCGAGGTCGAGGGCGGAGAGGCGGAGCAGCAGCGCCGGGCGCTCACCGGTGGGCGCCGCAGGCACCAGCCCGGCGAGCGCGGCACGCTCGGCCGCCTCGTCGCCGCCGGCGCGGGCCGAGGCGACGAGCGCCCTCCAGGCCTCGCGGGCGTCGTCCCGTCCCAGGCCGGCCTCGAGCGCGGCGCGCAGCGCAGCTTGCCCCTCGGCGGCGAGCCCGGCAGCCAGGGCGGCGTGGCCGGCCTCCTCGAGGCGGAGCGCCGCGTCGGGCTCCCCGCGATCGACGGCCGTCCGCGCCAGCGCGAGCAGCGTCCGGGCCGCGTCGCCGGGGCGCAGCCAGGAGGCGCCCGAGGCGCCCCCGTCGCTCCAGGTGGCGTGGACGAGGCCGGCGGTGTCGGGCGAGGGCCAGCCGGAGGCGGCCAGCGCCGCGGCGAGGACCTCGGCGAGGGCGTCCGGTCCGGGCGGCGTCCCGTCGGTGGCCACGACCAGGCGCCGGAGCGTGCAGGGAAGCAGGCGGAAAGGGGCCGTGCCCGCGCCCGGATCGAAGGGCTCGGGAAGGGCGCCGGCCTCCAGTTCCAGGTCGACGAGGGAGAGGCCACCGCCGATCCCTCCGGGACCGAGGCCAACCGAGGCACGCCCGCGCTCGAGCCGGAGCTCGAGGCGGGGAGGGGACGCAGCGCTGTCTGTGGGGCGGGGCTCGGTCACGGGTGCGCAATCCTACCGCGGATCGCGCCCCCAAGGGGGGACGCGCTACTTCTTCTGGGCGACCTCGGCCGGCTGGGTCCTGTGCACGATGAGTGAACGGCGGGTCTGGAACTCCTCGTCCTCCCGCGCCACCACCGTGACCGTGTTGTTTCCCTCCTTCAGCTTCACGTCGACCTCGAAGGCGATGTCCCCGGTCTTGCCCTCCGGGACCACCTTGAAGAAGACCTTCTGGTCGTTCACGAAGACGAAGACGTCGCGCAGCCGGGTGGACGGGGTCCCCGGTGGGAGGCTGGCCGTTCCGGAGAGGTGGAGCTTCTCCCCCTCGATCCGGGCCGGGCCGCGGGAGGGATCGGGCGAGACCGCGATGCGGGGCGGCTCGCGCTGCCAGACCCGGGTGACGGCCCCCTCGCGCTTGCCCCTGGCCGGCTGGACGTCGGCGGCCGCGACGAAGCCGAAGCGCCCCTTCTCCCACTCCACCCTGTAGAGGTCGCCGAACCGCGCGCTGACCGGGAGGACCGCGCCCCGGGCCGCCTCGGCGAGCGGTGCCGAGCCGGGGGAGGCGCCGGAGCGCACCGGGGTGGAGGCCGCGGTGACCTTCACCGAGCCGGTGGCCGCCTGGCGGGCCGGCGGCTGGGTCACGAGCGGGATCTCGACCTTCTCGGAGACGTACTCCTCGAGCTTCTCGTCGACGACCGTGAAGCGCAGCGGGATCTGGTCGAGCTTGATGCCCTTCTTCACCTCGAGCTCCAGGACCGCCGCGCGGGTCTCCCCGGGCGGGATCGAGCCCAGCACGGCCCGTCCCTTCTTGATGAAGACCTTGTCGTCCCCCAGGTTCTTCACGGAGACGTAGGTCTTGTCGCCGCTGGCCCCGCCGCCGACGTTCTTCACGTCGACCCGGAGCTGGATCTCCTCGCCGCGCGAGAGCAGGCCGTCGCCGTCCCCCTTGGCCTCGTCGTCCACCTGCCAGGTGAAGGCGAAGAGCGGGTGGGGAATCTCCACCACCTCGACGCGGGTGCGGGTGTCGGGCCAGACGTGGCCGGCGTCGTCCTCGAGCTGCAGGGAGACCACGTCGAGCCGGCTGTCCATGCTCCGCGGCACGCGCAGCGGGACGGTCCAGCTTCGCTGCTGCCCCGGCTGGATGGCGCCGAAGACGAACTCGCGCCGGTCGAGGAAGGGGGCGTTCTCGGTCTTGCTCCAGCCGCGCAGCCGCTGGACGGGCGCATCGCCCTCGTTCTTCACGGTGACGGTCCAGGGGACGGTCTCGCCGGCCTTGACGGGCTTGCCATCGGCCGGGGCGAAGGAGACCACCGGGCGGGGCGTGCCGGGCGCGGCGGTGCCGGCGCTCCAGTCGACGCCCATCTGGGCCAGGCGGGCCTGCAGGCGCCCCTGCTCCTCGGCGCGCCGCTCCCCCACGAGGACGCGGGCCGCCTCGAGCTGGCGGGCGCGATCGGGATACGGGGCCCGCGCGAGCAGGTCCTTCGCGAATCGGATCTGGTAGTCCTCGACGACCTCGTCGGGATTGGCGTCGGCCTCCTCGTCCTCCTGCTGGGCCGGGGTGAGCTCGGGGTCCTCGGAGCGGGCACGCGCCTCCTCCCGGGCCTCCTTCTTCAGGGCCTTCGCGACCAGGTCCTCCTTCTCGTCGAGGAGGTAGCGCAGCTCGAGGAGCGGCTTCTCGGCCACCTTGCGCTTCTCCTCGCCGCGCCGGGCGTCGCCGCCGAGCAGCGGGTTCTTGAAGTGGTGGTCGAGGTCGGCCTCCCCCATGGAGCGGGGCGGCGCGAACCAGTTCACCGCGTCGGGCAGGGCCCGGCCGGGCTGCAGGAGCACGTCGGGGGTGATGCCCACCTCCTGGATGGAGATGTCACCCGGGGTGAGGTACTGGGCGATGGTGAGCTTGAGCGCGGCCTCCTGGCCGCCGTGGGCCGGGTCGCTGAAGTCGTAGAGTACCTGGACCGAGCCCTTGCCGAAGGTCTGCCGCCCGGCCACCAGCGCGCGGCCGTTGTTCTTCAGGGCGCCGGCCACGATCTCGCTGGCCGAGGCCGAGGCGTTGTTCAGGAGCACGACCACGGGCAGCTGCGCGTAGTCGTTCCGGTCGGCGCGGGCCTCCTTCACCTCGTGGATCTGCTTGCGGTCCCCCTCGCCGACGGTCTTCACGATGACCCCCTCGGAGAGGAAGAGGTCGGAGACCGAGATGGCCTGCTCGAGCAGGCCGCCCGGGTTGCCGCGCAGGTCGAGGATGAGGCCGGCGAGCTTGCCGCCCGCGGCGACCGCCTCGGCCTTCTGCTGCTCGATGGCGCGGGTCAGGTCCCGGGTGGTGTTGGCCGAGAACTGGGCCACCTTCACGTACCCCACGTTCTTGTCGAGGAGCTTCGCGAACGGCACGGTCTCGACGTTGATGACCTCGCGGACGATGGCGAGCTTCTTCGGCTCGGCGCCGGGCTTGCTCACCGTGACGTTGACGCGCGTGCCGGGCTTCCCGCGCAGGCGATCGACCGCGTCCTGCACGTCCATGTTGATGGTGGACTGCTCCTCGATGCGCGAGATGACGTCCTTGGCGCGGATGCCGGAACGCTGCGCCGGCGTGCCCTTCAGGACCTTCATCACGGTGAGGTTGCCGTCCCGCATCCCGATGACGAAGCCCAGCCCCCCGAACTCGCCGCGGGTCTGCAGCCGCATCTCCTTGAAGTGCTTGGGCTCGAGCAGCACGGAGTGCGGGTCGAGGGTCTGGAGCATGCCGTTGGCTGCGGCGTACTCCACGTCGCCCAGGTTCTTGTGGGCCACCAGGTTGTCCTGCACGAAGTCCATGATCTCGGCGAGCTTCTGGCGGAAGCTGAAGATGCTGCCCACGCCGGAGACGTCGAACTCCCGGGAGGCTTCACCCACCGTGACCTTCACCTTGCCGGCCGAGACGTCGCCCTCCACCATGACCTCGGCGACGGTCTTCTCGACGGCGCCGAGCGAGCCGGCCAGCATCGACTTGGGGTCCACCCGGCGCGGGTCGACGTAGTTCTCCTGCACCGCGAGCACGACCTTCGTGACCACCGGCAGGGTCTTCAGCCGGTAGCCGGGTTCCGCGTCGCGCGAGCCGTCGTCGCCCGACGTCGAGCCGGCGTGGTTGCCCATCGAGGCGACGGCCGACGGTCCGGTGGGGCGCTCCGGAGAGGGGCGGTTCGCGAGGGCGAAGGAGAGCCCGGCGGCGAGCGCGAGCGCGACCGCCGACGCGGCGGCGAAGCGAAGGAGACTCTTCATGTGGGGACGAATCCTCGGCGGATCGAAAAACGCCGCCCTTTTCAGGAGGATAGGAGCATGGAAGCGGTGGTGCAAGGGGATCGTCCTCCGGTAGGCGCGGTGCAGGTTCGTGCGTCGTGGGGGAACGGGTCCGGGGGCCTCGCCATTCCCCTCGGGGCACGTACCCGAAGGGCCGGACGCGTTCGTCGCGGTGGCGCCACCCGGTCCGCGTCGGTACAGTCCCGCCCATGTCGCTCGACCGGAAGATCGCCGAGAGTCCACCCGTCCGGGGCGTCGAGGACCTCGTGGCGTGGTTCCGCGAGCGGGAGCACCCCCCGGCGGCCTGGAAGGTCGGGATCGAGTTCGAGGCGCTCGCCCAGGTCACCGGCACCACCGACCCGGTTGCCTACGGGGGACCGAGGGGGATCGAGGCGGTCCTCCGCGCCTACTCGCGGTTCGGCTACGAGCCCTTCGAGGAGAACGGGCGGGCCATCGCGGCCCAGAAGGGCGGCCTCACCGTCTCGATCGAGCCCGGAGGGCAGGTGGAGCTGTCGGGCCGCCCCTTCGTCGACGTGCACGCGGTCGCCGAGGAGCTCGACCGGCACCTCGAGATCGGCCGGGCCATCGGCCCGGAACTGGGCGTCGAGTTCCTGGCCTGCGGCTACCGCCCCTGGGGAACCCCGGGGACGGCGCAGTGGGTGCCCAAGGAGCGCTACGGGGTGATGCGCCCCTTCCTCGCGGCCCGGGGGCGGCTCGCGCCGGACATGATGTCGATGACCGGGTCGGCCCAGGCCTCCTTCGACTTCGGGGGCGAGCGGGACGCCGGCGAGAAGCTCCGGGTGGCGCTCGGGGCGCAGCCGGCCGTCGTGGCCCTGTTCGCGAACTCCCCGGTGGTGCGAGGTGCGGAGTCGGGGTGGCAGAGCTACCGCACCGAGGTCTGGAACCACACCGACCCGGCTCGCTGCGGTGTGCTGCCCTTCGCCTTCGACCCCGGGTTCGAGGAGGAGACCTACCGGCGCTACGCGGACTGGGTGCTCGACGTCCCCATGGTGTTCCTGCGGAGGGACGGGCGCTACCTCGACACCGGGGGCGCGACCTTCCGCCGGTTCCTCGCCGAGGGGCTCCACGGACACCGCCCCACGCTCGCCGACTGGGAGGACCAGCTGTCGGTGGTCTTTCCGGAGGTCCGCATGAAGGGGGTCATCGAGCTGCGCGGCGCCGACGGGGTCGCTCCGGCGATGGTGAAGGCGCTGGCCGCCTTCTGGAAGGGGATCCTCTACTCCCGGGAGTCGCGGGACTGGGCCTGGGACCTGGTGCGCCGCTGGTCGGTCGCCGAGCGGATCGCGCTCCGGGACGCCGCGGGGCACGACGGGCTCCGGGCCCGGACCCCGGACGGACGCACGCTCGCCGCGCTGGCCGTCGACCTCGTGGAGGCGGCGCGGCTGGGGCTCTGCCGGCAGGGGGCCTGCGGGGACCGGGGGGAGGACGAGCGGATCTGGCTCGCGCCGCTGGTCGAGCGGGCTGCCGAGGCACGCTCCCCCGCCGACGAGGCGCTGGCCGCGTTCCGGGCCGGCGGGGACCACGGGCTCTCGGCCCACCTCCGCATCGCCGGGTAGCACTCCCCCGGAAGCGGGCTTTGCCGCGCACGGTGGGTGCGTGGGATGATGCGCAGCCTGAAGCGCGAACCGCAAAAGAGGCGACCGGGGGGCGCCGCGCGCTCCCGCGCTCCCGCCACCGATCCGCTCCTCGGGGCCATCGGCAAGGACGCCCCGTTCGGCTTCGCCGTGGCCGATCCCGAGTTGCGCTGCGAGGCCATGAACCCGGCCTTCGCGCGGATGGTGGGGGCCGACCCCGGCGAGGTGACCGGCCGGCCGTTGCCCGAGGTGATGCGCGGGGCGTCGCCGGCCCTCTTCGAGGGCATGCGCGGGGTGCTCGCCGACGGCCGCCCGCGCTACCGCATCCCGGTGGTGCTCGAGGTGGGCGGGGAGACCCGGCGCGCCGACTTCACCCTCTATCATACCGAGAGTGAAGTGGGCGGAGCCCGGGTGGTGGCGCTGGCCCGCGACCTGGGCACGCTGCCGCCGGCGCTCGGGCCCGAGCGCTCGGCGCGCCTGCGCCCCGAGGCGGTGGCCGAGCGGATGGCCCGCCTCCAGGAGGTGACGGCGGCCCTCTCGGCGGCGGTCGGCGAGGAGGAGGTGGCGCAGGTGATCCTGGGCGTGGGGCTCCACGTCCTCGGCGCCAGCGGCGGGAGCCTCTGCTTCCCGGTGAACGGCGTGCTCGAGGTGGCCCACGCCGCCGGGTCGATGGCGACGCGGGACGGCACCCCCGGCCCGCTGCGCGCCCCGCTCGAGGAGGCCTTCCTGCGCGAGGAGCCGGTCTGGATCGGATCCGCCGACGATCTCCGCGCCCGCTACCCGGGGCTCGTCCCCGCCGGCGCCGCGGTGAGCGAGGCGGCCTGGGCGGCCCTGCCGCTCAAGGTCCGCGGCCGCACCGGCGGGGTGCTCGGCATCGGCTTCGCCGGCACCCACGCCTTCGGCGAGGAGGCGCGGAGCTTCGTCGAGGCGCTCGCCCACCACTGCGCGCAGGCCGTCGACCGGTCCAGGCTCTACGAGACGCAGCGCCAGCTCCGCGCCCAGGCCGAGGAGGCCGCCGAGACCCGCGAGCTGCTGGTCCGGGAGCTGCGCCGGACGCTCCGCGAGCGCGACGAGTCGGCCGCCGTCCTCGACGCCCTCTTCGGCAACGCACCGGTGGGGCTCGCGCTGCTCGACGGGGAGATGCGCTACCTCCGGGTGAACGCCTTCCTGGCCGCCCTGCAAGGCCGGCCGGCGGAGCAGCTCCTCGGGAAGACGCTCCCGGAGACCGCGCCGCGGGTCGCGCGCGCCGACCTCGTCCACGACTTCCACGAGGTGGCCGAGGGTCGGGTGCCGCTCGTCGAGCGGACTGTGGTGGCCCCGCCGCGGGTGCCGGGCGACACACAGCGGACCATCGTGGTCACGCTCTTCCCGGTGGCCGTGGAGGGGCGCCTCATCGGGGTCGGTGCGCTCGCGCACGAGGTCACCGGGCAGCGGGTCGCCGAGCAGGCCCGCCGGCACGTGCTCGGGGTGGTGGGTCACGACCTGCGCAGCCCGCTCATGGCCATCACCGCGTCGGCCGAGCTCCTCGCCAGCGGACCCCTCGACGAGCGGGCGAGCCGCTCGGTGGGTCGCATCCAGCGGGCCTCCGGGCGCATGGAGGGGATCATCCGGGCGCTGGTGGACTACACCGCGGTGCAGGGCGGACCGGGCATCACCCTCCATCCCCGCCCGACCGAGCTCTCCTCGCTCTTGCGCACCGTGGCCGAGGAGTGCGAGGCGGCCCACGCCGGCCGTGCGGTGCGGGTCATCGCCCCCGAGCCGGTGCAGGGCGAGTGGGACGGGGACCGGCTCGGCCAGGCGCTCGCCAACCTGGTGGGGAACGCGATCCAGTACAGCCCCGAGGACACCCCGGTGGAGGCGGCCTGCTGGTGCGACGGCGACGACGCCGTCGTCGAGGTCACCAACGCCGGCGCCCCCATCCCCCCCGAGCAGGTGGCCCACCTCTTCGAGCCCTTCCGGCGGGGGGACGACGAGCGCACCCAGCGGCGCCGCGGGCTCGGCCTCGGCCTCTACATCGCCGTGCAGATCGCCGCCGCCCACGGCGGGGCGATCCGCGTGCGCTCCACGGCCGAGCGGGGGACGACCTTCTCGGTCCGGCTGCCCCGCACGGTCACCCGTGGGCGTGCCCCAGCGTCCTGAGCAGCCACATCGCCGCCAGCCCCGCGACCAGCGCGAGCGAGATCTTCCAGCGGTCCCCGCCGCGCCGGTGCAGGTCGGGGAGGATGTCGGAGAGGGAGAGCTGCAGGAAGGAGCCGGCGCTCGCCGCCAGCGCCACCGCGGTGAAGGAGCGGGCCGCCACCAGCCGGTCGAGGACGAGGAAGAGGGCGGCGCCGAGCGGCACCATGAGCGCGAAGCTGGCGTTCATGAGGAGGGCCTGCTTCTTCCCGTAGCCCTCGGCCCGCAGGATGGCGGTGAGCGACACCGACGAGGGGATCTTGTGGGCCAGGATGGCCACGAAGACGAGCAGCCCGAGCGCCGGGTCGCTCTGCGCCGCGCCCAGCGCGAACCCGTCCACCAGCGTGTGGAGCGAGAGGCCGACGAAGGCGGCCAGGCCCAGGGTGTGGACGTCGCAGCCGGTGGCCTCGTGGGCGTGGTCGTGCCCGGCGTGCTCGCGCAGCCCGTGGGGCGGGGGCGCCGGGTGGCCGAGGAGCCGCTCGGAGGGGCCGGGCTCGGCGCAGACGTGGACGAGCACGAAGCGCTCGAGCAGGAAGAGGAAGAGGAAGCCGGCCACCGCCCAGGGGATGACGTCCGGGCCCCCCAGGTGCACCGCCTCCGGCAGCATGTGGAAGAAGGCCGCGCCCAGCATGACACCGGCCGAGAAGGAGAGCAGGGCGTCGCTGCGGGTGCGCTTGCCGAGGAGCGGCAGCACGCCGCCGGCCAGCGAGCCGGTCAGGATGGCGCCGGAGTAGACGGCGAGCGTCAGGGTCTCGTTCACGGTCGGTTCACTCGGCGATGGCCTCGCGTGCCGCGAGGGAAGGGTCGAAGGCGAAGGGGGCCCCGGGCGGGAAGTGCCGCTCGAGGAGGGCCTCCACCCCGGCGGCGGTGTCGGCCACGGTGGCGTCGCGGCGGAAGTGGACCCCGCCCTTCAGCCCACGGGTGTACCAGAGCAGGTGCTTGCGCAACTCGCGCACCGCGTGCCCCTCGGCGGCGGTCCGGGTCTCGCCGTCGCGCTGCCGGGTGCGGTGGGCGATCTGGAGCTCCACGTGGCGCAGGACCGTGCCCACCCACTCGTCGCGGGTGGGCGCGCCGGGCATCTCCCGCCCCGCCTCGCTCGCCTTCAGGTCCCGGAAGATCCAGGGATTGCCGCAGGCGCCCCGGGCCACCAGCACCGCGTCGCAGCCGGTCTCGCGCCGCATGCGCAGCGCGTCGGCCGCCGACCAGACGTCGCCCGACCCGAGCACCGGGATCGAGACCGCCTCCTTCACGGCGCGGATGAGCGACCAGTCGGCGAGCCCCGAGTAGCCCTGCGCACGGGTCCGGCCGTGCAGGGCCACGGCCGAGGCGCCGCCGGCCTCGGCGGCCCGGGCCACCTCGACGCAGTTCACGCTGCCGTCGTCCCAGCCGGCGCGGATCTTGACGGTGACCGGGACCCCGGCGGCGCGGACCACCTCCCGCACCGCCGCCTCCACCGCAGATGGTTCGCGCGCCAGCGCCGCCCCGGCCCCGGTCCCGCAGACCTTCCGGACCGGGCAGGCCATGTTGATGTCGACGATGCCGGCGCCGGCCCCGACCGCCGCAGCGGCGCCGCGGGCCAGCACCTCGGGCTCGGCGGCGAAGATCTGCACGGCGAAGGGCACCTCGTCCGGATCCCGGTCGAGGTAGGCGAGCGTCTGGGACGTTCCGTGAATGAGCCCGTGGGCGCTCACCATCTCGGTGTAGGCGAAGGCCGCCCCCATCTCCCGGCAGATGGCGCGGAAGGGGCGGTCGGACACGCCGGCGAGCGGCGCCAGGAAGAAGCGTCCCGAGAAGGTGTGCGGGCCGATGTGCATCGGAAGCCCCTCCTAGGGCACCGAACAGCTTGAAAGTGATCTCATTACGCGGCCTTCCTCTGGATCGTCTCGAAGTTCTGGATAGCGCAGGCGCGGCGCAGATCGAAGAGGTTCTTGCGGACGCCGCGAT
>CAIVAR010000143.1 GCA_903904005.1 uncultured Anaeromyxobacter sp.
CGCGGGCGTCCTCCTCGCCGGCGGCATCTTCGGCACCCCCGTCCAGCCCACCTTCTTCGTCCGCGCCCTCATCGTCTTCGGCATGGTCATGGGCGCCCTCGGCGTCGGCTCCCTCTTCGCGGTCGGTGGCGCCGTCGCCGGCGCCGCGGTCGGCGTCCTCACCGCCGCCCCCGCCAAGCCGGCCGAGGCGAAGGCCACGTCGAACGGGTAGTCCGGAAGTCCGACCGGGCAGGAGCCCGACCCGCGCGAGGCCGTCCCCCGAGGGGGGTCGGCCTCGTCTCGTCTCGTCTCGTCAGCCGAGGACTTCGCGGCGGGAGGCGGGTGGGAGGATCTCGAGGAGCGCGTGGCGCCCGCACGCCGGACAGGGCGTGAGGATGTCCCCGGTCCGGGGGTCCGCGTGGAACTCCACCAGGAACGGACGCGACCCGAGAGGGTCGCAATCCTGGCAGAAGCTCGGGCGTGGCCGGAGCGGGCGAAGGCGAACCACGTTTGGGGGGGAAGGGCGCACCGGTTCCTCGATTCCTGAATACAAGGACACCGCTCCCACCAAAAGGTGACCGATAGCGGTGCCGAATACCCAAGAAGGTCCTGCTAGGATGCGCGGCGTGAACGCGGAGGCGGGGCGCTCCAGGACCCTCGAGGTGGCCATCGTCCTCGCTGCGGTGGCCCTCTGCACCCTGATCGCGACCCACTCCGTCGTCATCGGGTCGGTCGCGGGTGGGTGGGCCTATCCGTACATCGCGGCGGCCAGGGGCCGTGCGCTGGGCGCCGCCCTCCTCGCCGGCGGCGCGGCGGCGCTCCTCGTCGCCGGTGCGATGCACCTGTCCCGGACCCGCCCCGCATCCGCCGTGACCCTCTCCGTCCTCGGCGCCACGGGGATCCAGCTCCTGCTCTGGCGCATCTACCCGTTCACGCCGGGCGCCATCGTGCGGAGCGACAACGCCACCTCCTACTTCACCGCGGCGCTGCGCCACGATCCCGCCGTTCTGCTCCGCGACTACGAGCCCCTCGCCAGGGCGTTCCCGCTCCACGCCATCGGGAACATGCCGGGCAAGATCCTCCTCTTCCGGGCCATGCACGCCTTCACGGGCTCGCCCGACGCGATGGCGATCGCGATCCTGCTCCTCGGAAACCTCGTCGGCGTCCTCGTCTTCCTGGTGGCCCTGGAGCTCTTTGCCGACCGGCCGGTCGCCGTCGCCGCGCTCGGGCTCTACCTCTTCCTGCCCTCGCGGACCGTCTTCGCGCCCATCCTGAACGGGGTGGCGCCGCTCCCCGTGGTCCTGGCGCTCTACCTGTGGATCCGGTTCCTGCGGGGGAGGGGCCCGTGGCTCGCGCTGGCCACCGGCGCCGCGCTCTTCGCTGCGGTCCTCTTCGACCCGACCCCGCTCGGGATGGGGCTCCTCTTCGCCGGGGTGGCCCTCGCCGATCGCCTCGCCGGCCGGGTGACCACGGGGAGGGTGGCGGTGGGGGTGGCGCTGGCCGGGGGAGCACTCGTCGCCGCCCACCTGGCCTTCCGGGGCATCACCGGATTCGACACCGTCCGGCAGCTCGCCCGCGTGGCCGTCGAGGCGGAGCGCTTCAACGTCTGGGCGCGCCGTCCCTACGGCACCTGGCTCGCCGCCAACCCGGGCGAGTTCTTCCTGACGCTCGGCGCCCCCATCCTCGTGGTGACGGCCTGGGGGCTCCGGACGCGCCAGTCCCGCTCCGCGACGGCCACCTGGATGGCGATCGCCGGGCTCGCGTCGGTGCTCGTCGTCGATCTCCTGGGCCGGAACCGCGGCGAGGTGACCCGGCTCTGGATCTTCCTCGCCGTTCCCTTCGTCCTGGCGGCGGCGGGGTTCCTCGGGCGGGAGCGCCGCGGCGCGCTCCTCCTCTCGGTGGCCATGCTCGCCGTGCAGGCCGGGACGATGCTCGCCGTGCTGGGATTCGTCATCCCCTGACCGGGGACGTTCCGGATCAGAAGGCCACCACCAGCCCGATGGTCACCACCTTCGAGCCCCGGCTCACCCAGGGGATCCAGGTCACGTCGGGGAGCAGGTAGCGCGCCACGTCGAGGGCGGCCGTGCCGAGCACGAGCGCCGCGAAGACCCCGTGGGGGACGCTGCTGGCCCGGTCGAGGCCGCGGAGGTCCCCCTCGGGCGGCTCGATCCCCGACAGGTTGGCGATGCCGTAGGCCACCGACGCCGCGGTGTTGAAGAGCAGCATCCCCTTCAGGAAGGGGGCGGTCTCGTACCGGATCCGGGGGCGATCGGTGAGGATGATCTCGTCGGTGATCTCCTGGCAGATGAGCCCCGAGGAGACGATGAAGGAGAGGCCGCGCGGCCCGGGCAGGAAGGGGTCCCCGTTGCGCCGGACGCAGGCGCCGTCCCGGCAGGTCACGTTGGGCGACACCGCGAAGAACGGGAAGAAGCCCAGGAACCGGACCGGCTCGATGGTGGGGACGTTGCCCATGGCCAGGTTGGCGACCCCGTGGCAGGCCTCGTGGACGACGAAGGCGGTGACGAATCCGGCCGCGGTGAGCGCCACCGACCCGAAGGTCACGTCGGTCAGCTCGGGAAGCCCGTCCTGGACCGTTCCGGCAGGCGGAACGGGCGTCGACAGGTCGACCGCCGGTGGTGGCGCCTCGGGCGCGGAGGGGGGGGCGGGCGGCTCGTCCGCGCCGGCCGCTGACGCGGCGAGCCAAGCCGCCGCGGCCGCCGCCGCCATCCTCCGCCAGGCCCCGCCATGGGAGTCGGTCACCACACCCGCCTCTACCACGAAAAGTTGGATTAGACTGGCCGCCCATGTCCGACATCGAAAAGCGGAACCTCATCGCGCAGTGGGCCTTCGACACCCGTCCCGTCCTGGGGCGCTTCCACCTCTGGCTGGATGACGTGGACGTCCACCGCTCGCAGGCCGAGCCGGTGTCCTCGCACACGTTCACCCCGCGTGGAATCGCCCGGAACCTGGCGGTCACCGCCGCGGCCACCGCGCTCGGCACCAAGCTCTACGGCGGCTTCGGCGAGGGAGCCGGCAAGGACAAGTACGTCTACAACCAGGTGAAGAAGGGCGCCGACGCCATCAGCGCCTACGTGATGAGCGAGGGGCTCTGGTACCTCACCCGCACGCTGCCCGAGGACCACGCCATGATGGTGAGCCTCGGCGAGGGGCTCATGCCCAAGGCGGGCGAGACGCCCGAGATGGGGGCCAACCCGCTCCTCGGCTTCGGGCGCGTCTACGCCCGGCCCGAGGTGGCGATCACGGTGGACCGCCGGGTCCGCCGGCTGCTCAACGAGCCGGGCCACACCTTCGAGCAGTTCCACGGATGGCTGAAGAGCCGCGGGATCACCATCTGGGGCGCGGCGGTGGACACCCTCGAGAACACCTCCCGCTTCGCCGAGGGAAAGCCCACCGGGCCGATGGTGGTCTTCCACCTGTTCGACTCGCCGCTCACCATCTCCCGCCCCTACGAGTCGTACATGGGCTGCCTCACCGTGCCGCGGGCGGTGGCGCGTCGGGCCGAGGAACTGGCCGTCCTGCTCGACTACCGCACGCCGCGGGCCAAGGTCATGGAGGTCATCCGGGAGACCTACCCGGGCATCCGTCCCGACCACGTCCACGTCTGGACGCTGCGCGGGAAGAGCCGCCTGAAGCGGCTCGGGAAGCTCTGGGACGAGTGGACCACCGCCGGTGCCCACCTGGTCGACGACGACTGGAAGGCTCCGTCGGGCATCGAGGTCTTCACCGACTCCGGCACCTACGCCCCGTCCTTCCTGGTGGGAAGCTGGAAGGACGCCTCGGGCGCGCCGCACGCCTTCCTGTGCGACGGCTACGCGGCCAGCGCCGAGGCCATGCAGGCGTCCAGCCTCGACGAGGTGCTCGAGGTCTCGACCAGCATGGCGGTCTTCTCCCCCACCTTCGACCTGCCCTGCGATCAGGAGGCGAAGCTGATGCAGCTCGACCCGGACGCGCCGGACTTCGCGCCCCGCATCCGGGCCATCGCCGTGGGGCGGGCGGTCTCGGAGGAGGACGTGGCCGGCTACGCCGCGGCCATCCGCGACGCCCGGTCCTGCAACGTGCCGATGGGCAAGCCCGTGCTCCGCGCCGACAGCTTCCTGCCCGAGAAGAACTGGGGTGTCCTGGCGGCCATCGGGTACATGTGCGACGACCCGTACACGGGGACGAAGGGAGTGGAGAAGGTGGCCGAGGGGGTCTACAAGGTCACCACCCGCCTGGCCACCCGCAACGCCTCGTCCTACATCACCTTCACGTTCCGTCTCATGGAGTCGTTCGAGCAGCAGCGCCACGTCTTCAGCCCGCTGCTGGTCCGCTTCCTGTCCGGCGTGGACCACACGAAGCGCGCCGTGAAGATCTCCGACTCCGGACGCATCCGCAACGAGCTGCAGACCATGTTCTCCCAGGCCCTCGAGCACGACGGGGACGTGATCCGCGTCCACTTCGACCGGGTCGACGAGAAGGTCATGCCCCGCGACAAGCAGGCCGCGATCCGGCTCGTGCTCGAGTGGTACAAGGCGAACCACCCGATGTGGTTCAAGTGGCTCGAGATCGGCTGAGTCAGTACCCGCCGGCGCCACCCGGCGTGTAGGGCCCACCGTCGACCGGTGCCGCCGCGGCGCGGATGGTGATCGTGCCGTTCGGCGTGATCATGAGCGAGGTGTGGCTGGTGCAGAAGTAGTGGAGCACCGTGCCGTCGGCGAGACCGGCCGGGAGGACGAAGGTCTTCTTCCCGGTGAAGAGTCCCGTGTCGAACGGGGTCGACCCCGCCGGCGCGCCGGGGAGGAACGCGCCCGCAGCGGCCTGCTGCGTGACCGAGTGGGCCATGGTTTCCTGGTTGAGGACGGTGATCGTCGCTCCCGCGGGCGCCTCCAGGTTGAGGGGCGAGAACGACATGTTGGAGATGGAGATGTAGTACCCCGGCGGCAGCGGCGTGGCTGCCGACGAGGCCGAGTCTCCGCAGCCCGCCATGAGAAGCGAGGCAGCGACGAGGACGGACGTTCCGAGCATGCTTCGAGACGACATGTGGCCTCCCGTTCCGGAGGAAGTGGAATCCGGCTCTACTTTCACACCCCGGCGTCCGGGAAAGAGCCATGAAAACGGACATTTACCTCCATGTCGGGTGCGTGTCCGCCGCCGCCCTCTTATGCAAACGAAAAATGCATGTCCCAAAAGTGAACGCTCCGGTGTCTTTCCCGTCAGATGGGTGCGAGGCGGTTCCCCGGAGCGGTGGTCCGGGAGCCGTGGGGCCTCGGCCCGATCCGACACTGGGGGTGTCGAACTGTGGACCACCGCGAGGCGGCGGCCCGGCTATATCGGGACTTCGGCCCCGCGGTGTACAGGCGTTGTCTTCGACTCCTCCGTGACCGGGAGGGGGCGCAGGACGCGACGCAGGAGGTTTTCGTGCGCTTGGTGAGGAACATGGCTCGCCTGGAAGAACGGGGAGATGCGCTTCCCTGGATCTACAGGGTGACCACGAACCACTGCCTGAACGTCCTGCGGAACTCCGGCCGCCACGGGGAGGATGCCCTCCCCGTCGACCTCGAGGCCGACGAGCGTTCGGCAGCCGAGGCCCTTCCGGACCGGCGCCTGGCGCAGGAGTTGCTGGAGCGGTTCGACGCCTCGACCCAGGCCGTGGTCGTCGGCGTGTACGTGGACGGGATGGAGCGGGAAGAGGTCGCGGCGGTGCTCGGGATCTCGAAGCGAACGGTGTCGAGGCGGCTCGAGAGGTTCCTGTCGAGTTCGAGGCGATTCATGGGGAGGGCTGCATCGTGACCACGCGCTGTCCGTCGGACCTGAAGCTCGAGGCCTATCTTCTCGACGCCGAGAAGTCGGGGTTGGGCCCCCACGTCGACGCGTGTCCGGCCTGCCGCACCCGCCTCGAGCAGATGGCCTCCGAGGCCGAGGATTTCCGGAAGTTCGTGTTCCCGGCCACGGTGGACGCCGTGGTCGCGGCGGCCGCGCCCCGCCCCCGCATGGGCTGGTTCACCGCCCTCCTTCCCGTGGCCGCGGCCTGCGCCGCCGGCCTCCTGCTCCTCGTGAAGCCGGTTCCGCCCGAGGGGCTCCTCGCGGCCCAGGGAGACGTGCTGTCGCTCCAGGTCTTCGCCGATTCGCCGAAGGGCGCTCGCCAGCTCACCAATGGTGAACTGGTCGAGCAGTCGGCGCCCCTTCGCTTCGCCGTGAAGAGTTCCGTTCCCTGCCGCGTGCGGGTGATGGCCGTCGACTGCGAGGGCCGGGTCTCGGTCCTCTACCCGGCCGCCGGCGAGGAGGCCCGTCTCGTCACCGGCAGCGAGGTCCTGCCGGGCGAGGCCGTCCTCCCGGGCGACGAGGGGCCGGAGCGCATCTACGCGGTCTGCAGCCGCGAGCCCCTGCCCGTGCTGGCGCTCGCCGACTCGTTGAAGGATCAGTCGGCCGGCGACGACGACCGGGTGCGCCGCACCGATCGGATCTCCGGGCTTCCGCCTGGGACCCTGCAGGCGACCCTCCTCGTCGAGCACGGCGAGGAGAAGCCGGGTCACGACGGTCCGGAGAAGAAGTAGGGGGACCAGGGGCGCGGTAGGCTCGAATACGTACCGCTTACGCCCCAGGCGGGGTGTGCCGGGTACGTTCACGTCGGTTGTCCATGGCCTGTCGCGCTTCCTCGAGCCGGTCCAGAGTGGGCCACCGTCTTGGCCTCCGAAATCCCCACCACGCGCCGCCGCAAGCCCAGGATCTCGCCGAGGAGCACCCCGGCCCGTCCGGCAGGTGTTGCACTCTGGGAGCGCGGTACCTTCCCCGAGCTGGAGGGCGTGCGTGCCGCCATGGACGCGCTGCCCATCGGCGTGGTCTTCGCCGAGTGCGCGCAGGGCGGCGTGCCGGTCATCGTCTCCCACAACGCCGCCTACGCCCGGATCGTCGGGGTGAAGGCCCACGCGGCCACCCCGTTCCACGAGCTCCCCTTCAGCCTCTACCTGCCGGACCGCATGACGCTGGTCCCGCCGGAGGACTGGCCGGCCCCCCTGGCGGCGCGCACCGGGAACCCGGTCCGCGAGCGGGAGTTGCACCTCCGCCGCTCGAACGGGGAATGGCGGGTCCTTGCGGTCAGCGCGGCACCGCTGGCGAAGGAGGCCGGCGGCCTGGCGGGCAGGGCAGCGGGCGTGCTCCTCGATGTCACCGAGCGCCGCCGGGCCGAGGAGGACCTCTCCCGTCGCGGGCAGCTGCTCCGGACCGTGATCGAGACCTCCCCCGACCCCGTCTTCGTGAAGAACCGCGAGTCGCAGTTCCTCTTCGCCAACCCGGCCACGCTGGGCGCGATCGGAAAGCCGGCGGACGAGGTGGTGGGGCACAGCACCGGGGAAATCTTCGACGACCCGGCGAGCGGGCTCGCCATCGAGGGGAACGACCGCCGGATCATGGAGAGCGGAGTGGCGGAGGTGGTCGAGGAGACCGTCCCGTCTCCCGGCGGGGAGCGCGTCTTCCTCTCCACGAAGACCCCCTGGCTCGACTCGACGGGGCAGGTGATCGGGATCGTCGGCATCTCCCGGGACATCACCCAGCGCAAGCGCACCGAGGAGGCGCTGCGGGTGAGCGAGCGCCGGTTCCGCTCCCTCATCGAGCAGTCGAGCGACATCCTGCTGCTCGTCGACGGTTCGGGGCGCGTCGGGTTCTGCAGCCCGGCCGCCGCGGTGGCCCTGGGCTGGAAGCCCGAGGAGGTGGAGGGCACCTCGGCCATCGATCTCGTCCACGCCGACGACCGGGCCGACGTCGCCAGCGGCTTCCGGGACGTGCTCGCGGCCGGCGGGAGCCAGGTGCGCCACCGGGCCCGGCTGCGTCACCGGGACGGCGGGTACCGGGTGGTCGACGGTGTCGCACGCGACCTGCGCGGCGATCCGGCCATCGGCGCCGTGGTGATCAACGCCCGCGACGTCACCGAGCAGGTCCGCACCGAGGAGATGCTCTTCCAGTCGCAGAAGCTCGACAGCATCGGCCGGCTGGCCGGGGGCATCGCCCACGACTTCAACAACCTCCTCACCGTCATCCTCTGCGGCGCGGCGTCGGAGGGAGAGGCGCTCGACGCCGGGCGGCCGGTCGAGCGGGAGGACATCGACCAGATCCGCCAGGCCGGGGAGCGCGCACGCGAGCTCACCAGCCACCTCCTGGCCTTCGCCCGGCGGCAGGTGATCGCGCCCTGCACGGTCGACCTGGGTACCATGCTCTCCCGGAGCGAGCCGCTGCTCCGCCGGCTGCTCGGGGAGACGGTCCGGCTCGAGACCTCCGCCGAGCCGGGCCTCTGGCCGGTCCGGTGCGATCCGGCGCAGGTGGAGCAGGTCATCCTGAACCTCGCCGTGAACGCCCGGGATGCCATGCCGGCCGGCGGGACCCTCGAGATCGCCATGGCGAACCTCCCCACTGCCCCGGGATCCGTCGACCTTCCGGCCCTGGACCACGTCCGGCTGCGGGTCCGGGACTCCGGGAACGGGATGTCACGCGAGGTGCAGGAACACCTCTTCGAGCCCTTCTTCACCACCAAGCCCTACGGGCACGGGACCGGCCTCGGGCTGGCCACCGTCTACGGCATCGTCCGGCAGGCCGGGGGTCACGTCCGCGTGGAGAGCGCCCCGGGGTCCGGGACCACCTTCGACGTCCTCCTCCCGCGCGCCCCGACGGGCGAGGTCATCGCCCCCGCACCGGAGCGGACCGATGCACCGGGCGGAACGGAGACGGTGCTCCTCGTCGAGGACGATGCTGGAGTGCGCCTGGCGACGGCCCGAGCCCTGCGAACTGCCGGATACCGGGTGCTCGCCGCGGACGGGGCCGAGGGTGCGGTCGAGGCGCTGCGGGGGGAGGAGACCCCGCCCGACGTCCTCGTCACCGACGTGATCATGCCCGACGCGACCGGCCGGGCGCTGGCCGACCGGCTGCGCGCCGAGCGGCCCGGGCTCCGGGTGCTCTTCCTGTCCGGGCACGGGGCGGACGTCCTGGGGCCGCACGGCGTGCTCGCCCCCTCCGAGTCCTTCCTGGCGAAGCCCTTCACCCCCGCGTCGCTCCTCTCCAAGATCCGCCAGGTCCTCGACGAGGGCTGAGCCGCGCGCCTGCCCGGATCCTGGCATCGGCTGCTCGCCGGGCGGGCAGATCGGTCCCCGCGTCGCCCCGTGATCGCGCACCTGCCTGCCCGGTTCGGCGGCGCGCCGCTTGCACGACCCGTCGTCCCGGAGGTACGGCGTGACCAAGATCGAGGCCGTGATCCAGCCTTCGCGGCTGGAGACCCTGAAGAACGCGTTCGCCGTCTGGGGAGTCGAGGGGCTCACCGTGACGGAGGTGAAGGGCTACGGGCGGCAGCGCGGTCACGGCGAGGTCTACCGTGGTGCCGAGTACGCCATCGACTTCCGGCCCAAGCTCAAGGTGGAGGCGGTGGTTCCCACCTCCCTCGTGCCCCGGCTCCTCGACGTGCTGCAGCGCGCCGTCGGGACGGGGCGCATCGGCGACGGGAAGGTCTTCGTCATGCCGGTCGAGGAGGCCATCCGGGTCCGGACCGGCGAGCGCGGCGACGCCATCCTGTAGCGCCCGCCAGCGCCCGGGCTTGCAAGCCCGCTTCGCCCGTGGGATGAGCCCGTCCCAGGATGCACGCTCCGTCACTCCTGCTCTCGGCGTTCGCCCCCGAGCTCTCCGGGCTGGACCGGAGGCCGCCCCCGGGGTGGGTCGTCGCCACCGTCGGGATCGGGGCGGTCACCGCTGCGGTGGAGACGGCTCGGCTGCTCCGGGAGCACCGTCCCCGAAGACTGCTCTTCGTCGGGACCTGCGGGGCCTACGACGAGCGGCTCGCCGTCGGGGAGGTCATCGCCGCCGCCGCCGCGATCGCCACGTCGGTCGAGGAGGTCCTCGGCCGCGCCTACCGGCCGGCGGCCGAGACCACCCGGTGGCCGACCGGCTGGACCCTCCCGCTTCCCACCCACGACGTGGCGGTCCCGCCGGCCATCACCCTCACCTGGGAGGGGGCCCGCGCGCTCGCCCGCGTCGCACCGGTCGAGCACCTGGAACTGACCGGCGTCCTCGCCGCCTGCGCCGCCGCCGGGATCCCGGCCGCCGCCGTGCTGGGCGTGGCCAACCGGGTCGGCCCCGATGCGCACGCGGAGTGGAAGCGGGAGAACGCCCGGGTGAGCGCCCGGGTGGTCGAGGCGATCGCGCCGCACCTCGGATAGGGCATGGACGACGACGCCCCCCTCCCTCCGCGCGCCGGGACCACGATCGAGATCGAGGTGGTGCGCATCGACGGCGGGCGGGTGGAGCGGAGGCCCGACGCCGTCGCGGTCGAGGAGCCGCTCGAGGTCCGGGTCGACGGGGAGACGGTGGCCGTCACCATGCGGACGCCGGGGGCCGACGCGGACCTGGCGCTCGGCTTCCTCCTCGCCGAGGGGATGATCGCCGGAGCCGCGGACGTCGGTTCCGTGGCCCATTGCGGACGGCCCGGCGAGGAGGGGTACGGAAACGTCATCGACGTCCACTCCGCCGGCGGCCACCGGATCGATCCCGAGCGGGTGCTGGAGGGGCGGCGCTGGTCCACCACCTCGTCGGCCTGCGGGGTGTGCGGGCGGCGGAGCATCGACGGGCTGCTCGACCGCTGCGCGCCGGTGGGGGAGGCGCCGCCCCTGCACGCAGCGGAGATCCTGCGCTGCATGGCCCGGCTCGCGGCGTTGCAGCCGATCTTCTCGCGGACCGGGGGGCTCCACGCGGCGGCGGCCTTCGGCGAGGGCGGGGAGTTGCTCGCCTCGGCCGAGGACGTGGGGCGCCACAACGCCGTCGACAAGGTGGTCGGCGCGCTGCTGCGCCGGGGGATGGCCGGGACGCCCGGGGGCGAGCGGGCCCGCCTGCTCGCGGTCAGCGGACGGACCAGCTTCGAGATCGTCCAGAAGGCGGCCGCCGCGGGGATCACGGTGGTGGCCGGCGTCTCCGCCCCGAGCTCGCTCGCCGTGGCACTGGCGCGCGGGGCCGGCATTGCGCTCGTGGGCTTCGCGCGGGGCGAACGCCTGAACGTCTACACCCACGATCGCCGTGTCGCGACCTAGAACCCGAGCTGGAACCCCAGCGACGGCAGCACCGCCCACAGGCCGGGCATTCCCCAGGCCGGCGGATACCAGGCGGTCATGATCTGCACCCGGAGGATGCCGATCACCGCCGCCGCCGCGCCGGCCTCCACCACGGGGCGGGAGCAGGCGCCGATGGTGACGGGATCGTTTCCCTCGCAGGGCTTCCCCCCGAAGGCGTCGTTGAAGCTCAGCACATATCCGCCCCGGACGAGGAAGGAGGGCTGGAGGAGGACCGAGCCGAACTCCCGGGGGAGCGCGTCGATGCCGACGACGGGCACGAAAGCCACCGGCGGGGGACTCGAGCCCAGGATGGTGCCGAGGTTCATGATCTCGAGGGACCCGGTGAGCCGGAGCCAGGAGAGCCTCTTCACCGCCCAGTCGCCGCCGATCTCGAGCGCCCGCCCCAGCGTCAGCCAGACCGTGGCGCGAGGGGGCACGTAGTAGAAGAGGTCCACCCCCAGGCGCCCTGCAGCGCCGATGACAGCCTCCTCTCCGAAGGTCGGCTGCGCGCGGGCGAGGTGGTCGGTGACCGCCAGCAACTCGGAGCGCAGCGCGGCCAGGACCTGGTCCTCGGTGGCGCCTCGCCGCACGGGGATATCCGACCAGTCGTACCCGTAGAAGGCGAGGAGACGGGTCATCTGCGCGGCTTCCGACTCCTCCGCCCATCGGCGCCAGTCCGGGCTCCCGGTCACTCCGGGAACGCGCGGAGGAGGTTCTCCGGCCTGGGCTGCCTTGCAGGCAGGGAAACCGTTCGGGGGTGGGTCCCAGCGAGAGTCGCGCCGGCAGCGATCCCAGAGCCGGTCGAAGGAGATCTGGGCCAGGATCCGCAACGGCCGGAGGTCGTCGCCTCCGCACCGGGCTTCGGCACCGGCCTCCCCGTCGAAGAGGGCGCGAAGGCAGGAGAGCGGCGCCCAGGAGGGCGTGGCGGCGCGCGCCTCGGGCAAGTCCTCCGGGAAGGTGAACCGCTCGCGGAGCGCCGGGTCGAGGCGAGCCAGGGTGAAGCTCGTCAGTTGCCGGCGCGCCTCGTACATGCCCAGGTCGAAGTCGAACGACCGGAAGCCGCGGTCGAAGAAGCCGTAGAAGGCGTACATCGGCGAGCTGGCCGCGGGGAAGTGGCGCCTCGGGAAGACCAGGTTTTCCGCCGTCTGCGGGTAGTCCTCGATGAGCAGGTTGAGCTCCCGGGAGCGGGCGCTGTTGACGAAGCCGCCGAGTTCCCGGAGCAGCAGCGGGAGGAGCGACGTGTCGCCCCCGGAGTCGGAGGCCGACTGGTCCGGGAATGCGGCGGCGTCGGCCGAGAGGAAGGCGAAGGCCACGTCGGAGGGAGGGGCGCGGGACCCGGAGAGGCGCGGTCCGGGGTTCCAGCGCAACCCGCGGTCGGGTGTCCGGGAGAGCCCTCCCGCCGCGTAGGTGGCGGCGAGCCGGAGCGGTGAGTTGTCGAACACCCCTCCGTCCACGAAGAGGGAGGTGGAAGCCCGGGCCTCGGGACAGAACGGGGCCGTCCTTCCCCGCGTGCGAACCACGCAGTGCTTCACCGAGCGGGGTGGGAAGGCCACCGGGAAGGAGGTCGAGGCGATGACCGCATCGAGCAGCGACGCGAAGGCGACGCTGCCGTCCGCCGCCTCGGGGAGGGCAGCCTGCTCGTCGATCAAGTCGGGGTCGAGGTAGTTGGTGATGAGCGGGATGCGCCCATCGCCCCGTCCCCGGATGCGGACCACGAAGTGCTCCTCGGTGACCGGCACCTTGAGCCGCCCCTCCGCCGCCTCCAGCAGGCGGGGCGAGAGCCGGGAGGCGACGACCCCGAGGACGACGTCGCAATCCTCTGGGAGCCCCTGTGCGAGCTCCTCCTCCACCATCGAGCCCACGTCCTGGAAGGTCTTCTGCGAGAAGGCCGCCACCGGGCTCGTCGCCTCGGGCCGGAAGAGCTGGGTGAGCCCCATGGGCACCCAGACCCGGTGGAAGAGGCTCTGGCGGGGGTCGAGCGTCGTGCCGGCGCACGAGGCGCGCAGGGAGAGGAGCGCGTTGACGCTTCCGGCCGACGCGCCGGTGGCCAGGATCACCCGCCCCATCCCCGGGTTGGCCCGCTGCACGGCGAGCGCGTAGTAGAGGTAGCCGGCCTCGTAGGCGCCGAGCGAGACCCCTCCACTGACGGTGAGGGAGACGGGGGTGTCGCGCATCCCGGCGGGGGCGGCGGAGAGCAGCATGGCGGCGAGGATCGACGGCGTCACGGGGTTCCCTCCTCAAGTGATGTGGGCCAGCCGCTCGCACGCCCGATCGAGCGTCTCGTCCGACTTGGCGAAGCAGAAGCGCAGCACCCGGTCCTGGCGACCGTCGGCGAAGAAGGCGGAGACGGGGATGGAGGCGACCCCGATCTCGCGGGTGAGCCGCTCGGCGAGCACCGTGTCCGGCTCGTCGCTCACCCGGGCGTAGCTCGCGAGCTGGAAGTAGGTCCCGGCGCAGGGGAGGGGCACGAGCCGCGTGGCCCCGAGCCCGTCGCGGAAGCGGTCGCGCTTGCGGCCGTAGAAGGCGGCCAGCTCGAGCCAGCGCCGCGGCTCGGACATGAAGTCGGCGAGCGCCAGCTGGACCGGCGTGTTGACCGTGAAGACCACGAACTGGTGGACCTTGCGGAACTCGGCCATGAGCGCGCGCGGCGCGAGCGCCCAGCCCACCTTCCAGCCGGTGACGTGGAAGGTCTTCCCGAAGGAGCCGATCACGAAGGATCGGGCCGCGAGCTCGGGATGGCGGGAAACGCTCTCGTGCCGGGCCCCGTCGAAGACGATGTGCTCGTAGACCTCGTCGGAGAGGATCACGATGCCGGTACCCCGCACCAGGTCGGCCAGCGCGTCGAGGTCGCTCCGCGTGAACACGGACCCGGTGGGGTTGTGCGGGCTGTTCAGGAGGATCATCCGGGTTCGCGGCGAGACGAGCCGCCGGATGGCCGCCCAGTCCGGCCGCCAGGAGGGTGGCGCGAGCGAGGCCCGGATGGCCCGCCCGCCGGCCAGCTCGATGGCGGGGACGTAGGAGTCGTAGACCGGCTCGAGGACGATGACCTCGTCGCCGGGGCGCGTGAGCGCCGTCACCGCCGTGAAGATGGCCTGGGTTCCGCCCGCGGTGACCGTGACCTCGTGCTCGGGGTCGTAGCGCGTCCCGTACAGTGCCTCCGACCGGGCCACGATGGCCTCGCGCAGCGCCGGCACCCCGGCCATGGGGGCGTACTGGTTCGACCCGGCGTGCATGTGGTGGGAGACCCGGTCGAAAAGCGCCGGCTCCGCGGAGAAGTCGGGGAAGCCCTGCGAGAGGTTCAGGGCGCCGCACTCGGCGGCGAGCCGGGACATGACGGTGAAGATGGTCGTGCCCACGCCGGGCAGGCGGCTCTCGGCCGGGAAGGGGAGGAGCGGCATCCCCCGAATCTACGCGATCCGCGTGAGCCTGCGCAGCCGCGGCGCACGCCAGGCCACGAGCCCCACCGTGAGGAGCGTCATCGTGCCCCCGAAGATCACCGAGGGGACCGTGCCGAGCACCTTTGCGGCCACGCCGCTCTCGAAGGCGCCGAGCTCGTTGGAGGAGCCGATGAAGAGGCTGTTCACCGCCGAGACCCGCCCCATCATCTCCTGGGGCGTGAAGCTCTGCACGAGCGTGCTGCGCAGCACCACCGAGACCGCGTCGAGCGCGCCCCCGAGCACCAGGATGGCCGCCGACAGCCAGTAGTTCCGGGAGAGGGCGAAGGCGATCCAGCTCACGCCGAAGAGGGCGACGCAGGCGAGGAGTGCCCGCCCGGCCCGCTGGAAGTGGCCGAAACGGGCCAGGGCGAGCGAGGTGGCCACCGACCCCACCGCGGGGGCGGCCCGCAGGATCCCGAACCCGACCTCCCCGACGTGGAGGACGTCGCGGGCGAAGATGGGGAGCAGCGCGGTGGCCCCCCCGAAGAGCACGGCGAAGAGGTCGAGGCTGAGCGGCCCGAGGAGCAGCGGTTCGCGGAAGACGAAGCGGACCCCTTCGGCGATCTCGGTGAACGGGTGGCGCCGGGCGACCGGCGCCCGGGGGCGCGGCGCGACCGCGAGCAGGGCGGCGAGCCCCACGCCGAGCAGCCCCATCTCCACCGCGTACGCGAGCCGGGGGCCGCCCAGCGCGATGAGCGCCCCACCCGCGGCGGGGCCGACGATCATGGTGCTGTGGAAGATCGACGAACGCCAGGAGGCGGCGTTCTGGTACTGCTCCCGCGGCACGAGCTCGGTGCCGAGCGACGCCGAGGCCGGCCGGAAGAAGGCCCGTCCCAGCCCGGCCAGCGCCTGCGCCCCGTAGAGCGGCAGCGGGGATTCCACCGGGCCGAGGCTCGTGGTGAGCAGCCAGGCGCCGCTGCCGGCGATGACGGCCAGGCTGGCCAGCGCGATGAGGCGGCGGTCGATCCGGTCGGCTGCCCAGCCACCGAAGAGGGTCAAGGTCAGGAAGGGCACCGCCTCGGCGAGCCCCACGAACCCCAGGGACAGCGGGTCACCGGTCAGCGCGTAGACCTGCCAGCCCAGCACCGCGGTCTGGATCTGGGTGGCCGCGAAGACCGCCGCCATGGCGCCCAGGAACGCGCGGTACTCGGCGATGCGCAGCGAGGAGAAGGGGTCGGGCGCCAAGGCGCGACAGTCTACCCCGCCCTCGAGTCGGCATGGCCGGCCCGGGGGCTCCGCCGGCGCGTCCCGGCGCGAACGGCGAACCCCGCGGCGAAGAGGAGGCCGGCTCCCGCCGCCACCCAGGGAAGCGCCACCTGCCAGGCGGGCGTCCGGTTCTCGAGCGCCCGCCGGGCCAGCCACTCGGCCAGGTCCCGCCGCTCGTCGTCGGTGCCCCGGAACGGCTGGTCCATGCGCCGGTTGATCCGCTGGAGCGCGCCCACGTTCTCGTAGGCCTGGGTCGGGCTGCCCCAGACCTCCGGGCGGAGGCGCGGTCCGAGCGGATCCTCGACCTTCCCGCCGGGGGATCCGTGGCAGGAGAGGCAGAAGCGTCGCATGACCTGCTCCCCCCGCGCCAGCACCTCCGGGGAGGGCGGGGTATCGGCCGCCCCGGGCGCGGGTCCAATCGCCGCCAGGGCCAGCGCGGCGAGGGCGGCGAGGCGCATCCGGCGGGGGTTCCGTGCCAGGTCCAAGGGGCCCCATCCTAGCCCCATTCCGGTCAGCCAAACCCCGGGTCCTGGATTAGGATACGCCTCGGCCGGAGCCCCGGTCGCCCTCTCTGCCCACCGTGCGACGCATCGCCCTCATCCCGGCGCGACTCGGCGCCACCCGCTTCCCGCGCAAGCTCCTCGCCCCGCTGGGCGGGAAGACCGTGATCCGCCGGACCTTCGAGGCGGTGCGCGACACCGGCCTCTTCGACGCGGTCCTGGTGGTCACCGACGCCGACGAGATCCGCGCCGAGGTCGAGCGCGCCGGCGGGGAGGCGCGGATGTCCACCCGTCCGCACGAGAGCGGCACCGACCGGATCGCCGAGGTGATGGAGGGGATCGAGGCCGACCTCGTCCTCAACGTCCAGGGGGACGAGCCGTTCACGAAGCGTGAACCGCTGGAGCGGCTGCTGGCCGCCTTCGAGGGGCCGGGCGGCCGGGACGTGGGCGTCGCCTCGCTGATGCAGGAACTGCACGACCCCGCGCTCGTCCAGGATCCCAACTACGTGAAGGTGGCGGTCGACGGCGCGGGGAACGCGCTCTTCTTCTCCCGCGCCCCCATCCCCTACGTGCGCGACGCCGCCGCGCGCCCCACCTTCTGGGAGCACATCGGCGTGTACGCCTTCCGCCGGGACGCGCTGCTGCGCTTCGCCCGGCTCCCCGCCGGCCCCCTCGAGCGGGCCGAGAAGGTGGAGTGCCTGCGCTTCCTGGAGCACGGGATCCGCATGCGGATGGTGGCGACCGACTACATGGGCGTAGAGATCGACACGCCCGAGGACCTGCGACGCGCCGAGGGGCTGCTGGCCGGCGAGACGCGCTGAAGGAGGGATCGTGCACAAGAACCTGAAGCAGGTGGGGCAGGTGATGTTCGGCCGCGGCGCGCTGGGGCAGCTCGACGCCGTCCTGGCCGACAACCGGCAGGGGACCGCCCCGGTGGTGTTCCTCGTCGACCACGTCTTCCGGGACCGGCCCGAGTTCGTGGCCCGCATCCCGGTGCGCGGCCGCGACCGGATCTACTTCGTCGACGTCACCCACGAGCCCAAGACCGGGGACGTCGACTCCCTGCGCGACCGGATCCGGTCCGAGCTGGGCAAGGTGTCGGGGCTCGTGGGCATCGGCGGCGGCTCCACCATGGATCTCGCCAAGGCGGTCGCCCTCATGCTCACCAACCCGGGCTCCTCCCAGGACTACCAGGGCTGGGACCTCGTCCAGGTGCCGGGCGTCTTCAAGGCCGGCGTGCCCACCCTCTCCGGCACCGGCGCCGAGGTGTCGCGCACCGCCGTCCTCATCGGGCCGACGAAGAAGCTGGGGCTGAACTCCGACTACACGCCGTTCGACCAGGTGCTGCTCGACCCCGACCTGATCGCCGGCGTGCCCGAGCGGCAGCGCTTCTTCACCGGGATGGACTGCTACATCCACAACGTGGAGTCGCTGCAGGGGCGGGCCATGAACGCCTTCGCCCGGGTCCACGCCGAGAAGTCGCTCGCCCTCTGCCGCGAGGTCTTCCTCGAGAAGGACCGCTGGGACGGCGACTCGGACGAGAAGCTCATGATGGCGTCCTGGATGGGCGGGATGTCCATCGCCTACTCGCAGGTCGGGGCGGCCCACGCCCTCTCCTACGGCCTCGGCTACGTGCTCGGGACGCACCACGGCGAGGGCAACTGCATCGCCATGCAGGTGCTCGAGGAGTTCTACCCGGAGGCGGCCGACTTCCGGCGCATGGCCGAGCGGGCCGGCGTCGAGATCCCCGGCGGCGTCGTCGCCGGGCTCCCCGCCGCGAAGCTCGACAAGATGGTCGAGGTGTCGCTGGGGATGGCCCCGCTCTGGCAGAACGTCCTGGGGGACGACTGGAAGCGGAAGATGACCCCGGAGCGCGTGCGCGCGCTCTACGAGCGGATGTAGGAGGCTGCCATGCCCGGATACGAGATGTGGGGCGCCGAGGAGCGGCGCGAGGTCGAGGAGGTGCTCGAGACCGGCATCCTCATGCGCTACGGTTTCGACGGCCCGCGGAAGGGGCGCTGGAAGGCCCGCGAGCTCGAGGCGGCGCTCTGCCGGCGGACCGGCGCGGCCCACGCGCAGGTGGTCTCCTCCGGGACGGCGGCGTTGACCACGGCGCTGGCGGCGCTCGGCGTGGGAGCGGGGCACGAGGTGATCCTGCCCACCTTCACCTTCGTGGCGAGCTTCGAGGCGGTGCTCTCGGTGGGCGCCACGCCGGTGCTCGTCGACGTCGACGACACCCTGACCCTCTCGCCGGCCGCCGCGCGCGCCGCGGTGACGCCGCGCACGAAGGTGGTCATGCCCGTCCACATGTGCGGCGCCATGGCCGACCTGGGCGCGCTCGACGACCTCTGCCGCGAGAAGGGGCTGCTCCTCCTCGAGGATGCCTGCCAGGCCACCGGGGGAACGTGGAAGGGGCGGGCCCTCGGCACCGTCGGCAAGGCCGGCTGCTACTCGTTCGACTTCGTGAAGACCATCACCTGCGGGGAGGGCGGGGCCATCGTCACCTCCGACCCGGAGGTGGCCCGGCGCTGCGACCAGTACGCCGACCACGGGCACGACCATCTCGGCGTCGACCGCGGCGCCGACCTGCACCCGGCGCTCGGCTACAACTTCCGCATCTCCGAGCTGCACGCTGCGGTGGGGCTCGCGCAGATCGGCAAGCTCGACCGGTTCCTCGCGATCCAGCGCCGCAACAAGCAGGCGCTCCGGGAGGCGCTCGCCGCCGTGCCCGGGGTCACCTTCCGCCGCATCCCCGACCCCGAGGGCGACAGCGCCTCCTTCCTGTCCTTCTTCCTGCCCGACGAGGCCCGGGCCCGCGCCGCGGCGAAGGGCATGCAGGCGGCCGGGATCCCGGCCATGTACTGGTACGACAACAACTGGCACTACCTGCGCCGCTGGGACCACCTCAAGTCGGCGTCCTCCTTCTCCCCGCTGCCGGCCCATGTGCGCGAGGCGCTCGCCGCGCTCGCCAGCCGTCCGTTCCCGGCCTCCGACGCGGTCATGGCGCGCACCATCTCGACCCCCATCGCGCTCGGCTGGACGGCCGAGCAGCTCGACGAGCGGGGCGCGAAGCTCGCCGCCGCGGTGCGCTCGGCCGGGTAGGGGACGCGGCGCCGGGCGGGCCTACGCCCTGTCGAGCAGCGCCCGCGCCTCGGCGGCCACCGTCGCCGCGGAGAGCTCGGTCATGCAGCGGTGGTGCCCCTCCGGGCACCGGTCCTGGCCATGGTTCGAGCAGGGAGCGCAGTCGATCGGGAAGCGCACCGCGCGCCCCGGCGGCGGCGGCCCCCAGCGCTCCGGAGAGGTCGGGCCGAAGACGGCCAGCACCGGCGTGCGGACCGCCGTCGCCAGGTGAACCGGTCCGGAATCGCAGGCCACGAGCAGGTCGACCGAGGCGAGTCCTGCGGCGAGCCCCTCCACCGGCAGGCGGGTGAGGTCCCCGGCGACCGGTGCGCGGAGCGCGGCGCGGAAGCGTTCGAGCGCGTCGGCGTCCCCCGGACCGCCGGCGAGGACCACGCTCGCGCCCTCCGCGGCGAGGGCATCGGCCACCTCGGCGAAGCGCTCGGCCGGCCAGAGCTTGGTGGCCCGGCTCGCTCCCGGAGCGATGGCCACCCGCGGGCGCCGCGCCCCGGCGAGCGCCGCCGCCGCGGCGTCGCGGGCCGTTCCGGAGAGGGCCACGCGGGTAGGGCCGGGCTCCGCGATCCCGAGGGGCAAGAGCACGTCGGCGTAGAGCCGGGTCGCGTGGGGCCCGCGCACCGGCGGGTCGACGCCGAGGAGCGCGAGCGCCGTCTGGCGGGAGGTCCGGCGCCGGAAGACCAGTTGCCGCCGCCCCGCCGCCCGCGCCACCACCGCGCTCTTCACCTTGTTCTGGAGGTCGATGGCGAGGTCGTACCGGCCGCGGAGCCGGACCGCGAGGTCGACCGCCTCCCGGATCCCGCCCCGCCCCAGCCGGTGGACCCGCTCGAGGCCGGGAAGCCCCTCGAGGAGGGGCGCGTAGGCCGGTGAGGTGACCCAGTCGATGCGGGCCCCGGGAAAGCGCGCCCGGAGCGGTTCGAGCACCGAGGTGGCGAGGACCACGTCGCCGAGCGCGCTGTAGCGGATGACGAGGATGGAGCGCAACGGAAGGACTTGTACCGGCGGAGCGGCGCGCCAGGCAAGGAGCCAGGGTGATAGGCTCCGCCTATCATGCGGTCGAGCCCCCACCCGTTCACCCTCCGACAGCTCCAGTACGCCGCGGCCGTCGCCGACCTGCGCTCCTTCCGGCGCGCCGCCGAGCGCTGCCACGTCTCCCAGCCCTCGCTCTCGGCCCAGGTGATCCAGCTCGAGCAGCTCCTCGGCGTCCGGCTCTTCGAGCGGGGGTCGCGCAAGGTGCTCATCACCGCGGCCGGGGAGGCGGTCCTCGAGCGGGCTCGGCGGCTGCTCCTCGAGGCCGACGACCTCGCCGACAGCGTCCGCCAGCTCGGCGACCCGCTCGCCGGGACGCTGCGCCTCGGGGTCATCCCCACCGTGTCCCCGTACCTCCTCCCGGAGGTGGTGCCCGCGCTCCGGGCCCGCCACCCGGGGCTCTCCGCGGTGTGGGTGGAGGACAAGACCGAGAACCTGGTGGAGGCGCTGCGGGAGGGACGGCTCGACGGCGCGCTGCTCGCGCTCGAGGCGCCGCTCGGGGAGGTGGAGAGCGAGGTGGTCTGCGAGGATCCGTTCGTGCTCGCGGCGGCGCCCGGCCACCCGCTCGTCCGCGTCACCACGCCGGCGACGCCCCAGGAGCTCCGGGGCGCCGGTTTCCTTCTCCTCGACGACGGCCACTGCTTCCGGGACCAGGCGCTCGCCTACTGCGCAGCGTCGCGGGGGAGGGAGCTCGACTTCCGCGCCACGAGTCTCGCCACCCTGGCCCAGATGGTGGCGGGGGGCGCCGGGGTCACGCTGCTGCCGCGCATCGCGCTCCCGGTCGAGAACCGGCGCTCCGAGCTCGCGGTGCGGCGGCTGGCGAGCCCCGAGCCGCACCGGACCCTGGCGCTCGTGTGGCGGCCGCGGTCGCCGCTCGGTCCCGCGCTGCGCCGCCTGGCCCTCACCATCCGGGAGGCGTGCCTGGGGGCCCAGGCGCGGCTGGAGGCCGCGGCCGGCGGCGCGGCCGGCGCGACGGCGCGAAAGGCCGCGTCTCGCGGTCGGGCGCAGGGCGGCCGGAGGGAGGGGCCATGATCCTCGCCTGGCTCATCCCGATCGTGAACTGGACGATCCGGCTCTGGGCGGTCTGGGCGGTTCCGCGCCGCCGCTCCCCCAACGCGGCCCGGGCCTGGCTGCTCCTCATCCTGCTCCTGCCCATCGTGGGGTTCGTGCTCTACTCGATCTTCGGGCGCGCCTATCTCCCCGTCCAGCGACGGAAGCGGCAGGCCCGTGCGACAGCGCTCATCGAGTCGGCCCGGGAAAGGGGCGTCTTCGCCGACGGCGTCGAGGTGGACGCCGCCCGGCAGGCCACCGCCGCGCTCGCCTTCCGGCTGGGCTCCTTCCCGGTGGTGGGCGGCAACCGCGCCGAGCTCATCGACGATTATGCGGGCTTCGTCGACCGGCTCGTGGCCGACATCGACGCGGCGCGGGAGAGCGTCCACCTCCTCTTCTACATCGTCGAGCCCGACGCCACCGGGCGCCGGGTGGCGGACGCGGTGGCGCGGGCCCGGGCGCGCGGCGCCATCTGCCGCGTCCTCATGGACGGGATGGCCTCCGCGCCGGGGCTGAAGAAGCTTGCCCCCGGCCTCCGCGCGGCCGGCGTCGAGGTGCTCTCCCTCCTCAGCCCCGGCACCTTCCGGACGCGGCGCGACCTGCGCAACCACCGCAAGATCGCCGTCATCGACGGACGGATCGGCTACACCGGCTCGCAGAACCTGGTCGACGCCTACGACTACAAGGGGCGGGGGCTCACCAACGAGGAGCTCATGGTCCGGGTGGAGGGGCCGGTGGTCCGGCAACTCCAGGCCATCTTCCTCACCGACCGGTTCCTCGAGACCGGCAAGGGGTTCGAGGGCGAGTCCCCGTTCCCGGAGCAGGCCGCGGCGGGGACGGTGCGGGCCCAGGCGCTCCCTTCCGGTCCGACGTACGAGGCGGAGAACAACGAGCGCACCTTCGTGCAGATGCTCTACGGGGCCAGGGAGCGGATCGTGGTGACGACCCCCTACTTCGTCCCCGACCGCCCCTTCGTGGACGCCATGCAGGCCGCCGCCGTGCGCGGGCTGCAGGTCCACCTCATCACGCCGCTCCAGGCCGATCAGCAGCTCGTCCGCCTGGCCCAGGAGTCCTACTACGAGGAGTTGATCCGGGCGGGCGTGAAGATCCACCTCTACCGGACCCGCTTCCTCCACGCGAAGCACATCTCGGTGGACGACGACCTCTGCGCCATCGGGTCGTCCAACATCGACATGCGCTCCTTCATGCTCAACGAGGAGGACATGCTCTTCCTCTACGACCGCGGCGTGGTCGCCGACCTGGCGCGCATCCAGGAGCGGACCATGCGCGACGCCGAACCGCCCCTAGAGGAGGAGGCCTGGGCCCGCCGGCCCGCCTGGCGCCGCGCCGCCCAGTCGCTCGCCCGGCTGGTCGACTCGCTCCTGTAGCGGCTCACGGCCAGAAGTTCGACAGGGTGCCCGATCCGTCCGATGATCCCGTGTAAGTCGATGTAGGCAAGCGGGCGAGGGGCGGAGGCGGCCGTGATGACGCGGGAATCCGGAGAACCACGCGAGATGGAGCGGGCACTCGACCTGCTCTTCGGTGCGAACCGCCCCCGGCGTTCCGGGGCGGAGGCGTTCCGCCGCGAGGTCCGGGAGGCCTTCCGCCGCCGGGCGCTCGAGACCCACCCGGACCGGGCCCAGGCGCTCGGGCGCAGCGAGTCGAGCCTGGCCGACGAGTTCCGGAGCATCTTCGAGGCCTACCAGTTCCTGTCGCGGGAGGAGGCCCCCCCGGCGCCGCGCCCGGTCGCGCAGCGCCCCCGGGAACGGGCCTCCCGCCCGCCGCGGGACCACCTGAGCCGGGCCCCGCTACCCCAGCGCACGCTCCTCTTCGCCGAGTTCCTCTACTACTCGGGACGGGCCTCCTGGCGGAACCTCGTCGAGGCCGTGGCCTGGCAGCGCCGGCAGCGCCCCTCCATCGGCCGGATCGCCGTCGAATGGGGGCACCTCTCCGACGACGAGGTCCGGGAGATCCTCGAGCGGCGCCGCCGCGACGGTGCCGAGGAGCCCTTCGGGGAGTACGCGCGGCGCCAGGGATTCCTCTCGGGCGGACAGCTGCTCGCCCTGCTCGGGCGGCAGCGCCGCCTCCAGCGGCGCATCGGCCAGTTCTTCGTCGAGGTCGGCATCGTCGGCGAGCAGGAGATCCCCGGCCTCGACGCCGATCTCTCCCGACACAACGCCCGCTGGCGCCGCAGCGCCTGACGCCGCCCGCCCCGTCCGGGTGCCGGACCGCCGGGGCCCGCCGAGGCGTACAATCGTCTCGATCCCCGCTGGCCCCCGGAGGCGTGCCCATGGCGACCAAGGCCGAGTGGTTCCGCTACAACACCGAGCGTGCGGGCCCGAAGAAGGCCAAGGAGGTGCGGAAGGCCAAGCCGGGCCCCAAGCCGCACAACCTGGCCACCAAGGACCGAAAGGCGCTCTACGCCTTCGAGGACTTCGCGCCCGGCACGCGCCCGTCGCGGAAGTCGACGCGCAAGGGCTCCAACCGGCAGAAGACCGACGCCAAGTTCCGGCTGACGCGGGCCAAGTCCGAGGCCGTCCCCCGCAAGCCGGTCGCGGCGCGCACCCAGGGTGCCAGGCGGTAGGCCGTCCGACCCTGCCGGGCCGCCACGGAGGGTGCGGGAGAGGCTAGACTGTCCCGAAATGTTCGGGGTGATCCCGGGGAGGCGTCCGATGGGGGGTTCGATCGCGAGGTTCATGGCGCGGGGCGGCTGGGTGCTCGCACTCGTCGTCGCCGCAGCGGCCGCCGGCTGCACGTCGAGCACGACCACCTGCGCCACGGGCTCGACCAACTGCGGCGGCACCTGCACCAACCTCCAGACCGACAACCTCCACTGTGGCGGCTGCGGCACCACCTGCAACGCGGGTTCGTCCTGCGTCGCCGGGATCTGCGCGTGCGCGGCGCCCGCCAACCGGGTCTGCTTCGGCCTGTGCGTGGACGACCGGACCGACGCCGCGAACTGCGGCGGGTGCGGCAACAACTGCGGCATCGGGACCTGCGCCTCCGGCGCCTGCGTCTGTACGCCCCCGAATCCCCCCATCATGGCCTGCCCGAATCTCCCCTACGTCCCGACCTGCGTCGACACGTCGTCGGACCCCCGGAACTGCGGCGCCTGCGGAAGCGCCTGCCTCACCGGCGAGACCTGCGACACCGACCTGGTGCCACCCTGCCAGTGCAACGCGCCGAAGCAGCTCTGCCCGTCGGGCGCGACACAGGTCTGCACCAGCACGCAGACCGACCCGAAGAACTGCGGCACCTGCGGGACCATCTGCCCCACCGGCCAGATCTGCTCGGGGAGCGCATGCCAGCCCGTCTGCACGAGCGGGCTCACCCTCTGCAACGGGGTCTGCGTCGACACGCGCTCCGACCCGGCCCACTGCGGCGGCTGCAACACCCCCTGCGCCGCCGGGAGGAGCTGCGTGAACAGCACCTGCCAGGCCGCCTGCACCACGCTGACGTGTGGAAGCACCTGCTGCCAGGCCCCTATCGGGAACGCGTGCTGCGGGACGAACTGCCCCTTCCAGCACAAGAACTTCCCGCTGACGGTGCAGGAGCAGACCTACTACAACTGCACGGCCCCCGCCTACAACGTGGTCACGGCCCAGACGGCGGCGAGCGTCTGGGCGCCCGCCTCCGAGGGCGGCAAGTACATCAACCTGAACTACACCTGCCCGAACAGCGGCGGCTCGATCTGCCTGATCTGGCAGCGGGACGCGCTCATCGGGTCCAACATGGCCTGCGGCGTGTTCTGCTACGAAGGGCCGTACACGGGCGCCGCCCGGACCAACCCGGGCACCGCCTGCCTCTGCCCGACGGAGCAGAAGATCGACTGGTACTGACCGGGGCGATCCGGGGCGCGGCTCACGGCCCCAGGACGACCTTGTCGTCGTGCTGCGCGGCGGGATTCTACCCCGGCGGCTCGAGCCCGAGCCTTCGGAGATCCTCCGGCGTGTTCACGTTCTCGAAGGAGCGCCCCGACGGATCGATCTCCCGCCAGGCCGGGGCGGGGACCACGCGCGCGCCCACCGCGGAGGCGATGGCGCGCAGGGAAGGGTCACCCTCCCGGAGCATCCGCTCCACGACCGGGAGCGCGTCGACCGACCAGAAGGCGTGGAGCCCCTCGAGCCCCCGCTCCCACTCCACCAGCACCGCGGGCGCCCCGGCGCGGAGGCCGGCGAGGAAGCGGATGGGCCCCTCCGCCAGGAAGGGCATGTCGCAGGCGGCGGTGAAGATCCACCGGGAGCGGACGTGACGGAGCGCCGCGTGCAGCCCGCCGGGCGCCCCCTTCCCGGGGATGGCGTCCGGAATCACCGGGGCGCCGAGCCCAGCCCACGGGGCGGGGTCGCCGGAGACGACGACGACCTCGCCGAAGAGGGCGCGGAGGAGGTCGAGGGACCGCGCCGCGATGGGGACGCCGCCGGCGCGCACGAGCCCCTTCGCCGCGCCGCCCATGCGCCGTGCACGGCCGCCGGCGACGAGCACGCCGGTGCAGTCGGGGATCCGCTCCACGTGAGGAGCTTACCTCGCGACCCCCGCCCGCGGTGGCGGGAGGCGTGCCCCTCTGCTACAAGACCGCGCGTGACCCCCGAGCAGCGCCTCGAGGCCTTTCGCCAGATCGTGGAGCGGAGCCCCGACGACCCGTTCGCGCGCTACTCGCTCGCCATGGGGAACCGTGGCGCCGGCCACCTCGAGGAGGCGATCCTGGGCTTCGAGGAGCTCGCCCGGCGGGTTCCCGGCTACGTCCCGACCTATCTGATGTGGGGGCAGACGCTCGAGATGCAGGACCGCGCCGCCGACGCGGCCGGGGTCTACGACCAGGGAATCCGGGTGGCCCGGCAGGCCGGGAACGCCCACGCCCTCTCGGAGCTGACCCAGGCGCGCGATGCGCTGGGACGGCCGGACTGACGACGGGCCGGGACCACCGGCGGGAGAAGGAAGACATGAGCGGACGGATGCAGGGGAAGAGGGCCTTCGTCACCGGGGTCGCCAACGACCGGAGCATCGCCTGGGCCATCGCCGAGCAGTTCCACGTCGAGGGGGCGGAGCTGGCCTTCTCGTACCCGGGCGAGGCCATGGGGAAGCGGACCATCCCGCTCGCGCGAACCCTGAACCCGGCCGCCATCCTCGACCTCGACGTGTCGAGCGACGCCCAGATCGAGGGCGCGGTGGCCGAGGTCCGCAAGTCGTGGGACTCGGTGGACGTGCTCGTCCACTCCATCGGGTACGCCCCCCGCGAGGCCCTCGACGGCCGCTTCACCGATGTCACCACGCGTGAAGCGTGGCGCATCGCCATGGACGTCTCGGCCTACTCGCTCATCGCGCTGGCCCGCGCCTTCCGCCCCCTCATGAAGCCCGGGTCGAGCATCGTCACGCTCAGTTACTACGGCGCCGAGAAGGTGGTGACGAACTACAACGTGATGGGGGTCGCCAAGGCGGCGCTGGAGGCCTCGGTCCGCTACCTCGCCGAGGACCTGGGGCGGGACGGCATCCGCGTGAACGCCATCAGCGCCGGGCCGCTCAAGACGCTCGCCGCCGCGGGCATCAAGGGCATGCGCACCATGCTCGGAGAGAACGCCTCCCGGACCCCGCTGCGTCGCAACATCGAACACGCCGAGGTGGGCAAGGCGGCCCTCTTCCTCTGCTCGGACCTGGGTTCGGGCATCACCGGCGAGACGCTCCACGTCGACGCCGGCCAGAACATCATGGGCGTCGTGTCGATGGGGTAGGGCGGGGCGAGAGGTCCTCGCCGGCATACGGGTTGGTCCTCCGCTCCGCGCCGAGCGTGCCCGCCGGACCGTGCCCCGGGAAGAACCGCACGTCGTCGCCGAGCGGGAAGAGCCGCTCGCGGATGGAGCACAGCAGGGCCGCCCCGTCGCTTCCCGGGAGGTCGGTGCGACCGACCGATCCCGCGAAGAGGGTGTCGCCCGTGAAGATCACCCGGTCGTCGGGGAAGTGGAGGGAGACGCCGCCCGGGCTGTGGCCGGGGGTGTGGATCACGCGCCCCTCGTGGTTCCCAACCCGGAAGCTCTCGCCGTCCTCGAGGAACGACGAGATCCGGGGAGAGCGGGTCTCCCCCAGTCCCAGCCTGGCCGCCTGCTCCGGCAGCGCGCGAACGAAGGGCTCGTCGCCCACGTGGATCTGGAAGCTCGCGCCGGTGCGCCGGGAGAACTCCTCGGCGCCGACGAGGTGGTCGGCGTGGCCGTGGGTGGCGAGGATCCGCCCGATCCGGAAGTCGGGCTGCGCGAGGCCGAGCACGCGCGCCGTGTCGCCGCCCGGGTCGATGACGATGGCGTCACCGGTCCCGGAGTCGGCGACGAGATAGGTGTTCTCGGCGAAGGGGCCGACGACCGCCTGGCGGACGACGAGCAACGAGGGGCCGGGCTACGCCGAGAAGGACGAGCCGCAGCCGCAGGTGTTCTTGGCGTTCGGGTTGATGAACTTGAACCCGGCGCCCTGGAGCCCCTGGATGTAGTCGACCGTGACGCCCTGGAGGTACATGGCGCTCATGGGGTCGACGAAGAGCTTCAGGCCGCCCGACTGGTCGAGGACCATGTCGCCGTCCTTCTGCTCCTTCTCGAAGTCCATCGTGTACTGGAAGCCCGAGCAGCCGCCGCCGGCGACGCCGATGCGGATCCCATGACCGGCGAGCCCTTCCTGCTCGATGGCCGCGAGGACCATCTCGACGGCCTTCGCCGTGAAGGAGACGAAGTTCGGGACCTCGTTGGCCGGGCTCTGCGTGACGGGGGCGGTGGTCGTGGCAGTTTCCATGGTGCCCTCCTTCTTAATGGACCGGCCCGGTCCAGGCAATCGGCCCGGATCGGTTCCCGGAAATCAGCCCGAAATTCCGAGGTGTCTGCCCCCGTCCACCGGCAGGACGGCCCCGGTGACGAAGGGGGAGTCGGCGAGGAAGCGGACCGCGCGGGCCACGTCCTCGGGGGCGCCCACCCGGCGGAGCGGGATCCGGCGGGCGAGCCGCCGGCGCGCACCGGCGGTGTAGCTCTCCGGCCAGAGCACCGTGCCGGGCGCCACGCCGTTCACCCGGACCGAGGGTGCGAGCTCGAGGGCGAGCGCCTCGGAGATGGCGCGCAGGGCGGCCTTGGAGGCGCCATAGGCCGAGTAGGAGGCCCAGGGGACCATCGCGCCCCCCACGTCGAGCACGTTCACCACCGAGCCGCGCGCCCGGCGGAGGAGGGGGAGCAGCGCGCGGGTGAGGAGCAGCGGGGCGCGGGCGTTCAAGGCCATCTGCGCGTCGAAGAGGGCGGCGTCGGTGTCCTCGACGGCGCGCCGCTCGAACCCGGCCGCGCTGTTCACCAGCAGGTCGAGCCGGTCGAAGCGCTTGCGGAAAGCGCGCGCGAGCGACGCGGGCCCCTCGGGCGTGGCGAGGTCCCCCCGGATGCCGAGCAGGGTCCGGGGCGGGCGGTGGCTGTGGAAGTGGGCCACCACCTCCCAGCCGTGGCGGGCCAGGTCGAGCGCGATGGCCCGCCCGACGCGGGTTCCGGCACCGGTGACGAGCGCCACCCGCCGCCGGGGAGCCACCGGCCTAGCCTCCCCTTCGCGGCTGCCAGAGCGTCTCGGAGACGCCGGCGCGGAGGTTCGCGGCACGGGCGGCCTCGAACAGGAAGTCGGAGAGCCGGTTCAGGTAGATGACGACGTTCGGGTCGATCGGGGCGAGGTGGGAGAGCGCCACCGCGCGCCGCTCGGCGCGCCGGCAGGTGCCCCGGGCGACGTGGAGCGCGGCGGCGACCGGTGTCCCTCCCGGGAGCACGAAGGCCGTCAGGGGGGGCAGGGCCTCGTCCCAGCGGTCCATCTGCTGCTCCAGCGCCTCGGCCCACTCCGCCCGGACGCCGGGGATCGACTCCCGCGCCCGCGCCTCGTGCGGCGTCGCGAGCTCGGCCCCCACGGCGAAGAGCTCGGCCTGGATGCGGGCCAGCTCGGCGTCGATCTCCGGAACCGGGCCGAGCGACCGGGCGAGCCCGAGGGCCGCGTTGAGCTCGTCGACGGCCCCGTAGGCCTCCACGCGGGCGTCGTCCTTGGCGACGCGTCCACCCCCGAAGAGGCTGGTCTCCCCACCGTCGCCGGTCTTCGTGTAGATCTTCATGACGTAGCCTTGCTATCAGCGCCCGCCATGCACCGCAACGGTCCCTTCGACGACGAACAGATTGCCCGCATCGGGAGGGAGGCGGCGCGCCTGGCCTGGGAAGGCGGGATGACGGTCCTGCGCCCCGACGGCGAGGTCGTCCCCATCCCGCTCGTGGCCGAGCCCGAGGTCGAGAGCCGGGAGCGGCTCGCCTGGCTCGCCGCCGAGTCGCAGTCCATCCTGTCCGGGTCGGTGAAGCTGGCGCGGGCGCTCCTCGCCCGCGGGGAGCCGGTCGATCGCGAGGCGCTGCTCGGCCCGTTCGAGGGGCTCGAGGCGGAGGCCATGGCGCGGCTCTTCACCGACGCGCCCTGCCCGGCCGTGGTCTCCCGGGTCGACTTCCTGCCCCCCGACGACGGGGGGCTGCCGCGGGCCCTCGAACTCAACGCCACCATCCCGGCCATGCCGGCCTACGCCGACCTGGCCGCCCACTCCTGGATCCGCGCCGCGGCGAGGCTTCGCGGGCTGTCGCCGCTGCGCGAGCGGGAGCTCGTCGCCCGGGCGGGGAGCCACATGGAGGCCCTGCGGGAGACGCTCGTCGCCTTCTACCGCTGGCGTGGCGGGACGAGGGAGCGGCCGTCGATCGCCATCGTGGCCCGGCCGGGCGACGCCCAGGTGGGCGAGCTCCGGCGGCTCCAGGCCCACTTCCGGCAGATGGGGCACGAGACCGAGGTGCTCGTGCCGGACGAGGCGGACCCCGACCGGCACGACCTGCTCTACCGGCACGTCTGGGCCCACCGGACGCCGCCGGGATCCCCCTTCGCCCGCGCGCTGAGGGAGCCGGCCCGGTGGCCGCTCATGAACCCCGTGAACGGGATGCTCGAGGCGAAGGCCCTCTTCGCGCGCCTCTCGGAGGCCGCCGAGGACCCGCCCCTCGCCGCGCTGGCCGGCCTCGACGATGCGGAGATCGCCACGGCGCGGAGGCTGCCATGGACCCGGCTCCACTCGGCGGCCACGGTCGACCGGCTGATCGCAGGGCGCGAGGGATACGTCCTGAAGCGGAGCTGGGACTACGGCGGGAAGAGCGTCCACCTGGGCGCCGAGACCGACCCGGCCACCTGGGAGCGCGTCGTGCGCGAGACGTCCCTCGACCGGAGGGGCGGCGGGTTCGTCGCCCAGGAGCGGATCTTCGCGGCACGCCGGCCGGCCACGCGGATCACGCCCGCCGGCCCCGAGGTGGGCACGCTCTACCGCGACGTCTCGACCTACGGCGGCCTCCTTCCGGTCCACCCCGGCGGGAGCGTGGTCCGGGCGGCCGCATCTCCGATCGTGAACATCCTGGGGGGTGGGGGGCTCGCCCCGGTGCTCCCCCTCGACGTGTGGGAGTCCCTGTGACGAGCGAACTCGAGGTGGCGGTCCGGCGGGAATTCGCCCGGGCGTCGCGGTACCGGCAGAGCCTCTCGGTGCTGCAGATCGACCTGCCACCGACGGCCGAGGTGCTCGGCCGGGTGCGCGACGGCGTCCGGCTCTGCGACTCGGTCGTGGCGGCACCTGGTGATCGGGTCCTCGTCGTCCTCCCCGAGACCCCGCTCGCTGGCGCGCTCCTCGTCGCCGCACGGCTGGAGGGTGCGCTGGGACCGTCCCCGTCGGCCGGGGGTCCTCCCGCCATCGGGGTCGCGGCGTACCCCTCGGCCTCGGTGGCCGACGGCGACGCCCTCCTGCGCTCGGCGGCGAAGGCGCTCGAGGACGCCAGATCTCGTGGCGGTGGAATCATGACAGCTTTTTCTCGCTGAGCCCCAAGAGGGTCGGTCCCTTCCGTTCCTGACCGATTCAGTTATGACCCGGGTGTCTCGAAACCCATGAGGCCTCCGGGTGAAAGCCCTGGAATCTCGGGGACCCCGGGTAACTGGGACCTGGACCGGGTCGTGCAATTGTCTACAGGGCCGCCATGGAGAGCACCCCCGAGATCCGCTCGAAGTCCGTTGCCATCTCGCGCGAGGCGGCGGTCCTCGTCGTCGACGACGACGAACACGTCCGCCGCTCGCTGCGGCGGGTGATGCGGCGGACCTCCTGCGCGTTCCTCGAGGCACCCGAGGCGGCCACTGCGCTCGACATCCTGGCGCGTGAGCCAGTGACCGTCGTGGTCTCGGACTACCGGATGCCGGGGATGGACGGGGTGGAGTTCCTGCGCCTCGTGAAGGAGCGTTACCCGGCCGTGCAACGCGTGCTCCTCACCGGCCAGGCCGACACCGCGGCCATCGAGGAGGCCGTCAACCGGTCCGAGATCTTCCGCTTCATCTGGAAACCCTGGGACGAGGCGCACCTGCTCCTCACCATCCAGGACGCCATCGACCAGTTCTGGATGACCGAGGAGAACCAGCGGCTCCAGTCGATGCTCACCGCCCGGCAGGCGGAGCTGGAGCGGCTGAACCGGGACCTCGACGCGAAGCTCGAGGCCCGCACCGAGGCCCTGCGCCTCGCGGCCCAGGAGTGGCGCACCTGCTTCGACGCCATCGCCGACCCGCTCGCCATCATCCGCGGGGGCTGCGAGGTGGTCCGCGCCAACGCCGGCTTCGCTCGGCGCGCCGGGGTCGGCGTGGGCGAGCTGCCCGGGCTCCACTGCGTCGACCACGCCTTCGGCGATCTCCCCTGCCCACGCCCCCACCTGGCCGAGGCCGCCGAGCGCGTGGTCACGTTCCGGAACCGGGCCTGGCTCATGCGTGCCTTCCCGTTCGGCGCCGACGCCCTCGTGGTGGTCTACAAGGACGTGACGCAGGAGCGGGAGGTCTCGCGCCGCCTCTTCCAGACCGAGAAGATGTCGGCCCTCGGCCAGCTGGCCGGAGGGGTGGCCCACGAGATCAACAACCCGCTCGGCGGCATCCTGGCCTTCGCGCAGATCATGTCTCAGGACCCCCGGACCGCCGAGGACCAGGAGAGCCTGCGCCTCATCAGCGACGCCGCCCTGCGCGCCAAGCGCATCGTCGAGTCGCTGCTGCGCTTCTCCCGCGTCCCCAAGGAGCACGAGCGAGGCCCGGTCGACCTGGCCCGGGTGGTCGACGACGCGCTCCTGATCCTCCACCCCAACCTCCGGGACGGGAAGCTCACCGTCGTGCGGGATCTCCAGGCGGCCCGGACGCTCGGCAACGCGAACCAGCTCCAGCAGGTGGTGGTGAACCTCATCGTGAACGCTGCCCAGGCCATCCAGGGCAAGGGCAAGGTCTCGGTCGCCACCGGCCCCGGTGCCCCGGGGCGGGTGGTGGTGAGCATCGCCGACGACGGCCCGGGCGTTCCCGCCGAACTGGCCGAACGCATCTTCGAGCCCTTCTTCACCACCAAGCCCGAGGGGCAGGGAACGGGCCTCGGCCTGTCCATCTGCTACCGGATCGCCGAGGAGCACGGCGGCACCATCCGGCTCGAGAGCCCCCCCGGAGGCGGCGCGCGCTTCGTCGTCGACCTTCCCGCCGAAACGATTTCGTGAACCGAGGAGAGCCCATGGAAGAGACCGCCCCCCGCCCCGCCCGAGTGCTCGTCGTCGACGACGAGCCCAGCGTCCTCCGCGCGCTCGAGGTCATCCTCCGCAAGAAGGGGCACGAGGTGGTGGCGCTCGACTCGCCCATCGCCGCGACCCAGCGGCTGGCCACCGAGGACTTCGACGTGGCCATGCTCGACATCCGCATGCCGGAGCTCTCCGGCATCGAGCTCTTGAACGCCGTGAAGCACCGCCGGCCGGAGATCGAGGTCATCATGATGACCGGCCACGCCACCGTCGACACGGCGCTCGCCGCCATGAAGGCCGGCGCGCACGACTACCTCATCAAGCCGTTCATCGAGAAGGCCGACGACGTCGAGCACGTGGCCTACGTGGTGGCCCGGGCCGCCGAGCGCAAGCGGCTGCAGGACCGCAACCGGGAGCTCGAGACCCGGCTCGAGGCGCTCGAGACCACGCAGGGGCTCGTGGGGACGAGCGGCCCGATGCGCGAGGTCGCCCGGATGATCGACGCGGTCGCCTACAGCGCGGCCACCGTGCTCGTGCACGGGGAGAGCGGAACCGGCAAGGAACTCGTGGCCCGCGCGCTCCACGCCCGCAGCCCACGCCGCGCCAACCCGTTCGTGGCGCTGAACTGCGGTGCGCTCACCGAGACCCTGCTCGAGAGCGAGCTCTTCGGCCACGTGAAGGGGGCCTTCACCGGCGCCAACCGCGACCACAAGGGGCTCTTCGAGTCGGCCAACGGCGGGACGATCTTCCTCGACGAGATCGGCGACATCCCGCTCTCCACCCAGGTCCGCCTGCTGCGCGTCCTGCAGGAGGGGGAGATCAAGAAGGTCGGCTCGACCGACGCGGTCCGGGTGGACGTCCGCGTCATCGCCGCCACCCACCGCGACCTCCCCAAGCTGGTCCGGGCCGGGAAGTTCCGCGAGGACCTCTTCTACCGGCTCAACGTCATCGCCATCCCGCTGCCGCCGCTGCGCGATCGGCTCGACGACGTCCCGCTGCTGGCCCACCACTTCGTGCGTCGCTACTCCGACCGGCTGGGCAAGAAGGTGCGCACGATCTCGCCGCAGGCCATCGAGCTGCTCTGCGTCTACCGGTGGCCGGGCAACGTGCGCGAGCTCGAGAACGCCATCGAGCGGGCCGTGGTGCTCTGCCGCGCCGACACCGTCCAGCCCACCGACCTTCCGCCGTCGGTGACCGGGCGCACGGCGCCCGTCCTTCGCGAGGCGGCCGGCCCGGGCGACGACGCCGAGTTGCTGGCCCAGAGCTACGCCACCGCCAAGGACAACGCGCTGCGCAATTTCGAGAAGCGCTACGTCGAGGCGCTCATGCGGGCCTGCGACAACAACATCTCCGCCGCGGCCCGCAAGGCGGGCATGGATCGCTCCAACTTCAAGCGGGTGCTGCGAAAGTACCGCTCCGACGTGGAGGACGACGGCGACGACGACGTCCAGCCGCCCGAGGTCAGCTTCTAGCCCCGCGAACGGCGGGATCCGGCCGGGGCATCGACCAGGAAGGCCCGCGTCAGCTCGACGATCCGCGGGAGCGAGCCGGTCAACTCGTGGCCGTCGTCGACCACCTCGAGCCTGGCGCCAGGCGTGCGGTCCACCCAGGCGCGCACGTCCTCGAGCGGCACGGTGTCGTCCCGTCCCCCGGCGATGCAGAGCGCCGGGACGTGCACCACGGGGAAGGGCGGCCATCCGGCCGCATCCTCGAAGAAGCCCCAGCCGATGCGGCGCGGGGAGTTGGTCGCGTGGTGGTGCACCTCCACGCTCCCCTCCCGCCGCCAGCGCTCCAGCTCGGCCGGCGTGATCCGGGCCCGCCAGCGTTCGTGGAGCCGGAAGGCGGGGGCGAGCAGGACGAGCCGGGCGACCGACGGGTGGCGCGAGGCGGCGAGCGCCGCGAGCCATCCGCCCAGCGAGCTCCCCACGATGACGTGCGGGCCGGGCGCCGCGTGGAGCGCCTCCTCCACGATGGCGAGCATCGACGAGGGGGTGCTCCGCTCGAAGCCGTCCGTGCCGGGGGTGAGGTCGAGACGGGTCAGCCGGAGACCGTCGGGTGCCAGCCCCGCCGCCATGGCGGTGGCCTTGGTGGAGCCCGGGCCCGAGGCGAACCCGTGGAGGTAGAAGATCATCCCGCCATCATGCTCCAGGGGAGGCAGATACCCAAAAGGGGATGTCCCTGCCGGGGTGCGCTCCACGCCCCATCCGGATATGGCCCACGGCCAACGGAGGTTCCCCATGGACATGAAGCCCGACTCGCAGACGCCGCTCTCCCACGTGCTCGCCGGCAAGGGGCGCGGGACGTCCACGCTCTCGGTGGCCCCCGACATCACGGTGGCCGCCGCCGCAGCCGTACTCATCCAGAACCAGGTCGGGTCGGTCCTGGTGATGGACGGCGACCGCCTGGTGGGGATCTTCACCGAGAGGGACATCCTGCGGCGGGTGGTGGGCGAGCGGCGCGACCCGGCGACCACCCGCGTGGCCGACGTCATGACGCGCGACCTCGTGGTGATGCGTCCGTCGTCGTCGGTGGTGGACGCGATGCGGGTCATCGCCGAGAAGCGCATCCGCCACATCCCCGTGGTGGAGGGGAGCGCCGTGGTCGGCGTGGTCTCCCAGGGCGACCTGAACCACTGGCTGGTCCGCAACCGCGAGGGGCAGATCCAGGAACTCGTCGACTACGTGACCGGCAAGTACCCGGCGTAGCGTCGGGCGGTCAGCCGTCCTTCTTCGTCGCGCGCAGGCGAGCCAGCCGCTCGAAGAGCTCCTTCTCGAGCCCGGTGGCCGACGGCGTCACGATCCGCGCGCCGCGCAGCGCGTCGGGAAGGTACTGCTCGGCGACGTAGTGGCCGTCGAAGTTGTGCGGGTAGCGGTAACCGCCGCCGTAGCCCATCGACTCCATGAGCTTGGTGGGCGCGTTCCGCAGGGAGAGGGGAACCGGCAGCGGCCCCTTCTCGAGCACCAGCTTCCGCGCCGCCGCGTAGGAGGTGATGGCGGTGTTCGACTTGGGCGCGAGCGCCAGGTAGGTGACCGCCTGGGTGAGGGGGAGGACGCCCTCGGGCATCCCCACGAGCTCGAGCGCCTGGAGGGCCGCGGTGGCGACGAGGAGGGCCCGGGGGTCGGCGTTGCCGACGTCCTCAGCGGCGAAGATGACCATGCGCCGCACCACGAAGCGCGGCTCCTCGCCCCCCTCGAGCATCCGCACCATGTAGTAGACCGCGGCGTCCGGGTCGGATCCCCGCATGGACTTGATGAAGGCGCTCGCCAGGTCGTAGTGCTGCTCGCCGGCCTTGTCGTAGGGGAGCGGCTTGTGCTGCATCGCCTCCTCGGCGTCGGCGGCCGAGATCTCCTCCCGGCCAGAAAGGCGCACCGCGCCGGCGGCCGACTCGAGGGCCACGAGCGCCCGGCGCGCGTCGCCGTAGGCCGAGCGGGAGATCGACTCGCGGGCCTCCGCGGACAGGCGGACGGCGCCGCCGAGCCCGAGCGGCGAGGCCACCGCCCGGTCGAGCAGGGCCGCGACCTCCTCGTCGGTGAGGGCCCGGAGCGTCACCACCCGGCACCGCGAGAGGAGGGCGCCGTTGATCTCGAAGGAGGGGTTCTCGGTGGTGGCGCCCACCAGCGTGATCGTGCCCGCCTCGACGTGGGGGAGGAAGGCGTCCTGCTGCGACCGGGTGAAGCGGTGGATCTCGTCGACGAAGAGGATGGTCCGCTGCCGGTGAAGGCGGCGCCGCTCGCGGGCCGCGGCCACGATCTCGCGGATCTCCTTCACGCCGCCGAGGACGGCCGAGAAGGGGATGAAGGTGGCGCCGGTCCGCTCGGCCACGATGTGGGCCAGCGTGGTCTTCCCGGTCCCGGGCGGCCCCCAGAGGATGAGGGAGGGGACCTGGTCGGCCTCGATGGCCCGGCGCAGCGCGCTTCCCGCCCCGAGCACGTGCTCCTGCCCCACGAACTCCTCGAGCCGACGGGGGCGCAGCCGCTCCGGGAGCGGTTTCGAGGCGTCGTCCCGGTCGAGGGCGTGGTCGAAGAGATCCATGGGGCCGGGACAATATATATTGCCGCGGATGGAATCCCTGCCCTGCTCCGTGCCACGCCGGATCGGCATCGTGCCGAAGAAGACCTCGGTCGAGGCCGCCGAGACGGCGCTCCACGTCGAGCGCTTCCTGCGGGCCAAGGGGATCGACGTCCTGCGCGACGAGGTCGCCGTGGGGCGGGATGCCGACCTGGTGGTGGTCCTGGGCGGCGACGGCACGCTCATCCACGCCTCGCGCCTGCTGGCCGGGCGGGCGGCGCCCATCCTGGGCATCAACATGGGCAGCCTGGGCTTCATGACCGAGGTGCCGCAGAGCGAGATGTACCCGGCGCTCGAGCAGGTGCTGGCCGGCAAGTCGACCATCTCGCCCCGCATGAAGCTGCGCGTCCACCTGCACCGCGGGGGGACGCGCGGCGAGCCGGAGCTCGACGCCGAGGTGCTGAACGACGCCGTGATCTCCAAGGGGGCCCACTCCCCGATGGCCGAGCTCGACACCTCGTTCGGCGATTCCTACCTCACCAACTACAAGGCCGACGGGGTCATCATCGCCACGCCCACCGGCTCCACCGCCTACTCGCTCGCCGCCAACGGCCCCATCGTCTACCCGACCATGCGGGGCGTGATCATCAACCCCATCTGCCCGCACACCCTCACCCAGCGCCCGCTGGTGGTGCCCGACGACCGGCCCATCAACGTGGTCCTCCTGAACGACGCCAAGGTCTACCTGTCGCTCGATGGACAGGTCGGGATCCCGCTCTCGCGGGGTGACCGGGTGCAGGTGAAGTCGTCGCCGAACCGGGTGCTCCTGGTCCAGAACCCGAACTTCCACTTCTTCGGAATCCTGCGGGCCAAGCTGCGCTGGGGCGAGCGCTGATCGTCCCGCGGCGGCCGGCGCGCTACGGGAAGCGCAGGCCGAAGCTGGCGAGGACGACCACGCCGTTCAGATCGACGGTGCCGAACCCGTATTGCGGCGCGAGCCACAGGTAGCCGGCCTCGGCACCCACCGTGAACATGTCGCCGAAGACGAGGTCCACGCCCCCGCCGGCCTGCGCGGTGAAGGCGACGGTGTTGAACGGGACGAGGTTGAGGAGCGCGCGCGACGGCGCGAAGCCGACGCCCCCGTAGGCGAAGGGGACGACCAGTCCGAGCGGGAGCCGGCCGGTGACCCGGGCCATCACCGGGAAGCAGTTCTCCTGGAGGAGCACCCCGGCCTGGGTGGTGATGAGCCCGGCCCAGATCCCCGCCCCCCAGTAGTCGGAGTTCCACCCCACCGCGAGCGACGCCGACGGGCGCGCCTGCATCCCGCCGTAGGGGGAGGTGCCCGAGGGGAGGTAGGCCCCGCCGGAGATGGCGGCGAAGATCTCGGCGCGGGCGGGGCAGGGGGAGGCGGAGAGGAGGGCGAGGGCGACGATCAGGCCTGCGGGTCGGCGGAGGTTCACGGCGCCAGCGTAGCGCGGAACCGGGGATTCACCAGGCCCGCAGGACTGAACGGGGCATCACCTGAAAGCTTGCGCAGTGTCAGGGTGCGGTGGCACACTCCGCTCCATGCTGACGACCTTGCGCATCACGGGGTTCGCGGTGGTGGACCAGGTGGAGGTCCGGTTCGGTCCCGGGCTCAACGTGCTCACCGGGGAGACGGGGGCGGGCAAGTCGCTCCTCGTCGGCGCCCTCCACCTCGTGCTCGGCGGGCGCATGAGCGCCGACGTCCTGCGGGAAGGGGCGGACGAGGCCTCGGTCGAGGCCCTCTTCGAGCTCCCTGCCGACCACCCGACGCTCGCCCGGCTCGAGGCGGCCGGGGTGCCGGCGCGGGCTTCCGCCGAGGACGGGGTGGCCGAGCTCCTCGTGCGCAGGGTCGTCTCCCGGGCGGGCCGGGGCCGGGTCTTCGTGAACGGCGCGCTCTGCACGGTCGCCATCCTGGAGGGCGCGCTCCGGGGCGTGGTCGACGTCACCGGCCAGCACGAGCACGTCTCGCTGCTCGATGCCGCCACCCACCTCGACCTGCTCGACGCCTTCGCTGGCGCCGGGGCCCCCGGCGGGCTCCGGTCCCGTTACCGGGAGGCCTTCGACGCGCTCGCGGCGCTGGTGCGGGAGGAGCGGGCTCTCGCCGATGACGAGGGGGAGCGGGCCCGGCGTGCCGACTACCTGGGCTTCCAGCTCGAGGAGCTCGACGCCGTCGACCCTCGGCCGGGGGAGGACGCCACCCTCGACCAGGAGCGGAAGGTCCTCGCCGGCGCGGCCCGGCTCGCCGAGGCGGCGCGGGGCGCGGAGGCCCTGGCCTACGGTGAGGAGGGGAGCGCGGCCGAGCGCATCGGGCAGGCCCTCCGGGCACTGCAGGACGCGGCCACCCTCGACCCGCGGCTCGAGGAGACCCTCGCCCTCCTCCGTTCGGCAGCCGCCGAGGTCGACGAGGCGGGCAGGGCCCTTTCCCGCTACGCCGGCGCCATGGCCGGCGATCCGGAGCGGCTCGCCGAGGTCGACGACCGGATCGCGGCGCTTCGCGGCCTGGCCCGCAAGCACGGCGGGAGCCTGGAGGCGGCTCTCTCCCGGCGCGAGGCCATGAAGGCGGAGCTCGCCGGGCTGTCGGGTGCCGAGGGGCGCCGCGGCGAGGTCGCGCGGGCGGTGGCCGATCGGGCCCGGGAGGCCTCCCGGCTCGCCGGCGACCTGGGGCGCGAGCGCCGGAAGGCGGCGCAGGCCTTCTGCAAGGCGGTCGCCGACGAACTCACCGGGCTCGCCATGTCCCGGTGCCGGGTCGAGGTGGCCTTCGCTCCGCCGGCAGGGGCCATCGAGGTGGGCGGAGAGAGGCTCGGCGCGGCGGGGGCGGAGACCGCCGAGATCCTCATCGCCCCCAACCCCGGGGAGCCGGCCCGCCCGCTGGCGCGGGTGGCCTCGGGTGGGGAGCTCTCCCGCGTGCTGCTCGCCGTGAAGCGCGCGCTCTCCCGGGTCGACCCGGTCCGGTCCTACGTCTTCGACGAGGTCGATGCCGGAATCGGGGGCGCGGTGGCCGAGGCGGTCGGGCGGGCGCTCACCGACGTCGCCCGCGACCGGCAGGTGATCTGCGTCACCCACCTCCCCCAGGTGGCGGCCTTCGCCGACCGGCACGCCCGGGTGGAGAAGCGGGTCGCCGGGGGGCGCACCACGACGGGCGTCGTGCCGCTCGACGGAGAGGGCGAGAGGCGGGCCGAGGTGGCGCGGATGCTGGCCGGGCAGACGGTGACCGCGTCCGCCCTCGAGCACGCGGCCGCGCTCATCGCGGCGGCGCGCCAGCCGTGCGCGAGGCGTTCGCCCCGGGGTCCCGCGCGGACGGTACAGGCGAGGAGTACCGCGGCTCGCGCGTGATGCGGATCCCTGTCGTTGACCCGCGCTGGAGGGCGGGGATACCATCCGCGCCGCTCGTGGGCGCCCCACCTCCATTTTCCGTCGAAGCCAGGGGCGTCACCGACGTCGGACGGCGTCGCGAGCAGAACGAGGATGCCTTCCTCGTCGACGCCGCGACCTCCCTCTTCGTGGTGGCCGACGGCATGGGGGGGCACGCCGGGGGCGGGACGGCATCGTCGCTCGCCGTGCGGACCATCCAGGAGCGGATCCGCTCCGCCCGGGCGGCCGCACCGGCGAGCTTCTCCGCCCCCACCGCCTCCGACGCCTCGAACTTCCCCGCGGTGCTGCGCCTCGCCGTCGAGGCCGCGTGCCGGGCCATCTACGGCGCCGCCCAGGAAGACCCCACCCTGGCCGGCATGGGCACCACCGTGACGGCGGCGCTCCTGGTCGGGCGCACCGCCTACGTGGCCCACGTCGGCGACAGCCGCTGCTATCTCCTCCGCGGCGGGCGGATCTTCCAGCTCTCCGAGGACCACTCCCTCGTGAACGAGCAACTGAAGGCTGGGGCCATCACCGAGGAGGAGGCCCGCCAGAGCCGGTTCCGGAACATCATCACCCGGTCGGTGGGCTTCGAGGAGGACGTCCTCGTCGATGTCGTGGGGCTCGAGATCGAGGCCGGAGACGCCATCGTCCTCTGCTGCGACGGCCTGTCGAACCTGGTCACCGACGCCGAGATCCTCGAGATCGCCTCCGGGACCCGGCTCGCTGACGCGCCGGAGCGACTGGTGGCGCTCGCCAACGAGCGGGGCGGCGACGACAACATCACGGTGATCGTGGTCAGGATCGACGGGACCGGCAAATCGTGACGGCCCTACCGGTGCAGTTCACCGCATCATCCACGCGGCGGCCGCGCGCCACGCCTCCGTCCCGGAGAGTCCCAGCACGACCGGGGGGACGATGAAGACCGCGAGCAGGAGACCTGCGTAGGCGGGATGGATCCGCTTCCGGGTCGCGAGATCGTAGGCGGGTCCCACGAGGAGGAACGCCACGGCGACCGCCGCGATGGCGCCGTCGTGTCCGGCGATGCCCGGGAAGCGGGAGATGCCCGGCGGGAGCAGGGCGGCCACGGTTGCGGCGAGCATGAGCCGCTTGTGGGCCTCCGGGCGGCGGCGCCACCACCAGCCCGCCGCGACGAGGAGCGAGAAGACCAGGATCGAGGCCACGTTGAGCAGCAGGAACCCTTGCGGGTCGGGAAATTCCACGCCCGGGATGCCGCTGTGCCCGGCGCGCGCCGCGGCGATCGCGGTGGCGAGACCCGTCACGAGCATCACCCCGGCCAGTGCGAGACCAGCCCGGCCGAGCCGCATGTGCGCCTGGACACGGCCCCGCACCACGAGAAGCGTCTGGGCGACGAGGAGGACGAGCCAGCAGGCGAATACGCCGGCATGGACGTGGACGATGGCCGGCACGGCCCTCGAGCCCGCGATCATCTTGGGGCCGTAGGTGTTCGCGAATCCCGTCAGGATCACGGCCGACGCGACCATGGACATCGCGGCGTAGAACCGACGGTCTGCGGGGTGGGGCGGGAAGGAGGGCACGGGGGGCGTGTAACCGAGGTCTCGGTCCGTCGCCCTGGATGCCGACATTCGTGCCGGCCCCCCTTGAAATCCCGGGGTCCGCCGCTAGAAACTTCCGGCCCAAGGCACGGAGGGAACAATGAACCGAAACATCCTCGGCGCTTTCCTGGTCTGCGTCGCTGCTGGCGCTGCCGCCCCCGCGTTCGCCCAGCCGCTCAGCGGCCCGGCTGCGGATCCCCAGCTCAAGTTCTCGACGGCCATGCCGTCGGGTGTGGCGTCGCCCGACAGGGTGGAGACCCGGATCGGGACGCTCAACTTCTTCGACGGCTTCCCCGACAAGGCGTCGGCGGCGAAGCTGCTCGACAACCTGGACTTCCAGCGAGCCGTGCAGGCGTACCTGCTCGCCCTGCCCGCGGTGAACCAGGCCGGGGATCGGGAGGCCATCCTCACCCAGGGTCCGGCGAACGGGACGGTTCCCATCTGGGAAGAGCTCGTGGACTCGCGGACCATCGAGCTCACCGCCAACGACAACACCCCGTACACCTGGTTCTGGATCGACCTGCACGCGGGGCCCGTCGTCATCGAGGTGCCGCCCAAGGTGCTCGGGCTCGTGAACGACATGTGGTACCGCTGGGTCGTCGACCTGGGGCTCACCGGCCCGGACAAGGGCAAGGGGGGCAAGTACCTGCTCGTGCCTCCGGGCTACGCGGGGAAGGTGCCCAAGGGCTACGAGGTCGTCCGCCCGAAGACCTTCAGCAACGTCGTCATCTGGCGAAGTTTCCTGGTGGACGGTGACCCGAAGCCCGGCGTCGACGTCGTGAAGAAGTTCACGAAGGTCTACCCGCTCTCGCAGGCCGGGAAGCCGCCGAAGCCCACGTTCGTGAACATGTCGGGCAAGCCCTTCAACATGGTGAACCCGGCCGACTTCCGGTACTGGGCGCTTCTCGACAAGGTCGTGCAGGAGGAGCCCACCGAGTCGTTCGATCCGGTGCGGCTCGGCTTCTTCCAGTCCATCGGCATCGAGAAGGGCAAGCCGTTCGCGCCCGATGAGCGGATGAAGAAGATCCTCGCCGAGGCCGCCGCGGTGGGCGACGCCACGGCGCGCGCCGTCGCCTTCCACATGCGGGACCGGGAGGACTACTACTACGAGAACGGAAGCTGGCAGCTCCCGTTCATGGGCGGCTACCGGTTCGAGCTGCCGCCGGGCGTGCTCCGGCTCGACGGCTACATCTTCTACTACTTCATGGCCACGGGAGTGACCCCCGCCATGGAGATGAAGATGGTCGGCCAGGGTTCGCAGTACGCCTGGACCCCTCGCGATTCCCGGGGTGAGCCGCTCGACGGCGCGAAGAACTACAGGCTGCACCTCCCGCCGAACATCCCCGTGAAGGACTTCTGGTCGGTCATCCTCTACAGCAACCAGACCCGCTCGATGATCCAGACGGACCAGAAGGCCCCGAGCGTCAGCAGCCAGACGAAGGGTGTGCTCGTGAACGCCGACGGCTCCGTGGACGTGTACTTCGGCCCCAGGGCCCCTCCCGGGAAGGAGAAGAACTGGGTTCAGACCGTCCCCGGCAAGGGATGGAACGTCATCCTCCGGCTCTACGGACCGCTCGAGCCGTGGTTCGCCAAGACCTGGAGGCCCGGGGAGATCGAGCCGCAGCCCTAGCCGGGCCGGGGAACCAGATGTTCGACGGATGGAGCAACTTCTTCACGATGACCGGGTCGGCCGGCGCCACGCTGGTCGGGTTGCTGTTCATCGTGGTCACGCTCAACACCGACCTGACGACGTCGAGGACGCTGGACATCGCGCGCGCATCGATGACGCCGGCCCTCTACAGCTTCGGCGGCGTGATGTTCCAGAGCATGATCGCCCTGGTGCCGTGGCGGTCCCCCTGGCACGGGGGCGCCGTCTTCGTCCTGGTTGGAAGCTTCGGCCTCATCTATCGAGTCAACGCCGTTCGGGTGCGGAGCACGCTCCATCTCCGGTCCATCCAGGGGCCCGTCGACTGGATCTTCCACAACGCGCTTCCGGTCGGCGCCAGCATCATCCTGATCCTGGGTGGCGCAGGATGGGTCGTCGGAGCGGTGTTCGCCCCGTTCGCCATCGCGGGCGCGAGCGCGCTCCTCCTAGGCTCCGGGATCTACCGGACCTGGAGCGAGACCCTGGCGCTCATCGGGACCCGCGGCAAGCCGTAGACGGGGCGGCGCGCCCCTCCGGGGTCCTGCGGGCGGTGCGTCCGTGACCCAGGGTGTCCACGCCGACGCTCGAGAGCCCCCCGGAACCAGAAACGGCGGCCGCTTGGGCACGCATCGCCCTGGCGTCGTCCATGCACGTTCAAGGGCTCCATCCGGGGAGGCACCTTGGCAAGAGACCGTTCGACGAAGCGCTTCATCGCATCCATCGCTTTCATCGCCCTGGCGGCGAGCGCCGGTTGCAAGGGCAGCAGCAACAGCCAGGCCCCGACCTACCCGATCGACCCGACCGTCGTGGCGACGACGACCCGGGTGCTCCGCTTCCCCCTGCCGGTGCAGCCGACTGGCCCCAACTCGACCACCGGTCTCTACAAGACCGAGCTCGACCAGATCGCGAGCTACGGCAGCTTCGTCCCGGTGTACGGCGCCTGGACCTACAGCTCCGCGGGGCTCCCGGTCGTGCAGCGCACCGACCTGATGCCGGCCCACTACATCCCCAGCTCGCTTCCCCGGATCCAGCAGTTCGCCAGCTTCTTCACCATTACCGACATCCACATCACCGACAAGGAGGCGCCGAACCAGATCATCTACCTCCAGCAGGAGGGCGCGACCTTCTCGGGGAGCAACACCTCCATCTACTCGCCGGTCATGCCCTTCACGACCCAGGTCCTCGACGCGGCGATCCAGACCGTCAACGCCCTCCACGCGCACGCACCCTTCGACTTCGGGATCTCCCTGGGCGATGCGGCCAACAACACCTCCTACAACGAGCTCCGGTGGTACATCGACGTCATCGACGGCAAGGCGATCGTGCCGAGCTCGGGAGCCCACCTCGGAGCCGCCACGGTCGACTTCCAGAAGCCGTTCCAGGCGGCCGGGATCGACCGATCGATCCCGTTCTACCAGGCGATCGGCAACCACGATCACTTCTTCATCGGGTCGTTCCCGGTCCACGCCGACCCGACGATCGGGTTCGCCGCGTCGTACCTCGCCGACGAGGTCTGGGCGATCCCCGACATCCTCGTCCCCTGGCCTCCCAACTTCCCGAGGGTCGCCAACATGGACAACTTGAAGAACCCGGTGCTCCCGGTGCCGCCCGCCCGCTACTACATGGGCGTGCTCGACGGCGCCTCGCCCACCGGAGCGATCGCCGGCGCCGGGCCGGTGGGCTTCTACCCCAGCCCGCCGCGGGTCGCCGCCGACCCCGGCCGCCGCTCCCTGCTGAAGGCGGAGTGGATCCAGGAGTTCTTCGACACCACGTCCAATCCGGTCGGCCACGGCTTCGCGCTCGTCGAGCCGGGCCAGCCGGAGGGGTTCGCCTGCTACAGCTTCCTCCCGAACCCGGGCGTACCGCTCAAGGTGATCGTCCTCGACGACACCCAGTCGGAGACCGACGGCTCGAAGGACATCCACGGGCACGGATTCCTGGACGCACGCCGCTGGGCCTGGCTCCAGGCGGAACTCGACGCCGGACAGGCCGCGAACCAGCTCATGATCATCGCCGCCCACATCCCCATTGGCGTCTCGGCCCTGGGATCCGGGATGGAATGGTGGGACTCCGCGGCGGACCCGGACGCCGTCGAGCAGAATGCCGTGTCGCTGACGGAACTGGTCGCGAAGCTCCAGTCCACGCCGAACTTCCTCGTGTGGCTCGCCGGGCACCGCCACTTCAACGTCGTGAAGGCGTTCCCTCCCGTCGATCCCCTCGAGCGCACCAGCGCTCCCTGGAAGGGGTTCTGGCAGGTCGAGACCTCCTCGCTGCGCGACCATCCCCAGCAACTCCGCACCTTCGAGATCTTGCTCAACGGCGACTACTCCGTGTCGATCGTCACCACCAACGTCGACCCGGCGGTGGGGGCGGGGACGCCGGCCGCGACCTCACGGACCTACTCCGTCGCGGCCCAGCAGATCGTCCAGAACGATCTGGTCCTGAACAACGTGAACGATTCGTTGATCAACAAGGCGCCCTTCGACGTTCCGCCGGTCTACTACCCGCCGGCCTACGCCCCCATCCCCACGATGGACCCCACCCGTCCGCAGATGCCCGAGGGCTGCTACGTTCCCGTTCCCCCCGCGAACCTGGGTTGCATCCAGTCCCTCTTCCAGGACCCGAGCATCCAGTCCGGGGCGGTTCCGGGGGTTCCGTACGTCGCCTCCTACAACGCCGAGCTCCTCAAGCAGCTCAACCCGGGCATGGTGAGCTACCTCCGGGCCAGGTACCCGCTGCCCCGGTAAGGATACCCGGCGTTTCCCCGACCTCGCCCCTCGCGCCAGCGAAAGGGGCTGCGCCGGCTCGGTCAACGGATTATCCCTCTGCCCCCATTGGGGGTTACATCCGCTGCGCCCGGCACACACCGGGAACTCCGTTGACACCCCCCCGCGGGACCTGTTACCCGTTCCCCCGACTCCGTAGGGGCAACGCGGGACAGGCTCAGGGGCGTAAACGATCCGGACCCAGACTCCACGAAACGAATGACGACACCGCCCGACAACCGCCAGTACACGCTCATCGTGGTCAGCGACCACTCGCAGGCGGTGCGCAAGTTCCGCCTGCCGCGGCGCTGGCTCAAGCGGGGCGCCATCGGCGCCGGGGTGGCAGCGGTCTTCGGGCTCCTCACGGTCACCCACTACTTCACCCTCCTTTCCGCCTCCTCCGAGAACCGGGTCCTCAAGGAGGAGAACGCCCAGCTGAAGTCGCAGGTGCTCCTCGTCCAGGAGAAGGTGGCCCACGTCCAGTCCACCCTCGACCGGGTGGAGCGCTTCGACGCCAAGCTCCGCAGCGCCGTCACCCACCTCCAGGACCCCGAGCGCAACCTGGCCATCGGCCCGGTCGGCGCCCAGGAGGCCACCTCGGCCGCCGCCCCGGCCGGCAGCGAGAACCCGGCGGCCCTCCCGGGGCGTATCTCCGCCCTCGACTCCGAGGCGCACCGCCAGGAGGCGAGCCTCCGGGAGCTGTCCGAGTACTTCGAGGACCAGAAGTCGATGCTCGCCTCGACCCCCTCGCTCTGGCCGACCCAGGGCTGGGTGACGAGCGACTTCGGGGCCCGGCTCGACCCCTACAGCGCCGACCGCTCCATGCACCAGGGGCTCGACATCTCCACCCCGCACGGCCAGCCGGTCCTCACCCCCTCCGACGGTACGGTGGTGTTCAACGGTACCGAGGGCGGCTACGGCAAGGTCCTGGTGGTCGACCACGGCTACGGGGTGAAGACCCGCTACGGCCACCTCTCCGAGACCTTCGTCCGGCTCGGCGAGCGGGTTGCGCGTGGCCAGAAGGTCGCCGCCGTGGGCAACACCGGGCGCTCCACCGGCCCCCACCTGCACTACGAGGTGCGGGTGAACGGAATCCCGGAAAACCCCCGCAAGTTCATCCTGGAGTAGCGGGAACCGTGGTCGGGGGTCCTCCCCGCCCATTTGCTTTTGGCTGGCGCGGTGTTAGCTCGGAGGATAGCCTCCGCGCGCCGTCGCCGTTGGCCCCGAGCCGCGCCCGAGGGGCCGGTCGACCGCCGAATCCTACGAGGGAAAGATGCTGAACTGGACGCTTCGCAAGATCATGGGGACGAAGAACGAGCGCGAGCTCAAGCGCCTGTCCCCCATGGTGGGGCGCGTGAACGAGTTCGAGCCGCGGATGAAGGCGCTCCGGACCGAGGAGATGCCCCGGCTCACCGCCGAGTGGAAGGAGCAGGTCGCGAAGGGGCGCACCCTCGAGGACGTGCTCCCCGAGGCCTTCGCGCTCGTCCGCGAGGCCAGCGTGCGGTCGCTCGGCATGCGCCACTTCGACGTCCAGCTCATCGGCGGCAACGTCCTCCACGAGGGCAAGATCGCCGAGATGAAGACCGGCGAAGGCAAGACCCTGGTCGCGACCCTGCCGTGCTACCTGAACGCGCTTTCCGGGCGCGGCGTCCACGTCGTCACCGTGAACGACTACCTGGCCCGCCGCGACGCCGAGTGGATGGGGCGGCTCTACGGGACGCTCGGGATGCGCACCGGCGTGGTGGTCCACGGCCTCACCGATGCGCAGCGGCAGGACGCCTACGGCGCCGACATCACCTACGGCCAGAACAACGAGTTCGGCTTCGACTACCTGCGCGACAACATGAAGTTCCGGCTGCAGGACTACGTGCAGCGGGAGCTGAACTTCGCCATCGTCGACGAGGTGGACTCGATCCTCATCGACGAGGCCCGCACCCCGCTCATCATCTCGGGCCCCTCCGACGAGTCGAGCGAGAAGTACTACCAGGTGAACCGGCTCATCCCCTCGATGATCCGGGACGTCGACTTCACGGTGGACGAGAAGAGCCGCACCGTGGTCATGAGCGACGCCGGCGTCGAGAAGATGGAGCAGAAGCTCGGCATCCGGAACCTCTACGACCCGGACCAGATCGAGTGGCTGCACCACGTCGAGCAGGCCCTGCGCGCCCACCACCTCTACCGCAACGAGGTGGACTACGTGGTGAAGGAGGGCGAGGTCATCATCGTCGACGAGTTCACCGGCCGTCTCATGCCGGGCCGGCGCTGGTCCGACGGCCTGCACCAGGCGGTGGAGGCCAAGGAGGGCGTCAAGATCGAGGCCGAGAACCAGACGCTGGCCACCATCTCCTTCCAGAACTACTTCCGCATGTACTCGAAGCTGGCCGGCATGACCGGCACGGCCGAGACCGAGGCCGAGGAGTTCGCCAAGACCTACGACCTCGACGTGGTGGCGGTCCCCACCAACAAGGTGAACATCCGCTCCGACTCCGAGGACCTCGTCTACAAGACCGAGCGCGAGAAGTTCAACGCCATCTGCGACGAGATCGGGAAGCGGCACGGGGAGGGGCAGCCCATCCTGGTGGGCACCGTCTCGGTGGCCAAGAGCGAGGTGGTGGCGTCGCTCCTCAAGAAGCGCGGCATCCCCCACAACGTCCTGAACGCCAAGCACCACCAGCGCGAGGCCGAGATCGTGGCCCAGGCCGGCCGCAAGGGCGCGGTCACCATCTCCACCAACATGGCCGGCCGCGGCACCGACATCCTCCTCGGCGGCAACCCGGAGATGATGGCGAAGCACGAGGTCGGGCCCGAGCCCGACGCCCCCATGGAGGGCGAGGCCCCGGAGGCCTTCGAGGTCCGCCGGGTGGAGTGGGCGGCGCGGCTGGCCAGGCGCACCGAGGAGCTCAAGATCCAGACCGCCAGGGAGCACGACGAGGTGGTGGCGGTGGGCGGCCTCCACATCGTGGGCACCGAGCGGCACGAGTCGCGGCGCATCGACAACCAGCTGCGCGGCCGCGCCGGCCGCCAGGGCGACCCCGGCTCCTCGATCTTCTTCCTGTCGCTGGAAGACGACCTCATGCGCATCTTCGCCTCCGAGCGGATCGCAAAGCTCATGGAGACGCTGGGCATGAAGGAAGGGGAGCAGATCGAGCACCGGATGCTCACCCGGTCGATCGAGGGCGCCCAGAAGAAGGTCGAGGCCCACAACTTCGACATCCGCAAGAACATGCTCGAGTACGACGACGTC
>CAIVAR010000144.1 GCA_903904005.1 uncultured Anaeromyxobacter sp.
CAGCACCGCGCCGGCGCCGATCATGGCGCCGCGCATCAGCAGCGCGGAGAGGATGCCCCAGAAGAGCACGCGGTGCTGGTAGATGGGCGGGATCCCCAGGGCGCCGAAGATGACGACGAAGACGAAGATGTTGTCGACCGACAGCGACTTCTCGATGACGTAGCCGGTCAGGTACTGCAGGCCGGCATCGCCGCCGTGGCGGAACCAGACCCAGCCGCCGAAGGCCAGCGCCAGCGACACCCAGAGGACCGACCAGCCGAGCGCCTCCTTCGGTCCGACCACGTGGTCCTTGCGGTTGAAGACCCCGAGGTCGAGCGCCAGCATGAGGAGGACGAACCCCAGGAAGGCCGTCCATTCGAGCATCGTGTGTTCCATCGTCGCTTCGCCTTCCCGTGTTCCCGCCGCGGCGGGGATCGCCGCGCCCCCTGGATCTAGGCGGGGGAGCGGGATCCATCATCACGAAGTTTGACAGCGACACATTCAGGAAACCTCACGGTCCGGGATGCGCTCAGGCGGCCCGTGCCGCCGGCGCCGACGGGCGCAGGCGCCGGGCCAGGGACTCCACCTCGGCGGAGCCGAGCGACTCGCGCGCCAGCAGCTCGCGGGCCCCGTCCTCGAGCACGTCGCGGTTGCGATCGAGGATGGTGCGGGCCCGCAGGCTGGCCCGGTCCAGGATCTCGCGGACCGCCAGGTCGACCTCCCGGGTGGTCTCGGGGGCGTGCCCGGGGCGCCCGCCGGGGATCCCCAGCAGGCTTTCCTGTCCGGACTCGTAGGAGACGGCCCCCAGGCCGGGGACCATGCCGTAGCGGGCGGCCATGGCACGGGCCATCTCGGTGGCCCGGGCGAGGTCGTCGGCGGCCCCGGTGGAGCGGTGGCCGAAGACGAGCTCCTCGGCGGCCCGGCCGCCCATGAGCACGGCGAGGCGCGCCTCGAGCTGGGCCTGGGTCATGAGGTGCCGGTCCTCCGACGGGCGCTGCATCGTGTAGCCGAGCGCGCCGAGGCCGCGCGGCACGATGGAGATCTTGTGCACCGGGTCGGCGTCCGGGAGCGAGGCGGCCACCAGCGCGTGCCCCATCTCGTGGTGGGCCACGATCTCCCGCTCGCGCGTCCCGAGGAGCCGGGTGCGCCGCTCCAGGCCGGCGACGATGCGCTCGAGGGCGGCGTGGAAGTCCTCCTGGGTCACCTGCGCGGCGCCGCGGCGGGTGGCGAGCAGGGTCGCCTCGTTGACGAGGTTGGCCAGGTCGGCCCCGGTGAAGCCGGGCGTGAGGCCGGCCAGGCCTTCCACCTTCACGCTGGCATCGGCCCGCACCCGTCCCAGGTAGACGGCGAGGATCTGGGCGCGCCCGGCCCGGTCGGGCCGGTCCACCAGCACCTGCCGGTCGAAGCGTCCGGCCCGCAGGAGCGCGGGGTCGAGGACCTCGGGCCGGTTGGTCGCCGCGAGCAGCACGATCCCGCTCGTGGGGTCGAAGCCGTCGAGCTCCACGAGCAGCTGGTTCAGGGTCTGCTCCTTCTCGTCGTGGCCGCCCATCACGCCGGCGGCGCCGCGGGCGCGGCCGAGCGCGTCGAGCTCGTCCACGAAGATGATGCAGGGGGCCTTGGCCCGGGCCTGCTCGAAGAGGTCGCGCACGCGGGCCGCGCCCACGCCCACGAACATCTCCACGAACTCCGAGCCGCCGATGCTGAAGAAAGGCACCTTGGCCTCGCCGGCCACCGCCCGCGCGAGGAGCGTCTTGCCGGTTCCCGGCGGGCCGACGAGGAGGACCCCCTTCGGCATGCGCGCGCCGAGCCGGCCGTGCTCCTTCGGATCGCGCAGGAAGCGCACCACCTCCTGCAGCTCCTCCTTGGCCTCGTCGACGCCGGCCACCTCGGCGAAGGTGACGCCGGTGTCGGCCTCGACGAGGACCTTGGCCTTGCTCTTGCCGATGGCCATCAGCCCGGCGCCGCCGCCCAGCTTCTGCCCCATCCGCCGTGCCAGGAACATCCAGATCCCGAAGAAGACCAGCGCCGGAACGACCCAGGACAGCAGGGTGGGCAGGAAGTTCGACTCGACGCGCCCGGAGAACTTCACGTCGCCGTCGGCCAGGTCGGCGGCCAGGTCCCGGTCCACGCGGGTGGTGGCGAAGCGCTTCTGCCCGCCCGGGAGCGGCTCGGCGAGCTCGCCGACGATGGCGTCCTGGGAGATCCAGACCTCCCGCACCTTCTTCTCGGACACCAGCCGCTGGAACTCGCTGTAGGGGAGGTTGGCCACGGCGCGGGTGCGCATCCACAGGTCGTTGGCGACCAGGATGCCGAGCAGCGCCAGCAGGGCGTAGCCGAGGTGGAAGCGGGTCTTCGGGGTCATCTCGTCGTCTCCAGGCGGCCGGCGGAGGCCGGCGCCCCGGATCCCTAAGCATCCGGTGGAGCGCATAAAATGAGATAGTTTCGCAGCCATCATTCGGTAAAATGAATGTCATGGAATGGCTCAACTACCACCACCTCCACTACTTCTGGGTCGTCGCCCGCACCGGGAGCATCGCCCGCGCCAGCGAGGAGCTGCGCCTCTCCCAGCCCACCATCTCGAACCAGCTGAAGACGCTGGAGGCCTCCCTCGGCCACCCGCTCCTCGAGCGGCGGGGGCGGGGGCTCGTGCTCACCGACGTCGGGCGCACCGTCCAGCGCTATGCCGACGAGATCTTCCGGACCGGTCGCGAGCTGCAGCAGGCCATGAAGGGCGTCCCCAGCCGGGAGCGGATGACCCTCTCGGTGGGCGTGGTCGACGTCATCCCCAAGCTGGTGGCGGAGCGGATGCTCCAGGCCGCGGTCGACGCCGTGAAGGACCTGCACCTCGTCTGCCGGGAGGGGCCCCTGCCCACGCTCCTCGCCGCCCTGGCGCTGCACGAGCTCGACGTGGTGCTCTCCGACCGCCCCGCCCCGGAGTCGGTGCGGGTGAAGGCCTTCGCCCACCTGCTCGCCGAGTGCGGGGTGGTCTTCCTCGCGGCGCCCGCCCTCGTCCACCTGCGCAAGGGCTTCCCGGCCTCGCTCGACGGCGCCCCGGTGCTCCTGCCCACCGTGGGCACCGCCCTGCGCCAGGCGCTCGACCCCTGGTTCGAGTCACGTGGCGTGAAGCCCCAGGTGGTCGGGGAGTTCGACGACGGCGCGCTGCTCAAGGCCTTCGGCGCGCGCGGGATGGGGGTCTTCGTCGTGCCCGCCCTGATCGAGAAGGAGGTCTGCACCCAGTACGGCGTCGCGCCGGTGGGGCGCACCGAGGAGGTGCGCGAGCGCTTCCATGCCATCACCGTGGAGCGTCGCCTGCGCCACCCCGCCGTGGCGGCCATCGCGCAGCGCATCGGCGAGCGTCCGGCCCGGCCGGGCAAGACTTAGTTTCAAGCTAATGGATCGTGCGACATTTCGTAATGGCCTGGGCGCGGGCAGAGACTAGCTTCCTCCTGCCGGCACCGGAACGCCGGACACGGAGGAAGCACGATGAACCAGCTGAAGACCATCCTTCTCCTCGGCGCCCTCTCGGCCCTCGTGGTCGCGGCGGGCGCCGCCCTCG
>CAIVAR010000145.1 GCA_903904005.1 uncultured Anaeromyxobacter sp.
AGGCTCACTACCCGATCAGGCGTTCAGCGATCGGCTTGCTCCGGAATCGGTGATCGGCTTCCGCCGGAATGAGTGATCGGCTTGCTCCGGAATCGGTGATCGGCATGCGCCGGTACCCGCAGACGGTGGCGAGCACGGCGAAGCGCTCCTTCCGCGTGCCGTCGACGGTGGCCTCGGCGAGTTCTTCCAGCAGCGCGTGGGCCTCGCGGTAGACGACCTGATGTCCTTGCTGGATGGCGGCGTGGCCGATGGCCTGGGCGAGGTGGCTCTTGCCCGTGCCCGGCGGTCCGAGGAAGAGGGCGTCCTCGTGGTTCGCGATGAAGTGGCCGGCGGCGAGTTCGAAGACGAGGCGACGGTCGAGCTTGCGGTTGAAGTCGAAGTCGAAGGTGTCGAGCGTCTTGCCGACGTCGCGGAAGCCGGCTTGCTTCACGCGCCGCTCGAGGAGCCGGTCCTGGCGTCGCTGCAGCTCGTCCTGCACGAGCGCGGAGACGAAGTCGAGCGGTGGCCAGTGATCGGCCTGGGCCTGCACGATGCGGGTTTCCAGAGTGGCTGCCATGCCCGAGACGCGCAGCTTTCGCATGGCTCGGGTGATCTCGGTGAGGTTCATTCAGGGCTCCTGGTCATGCGTTGGACGACGTCGCGGTACTCGGTGAGCTGCCGGATGAGGGGGTCGACCTGGCGAAGCCCGAGCCGCAGCGGGAAGCCCCGATCCACGTATCGCTTCACGAACCGGTAGTTCGGCACGCCCATCTCGAGTGCCGCAGCGCACGCGTCGTCCACGGTGGCGGGTCCGTGCTTCTTCGCGAGCGAGAGGAGCCCCAGGACGCGGCGCAGGCCGGGCTCGCCGTTGGCTTGGTGGATGTGCTCAGCGACGGCGCCGATACTCCGGCCAGCCCGGCTGGCTCGGCCGAGCAACTCCAGCGTGCTCTGTGGCGTCCGGCGCGGCCGGTCCTCGGGAAGGATCGCCCTCCGCCCCCGCTCGCGGCGCAGGTGCTCGCGCAGGAGCTGACCGGTCTTCGGATCGATGATCCGAACCACGCGCCCGTCCCACTGCGCCTGGAGTTCCCGCCCGATGTAGCCGGGCGGCGGCGCGTAATAGGCCGCCTCCACCTCGATGAATCCGTCGAGGTGTACGGTGCGTGTACCGAACGCGTAGTAGCGGAACGGCTCCACGGGCAGAGGCGTGAGCGCAGGCCGCTCCTCCGCGAACATCGCGGCAACCTGTCGCTTCGTGGTGCCGTGGATGCGCGTGTCGGCCCAGCGGTGCTCCCAGCGGTCGAGGTACGCCTGCGCCTCCTCGATGCTCTCGAACCTCTTGCCCTTGAGCGGTGTCCCCTGGGCGTGCCCCACGCCGCTTTCCACCTTGCCCTTGCGATCCGGGTGGCGAACCCGCGCTGGCAGCGCCACGACGCCGTAGTGCGCGAGCAGGTCCTGGTACACGTGGTTCAGCACCGGGTCGTGGATCTCCGCGTCGATGACGCCCTCCTTGAGGTTGTCGAGGACGATGACCTTCGGAACG
>CAIVAR010000146.1 GCA_903904005.1 uncultured Anaeromyxobacter sp.
CGCAGGAAGAGGGACTGACCCTTCCGGGTGTCGGAATATCCAGCGGGTCGGTGAGAAACGTGACAAGGGGCCGGTTTCGGAAGATCCGGCCTGTATCCCGGAGGGTTGGCGCTGATCCGGGCGTCGGAACGCGTGGGGAAGCTCACCGACCATTTTCTCAACGGTTCGCGCCCTCGCGGCGGGCCTGCGGTGCAACCGGCCGCAATCCGGACCGATTTCGGACCCGCGTCGCGGAGGCCGGAGTTGGCCCAACTGTTGCGAAAGCTCCCATGTGAAAGGAGCACGTCATGATCGCCGCCACCGCCTTCGCAGTTCTCGGACTCGTCGTCGTCGCCTTCCTGAACCGCATCCCGTAACACCCGTCTCACCCGCCTCACACGCCTCACCAGGGTCCACCATGCACGGAAACGAATTCCTCAACGGCTACTCCGCCAAGCTCGTCGAGTACGGGCTCGCAGTCGCCTACCTCATCCTCTTCGTCGGGTTCTGGCGCTTCATCCACGGTGGGAAGGAAGCAGCCAAGGCCGTGGTCGCCAAGGCGGTCGAGCTGCCCCGGGCGGTCACCGCGGGCTGGTTCCAGGTTCCCGCCGACGTGGCGCTGCACCCCGGCCACACCTGGGCGCGGATGGAGGAGGACGGAACCGTGGCGGTCGGCCTCGACGACCTCGGGCACCGGATGGTCGGAGCCCTGGATGGGATCGCGCTTCCCGCACCGGGCAGCCTGGTGGAGCAGGGCGCCTCTGCGGTGATGCTGGAGGCAGGCGGCAGGCACGTAGGGCTGCTCTCGCCGGTGGACGGCGAGGTGGTGGCGACCAACGCGGCGCGTGACGGGTCGGCGCCGTACGGAGACGGATGGCTCTTCAAGGTCCGACCGTCGCGGTGGGCGCGCAACGCGGCGCAGCTGCTGACGGGCGAGGCGGCGCGGGAGTGGGTGGAGGAGCAGGGGCGTCGGCTCACCATGAGGCTGGCGCCGGAGATGGCGCTCGCGCCTGCGATGCACGACGGCGGCGCGCCGGTGCACGGGATGGCCCGGGAGCTGGACGCGGAGCACTGGGACGAGATCGCACGGGAGTTCTTCCGGACGCAGGAGTGAGGAGACCGCCATGACCGCATTCATCGACACCCTGACGACCATCGGAGTCTTCGTCGCCGGCCTGGCCGCACGGATGGGAATCGTCCTCGTCATCGCGCTCGCGCTGCTGGCACCGGTGCTGCTGGCGCTGGGAGCGGGGAAGGTGTTCAAGACGGCGAAGATGTGGATGGAAGGGTACCGGTCGGCGGGACGGATGCGCTTCCGCGGCGGGCTGGCCTACGCGCCGGGGCACACCTGGATGAAGGCGGAAGGCAACGCGCTCAAGGTGGGGCTCGACGACCTGGCGCAGCGGATCCTGCCGTGGACGGTGGCGGTTGCGATGCCGCGCGAAGGACAGCTGGTGAAGGCGGGGGAGCCGGTGGCGACGCTCTCCTGCGGCGAGCGGCAGGTGCAGGTGGCGGCGCCGACGACGGGGCGCATCGTGGCGGTGAACGCCGAGGTGATGCGGGAGCCGACGCTCGCGAAGAGCGAGAACTACGGAAGCGGGTGGCTGTTCGCCATCGAGCCGGCCAACCAGGAGTGGAAGAGCCTGCCGTTCGGCGAGGCGGCCCGCAGCTGGCTGCGCGCCGAGGGCGACCGGCTCGAGCGGTTCTACGAGGACCAGCTCGGCATGGCAGCCGCCGACGGTGGCGAGCTCATCGGCTCCCCCGACACCCTCCTCTCCGATGCCCAGTGGAAGGCCCTCACCCACAGCTTCCTCAGGACCTAGTCATTTCGCGGGCCTGGGCCGGTTCGGCCGGCCGAGACCACCCGACGCCCCATCCGGGTTCGGGTGGTTTCCGGTTGTCGGGACCGGAATCAATGTCCGCAGGCTCGGGATCTCTCCCAATATCGGAGGGCCGCCCGAAGGAGCAGACTCCTCTTCAGAAAGGGAGAACAGACCATGAAGACCATCAACGGCGGCAGCGCAGTGCAGGGCGGGTACTACCTCTCCAAGAGCAACTGGGAGATCTTCCCCATCGCCCGCGACGGCCAGAAGCTCCCCGGCGCCGCCTCCGAGCACTACGTGAAGGTTCCCACCGCGGCGGCCCTGGGACTCATGCCGGTGCTGGGCGGCCTCATGGTGGTCTTCCTCCCCTTCATCGGCCTCTACCTGACCGCGAAGACGGTCGTCGGCGGACTGTCCGGTGTGTTCAGCCGCTCCGCCCAGGACCTGGGCGCGACCATCACGCCCGGCTGGGCCCCCGGCGCCGCCCACATGACCGGCAAGGCCACCGACGAGAAGAAGGCCGACGAGGCCAAGGTCGAGGACCCGAAGCTCGCCGAGCTCGCCAAGGAAGTGGACGAGAAGCGGAAGGCGTAGCCCACGCACCCACAGACGGGTAGCGACGGGAGGCGGCGAGAGCCGCCTTCCTGCATTTCGACCGAGGAGGCAGGAACATGGCGCGGTGGATCGTCATCCCGATCTCGATGGCTCTCGCCCTCGGTGCCTCTGCGTGTGGGGGTGGAGGCGGTGGCGGCGGTCCGGCCCTGGTGTCACTGGCGGTGACCCCGGCCGCAACCGACCTGACCGCCGGCGGCGCGACCGTCCCGCTCGCCGCACGCGCGACCTACTCCGACGCGACGATCGTCGACGTCACGCCGCAGGCGACGTGGACGACCTCCGCGCAGGGTCAGGTGGACGTCACGGCGGGAGGCGTGACCTCCGCGCCTTCGGCCGCCCGGGTGGGAGGAACCGGGTCGGTCACCGCGACCTTCGGTGGCCAGCAGGGCGCGGCGGCGCTCCGGGTGGTGCGCGGTCCGGCCATCGGGGTCGCCCTGTCGAACGACCCGCTCGCCGCAGCGGAGTGGTACCTCTCGAACACCGGGCAGAAGGCCTATGCCGACGTCGGTGGCGTGGCCGGCGAGGACATGAAGCTCTCCGGCGCCCACGGACTCGGCCTCACCGGGAAGGGGGTCAAGGTGGCCGTGGTCGACTCGGGGCTCGAGATCGGGCACCCGGACCTGGCCGCCAACATCGTGCCGGGGTCGTGGAACTACGTGAACGACACGAGCGATCCGACCCCGCCTGCCGACTCCGACGGCGGGGATCACGGGACGAGCGTGACCGGGATCATCGGGATGGTCTACGGCAACCACCTGGGGGGAATGGGCGCCGCCCCGGGCGTGGCGCTCAACGGCTACAACTACCTCGCGAAGCAGACCCTGGTGAACTACGTGAAGTCGCTCGGTGGGTCCTCGTCGAATCCCACCTCCAACGACGTCTGGATCTTCAACCAGAGCTTCGGAAGCAGTTCCACGAGCCCAGTCATCATCGACCCGGCCCTGGAGGCCCAGTACGCCTCGGGGGTGGCGAACCTCCGCTCGGGCCTCGGAGCCGTCTACGTCCGGGCCGCGGGCAACGGGTTCCAGTCCTACGGGGCGGCGATCTGCACCGACGCCGTCGCGCTCGGCACCTCCTGCCAGAACGTCAACATGGATGGCCGGGTCTCGATCTTCTACAACATGGCGGTCGGGGCGCTGGCGGCGAACGGCTGGAAGGCCGCCTACTCGTCGGCGGGCGCCTCGATCTGGGTGAGCGCGCCCGGTGGCGGCGGCGGGGCCAACGTGGCCACCGCGGGCCCGGACCTCGCGCCGTACCGGTACGAGGCCGCGATGGTCACCACCGACCGGACCGGATGCGTGAATGGCTACGCGCGAACGGGGGCGACCCTGAGCGCCTTCAACGCAGGAGGTCCGCCCAACCCGCTGTGCGACTACGCCAACTCGTTCAACGGCACCTCCTCGGCAGCTCCGGCGGCCGTGGGGGCCATCGCGCTCCTGCTCGACGCGCGCCCCGACCTGACCTGGCGGGACGTGAAGCACATCCTGGCCACGACCGCGCGCAAGGTGGACGCCGCCATCGCGCCGGTCGTCGCCACGCTCTCGAACGGCCCGTACACCGCGGAGCTTCCCTGGACGCAGAACGCCGTCGGGAGGTGGTTTCACAACTGGTACGGGTTCGGCGCGGTGGACGTGGATGCCGCCGTGACGTACGCGCGCACCTACACCGCCAATTCGCTAGGCGCCTTCACCGACACGGGCTGGACCGCCAGCGCCACGCCGCTCGCCCTGGGCATCCCCGACGACAGCTCGGTCGGTGCCGGGAGCACGCTGACCGTGCCCCGGTCGCTCACGATCGAGGCGGTCCAGATCGAGGTGACCATCACCCATCCCCAGCCCGGCGACCTGGGGATCGAGCTCACGAGCCCGTCGGGCACGAGGAGCATCCTGCTCAACATCCGCAACGGGTTCGCGGCGGCGCCCGGGCTCCAGATGATGGCGGTGTCCAACCTGTTCTACGGCGAGCCCTCGGCTGGCCAGTGGACGGTGAAGATCGTGGACGGTCGCGCCAGCGACGTCGGCACGCTCGACCAGTGGAAGATCCGTGTCCTCGGACACTGAGGAGGAATGCTCATGAGAACCCGAATCTCGACGCTGGCGCTGCTCGCCGGGCTCCTCGCCCTTCCCTCGGCCACGGCCGGCCAGTCGAAGGTGAGCGCGCTGGCGAGCCCGCGCGCGCAGGCCGTGGCGGCGGCGCCGAAGGGCGCGACGTTCCGGAGCTCGGGCCAGGAGTACCGGGTGGTCCTCGGCGTCCGGGCCACCGAGGTGCCGCGGTCCGCGCCGGTCGCGCCCCGCCTGAGCGCGGCCGGAGCCTCCGGGGCCGACCTCCTCGAGGTCAAGGGGCCCTACGCCATCTACCGGGAGCCAGCCGGCACTGCGCCCGTCGGCGGGGCGGAGACCCGTGCGGTGGCGGTGAACACCCGCTCGGGCCAGCTCGGGGTGATCACGGGGACGATCACGGGATGGGCGGCCTCCGCTGCCGAGGCGGGAAACGCGGCGCGGGCAGCCGGCGTGGCGCTGGAGTTCTACGCGGAGTCGACGGGTTACGGGTTCTTCCTCGCCCCGGAGGGAGGCGATGCCCTCGCGGCCGCGGCCGCGCTCCGGGCGGCGTCCGGTCTGAAGGGCGTGCAGGTCGAGGTCCGCGAGAGCTACGACGAGCCCGAGTAGGCGACGGATTCCCTGTCGAGGAGAGGCGCCAGGCGACGGGAAGCGGTGGTAAGGTTCCCGACCCATGGCACGCATCCATCTGATCGGCGGAGAGAAGGGCGGCGTCGGGAAGTCGCTCGTGGCGAGGCTGCTCGCGCAGTACTTCATCGACCGGGAGATCCCGTTCCTGGGCTTCGACGCCGACAAGTCCCACGGCGCGCTGATGCGCTTCTACTCCGGGTATGCGTCGCCGGTGGTGGTGGATCGCTATGAGAGCCTGGACACCATCGTCGAGGCCGCTGCCGCGGATCCGGAGCGGCGGGTCCTCGTCGACCTGGCCGCCCAGTCCCACGAACCCCTGGTGCGGTGGATGGAGGACTCCTCGGTCCTCGACCTGGACGACGAGGCCGGGATCGAGCTCCGGTACTGGCACGTGATGGATTCCGGGCGCGACTCGGTGGACCTCCTGCGCAACCTCCTCGACCGGTTCGGCTCCCGCCTCGGCTACGTCGTCGTCCTGAACCAGGTGCGCGGGGACGAGTTCGCGATCCTGGACGAGTCGGGGGAGCGGCGACACGCGCTCGACCTGGGGGCCCGCTTCGTGACACTGCGGCGGCTCCAGGAGGGGCTCATGAACCGCATCGACGCCCGCAGCGCCAGCTTCTGGGCGGCCGCCAACAACACGGCCGAGGCCGGCGTGAACCTGGGAATCCTCGAGCGGCAACGGGTGAAGACCTGGCTCCGCCACGCCTACACGGAGCTCGATCAGGCCGACGTCTGACGCCATGGGCGGGAGCGCGGGGCGCCGGGCGTGATCAAGTACATCGGCTCGAAGCGGCTGCTCATCCCGCTCCTCGTCGACACCATCGGGCGGATCCGGGGATCGGGAACCGTCTGCGACCTGTTCTCCGGGACCTCGCGCGTCGGCCACGCGCTCAAGCGCTCCGGGTACCGGGTCGTCGCCAACGACCACAACGCCTACGCCGCGACGCTCGCCACCTGCTACGTCCAGGCCGACGCCGGGGACCACCTGCGCACGGCCACGAAGCTCGTGGCCGAGCTGAACGCGCTGCCGCCGCGCCCCGGCTACTTCACCCAGACATTCTGCGAGCGGAGCCGCTTCTTCCAGCCGAGGAACGGCGCCCGGGTCGATGCGATCCGCGAGGAGATCGCCAGGAAGGGGCTTCCGCCCGAGCTCACCGCCATCCTGCTCGTGTCGCTCATGGAGGCTGCCGACCGGGTCGACTCCACCACCGGCGTGCAGATGGCCTATCTCAAGAAGTGGGCCGCGCGCGCCGACAACGACCTCGAGCTGCGCGTGCCCGACCTGCTCCCGCGCGCCGCCAGCGGGAAGGGGCAGGCCCTCCAGCTCGACGCGCTCGAGGCGGCCGCCCAGTTGGAATCGGACGTCTGCTACGTCGATCCTCCGTACAACCAGCACAAGTACCTGGGCAACTACCACGTCTGGGAATCGCTCGTTCTGTGGGACAAGCCCGAGGTCTACGGCATCGCCTGCAAGCGGGTCGACTGCCGGGAGCGGGCCAGCGTCTTCAACTCGAAGCCCAACGCGGGGGCGGCCATGCGCGCGCTGCTCGCCTCCATCCGGGCGCCCCACGTGGTCGTCTCCTTCAACAACGAGGGCTATTTCTCCCGGGCCGAGTTCGAGGAGATGCTCGCCTGCCGCGGCGAGGTCGTGGTCATCGAGCGCGACTTCAAGCGGTACGTGGGGGCCCAGATCGGGATCCACAACCTCAAGGGGGAGAAGGTCGGCAAGGTGAGCCACCTGCGCAACACCGAGTACGTCTACGTGGCCACCCGGGACCGGAAGGTGGGCGAGGCGATCGCCCGCTGGGCCGCCCCGTGTCCGTCCCCCGCGTAGACTGGGGCTTCCATGTCCCTCCGCCTCCTCCACACCTCCGACTGGCACCTCGGCCGGAGCTTCTTCGACGCGTCCCTTCTCGACGACCAGGCCTGGGTCCTCGAGCAGCTCCTCGTGGCGCTGCGCGACACCCGCCCCGACGCGCTGGTGGTCGCCGGCGACGTGTACGACCGGGCGGTCCCCGCGTCCGACGCGGTGAGGCTCCTCGACGACGTCCTGGTGCGGATCGCCGCGCTCGGCATCCCGGCCGTCGTCATCGCCGGAAACCACGACTCGCCCGAGCGGCTCTCCTTCGGCTCCCGCCTCCTCGAGGCGAGCGGCGTCCACCTGCGCGGCGGCCTCGAGGGCGTGCAGGTGCCCATCCCCGTGGCCGGGAAGGGGTTCGTCTACGCCGTGCCCTTCATCGACCCCGACGTCGTCCGGGGAATGACCGGCGACGAGGAGGTCCGCGGCCACGCCGCCGCGACCGAGCGCATCCTGGCCGCGGCACGCGCCGACGCCGCCGGCCGCGATCTGCCCACCGTCCTCGTGGCGCACGCCTTCGTCCAGGGAGCGATCGAGACGCCCGACAGCGAGCGCCCCATCTCGGTGGGCACGGCCGGCTCGGTGCCGGCCTCGGCCCTCGCGGGGTTCGACTACGTCGCGCTCGGCCACCTTCACGGCCCCCAGGAGGTCGCACCGGCAGTCCGCTACTCGGGATCCCTCCTCAAGTACTCCTTCGCCGAGTCGGCCCACGAGAAGGGAGCACTCCTCGTCGAGGTGGACCGCGGCGTCGCCCGTGTCGAGCGGATCCCGCTCGGGCAGCGACGGGACCTGGCCCGCATCCAGGGGAAGATCGCCGACCTGCTCTCCCGCCCGGACCTCGCCCGACACCAGGCCGACCTCGTCGAGGCCACGCTCGAGGACACCGACTACGTCTTCGATGCCCGCGCCCGGCTGCAGGCCCGCTTCCCCCACGTCATGAACGTGCGCCGGACGGCCGCTGCCCCCGGCGGCGAGGCCGAGTTCATGGCCCGGGTCGCGGGCGCCGCGGGGGACGACCAGGCGCTCTTCCGCGCCTTCCTCTCGCACGTGAACGGGAGTCCCCCCACCGATGCCGAGGCGGCCTGCTTCGCCGCGGCGGTCGACGCGGTGGCCGCCCGGGAGCGTGCCTCGTGAGGCCCGTTCACCTGGCGCTCACCGCCTTCGGGCCGTACGAGCGGACGCAGGAGATCGACTTCGCCGCGCTCGGCGGGAGCGACCTGTTCCTCATCCACGGTCCGACGGGTGCGGGGAAGACCTCCCTCTTCGATGCCATCACCTACGCGCTCTTCGGCAAGCTCGCCGGCACCCGCGAGGCCGACCGGATCCGCGCCGACCGGGCCGCGCCCGATCTCCAGACCCGGGTCGTCTTCCGCTTCCGCATGGGCGACGCCGTCTACCGGGTGGAGCGGACCCCGGATTGGCACCGCCCCCGCAAGCGCGGTGTCGGGACCACGACCGAGCCGGCGACAGCCAGCCTGTGGAGCGACGGGGAGCAGGCGCCGCTGGCCACCGGCGCGACCCACGTCACCGATCGGATCACGTCGATCCTGGGCATGGACGTCGGTCAGTTCACCCAGGTGGCGCTCCTTCCCCAGGGTGACTTCAAGAACCTCCTCTGCGCCAGCGACGTCGATCGCGAGAAGCTCCTGAAGAAGCTCTTCGGGACCGAGCGGTACGCCGACGTCGAGGAGTTCCTCGTCGAGCGGAAGAAGAAGCTCGAGAGCGCGGGCGTGAAGCTCCGGGAGCGGCACGACGAACTCCTCGCGGGGCGGACGCCGGAGGCCGTGGCCGAGCGGCTCGCCGTGACGCGGGCGCGGGCGCTCGAGACGGCGGAGCGGGTGACCCTCCTGCGGGCGGCCGACGAGGCCGCGCTGAAGGTCCTCGCCCAGGCCCGGGAACTCGCCACCCGGTTCGACGAGCAGGACATGGCCCGGACCGCCGACGCGCAGGCGCGCGCCGGGACGGTGGCCGTCGAGACCGACCGGAGGCGGCTCGAGCGGGCCACGGCGGCCGAGGGGGTGCGCGAGAAGCTGGTGCAGGCGCAGCGCGCGGCGGACGAATCGGCCGGCCGCGACCGGGAGGCGAAGGAGGGCGCGGTGGCGGTCGAGCAGGCCCGGGCCCGGCTCGAGAAGGCGTCCCTCGACGCGGCGGCCGCCGAGGCCGATGCGCCCGAGCGGGCCCGGCTCGCGATTCGGGTCCAGGAGGTGGAGCGTGCGCTTCCCGAGCTGGAACGGCTCCGGAAGCTCGAGGCCGCCCTCGCCGTCGAGACGGCGAAGGCGACGCAGGCGGCCACCGGAGCCGAGCAGTCGAGCACGGCGCTCTCCGCCGCGGAGCGGAGGCCGCTGGTCCTCGAGGCCGAGGCGGAAGGGCTGAAGCCCCTCGCCGCGCAGGCGGCCCGGAGGGTCGAAGAGGTCGGCGCGGTCGAGGGGGCGCTCCAGGCGGCGGAGGCCCGCGACGCGCTCGTCGCCGAGGTAGAACGGAAGGTGAAGGGCGTCGGCGAGGGCGAGCGCCTGGCCAGGGGCGCCCGGGAAGCCGCCTTGGCCGCGGTCCGGAGCGCCGACGCGCTCCACGCGGCGCGGGAGGGACGTCTCGCGGCCTGGCTCGCGCGGACGGCGCTCCACGGCGGGCAGCCCTGCCCGGTCTGCGGCTCGACGAGCCACCCGGCCCCGGCGACCGCCGAGGGGCACATCCCCGACGAGAAGGAGGTCGACCAGGCCCGGGCCACGGCCTCGGCGCTCGAGGGCAAGGCGGCCGCGGCGGAGAGCGCGCGGGCGAGCGGGTCGGCGCTGCTGGCCGAGCTCCGCGAACGGCTCGGGCGGGCGGCCGCCGAGGAGGGGCGGGCGGTGCCGGTGCTGCGCGAGGCGTTCGCCCAGGCCACCCGGGCCCGCGAGGAGGCCGGCAAGGCCGCCCTGCGCATCGCGGCGCTCGAGAAGGAGATCGCTTCAGCCCGCCTGGACGTCGCGGCCTGCCGCGCCCGTCGCGACGAGGCCGACGCAGCGCTGGCCCAGGCTCGCCAGGCGACCGGCCGTTCCGAGGCGACCCGCGACGAGCTGCGGGGCCGGCTCCAGGCGCTGGGCGTCGGTCCCGGTGCCGCGGAGGAGCTGCGGAAGGTCCGGGAAGATCTGAAGGCACGCGAGGCCCGCGCGGCGGCGGTACGGACGGCCCACCAGGGCGCGACTTCCGGGCTGGCCGAGGCGGGGGCGCATCTCTCCGCCGCCGAGGGTGCCCGGGATCGGGCCGTCACGGCGGCCACGGAGGCCCGGGCCCGCGCCGACGAGGGCTGCGCCGCTGCCGGCTTCTCCGGCATCGCCGGCTGCGAGGGAGCGCTCCTCGCCGAGACCGACCGGAAGGCGCTCGCCCTGTCCATCCAGGGGCGCGAGTCGGCGGCGTTCGCCGCCCGGAAGCGGCTCGCCGATCTCGACGCCGCGCTCGCCGGAGCCACCCGCCCCGACGTCGGCGCCGCCCAGGCGGCCCGCACCGCGGCCGAGGTGGCGGCCCGGCAGGCGGGGGACGAGCAGGTCCGGCTCGAGGAGGAGGCGGAACGGCTCGTCGAGCTCACCGGAAGGC
>CAIVAR010000147.1 GCA_903904005.1 uncultured Anaeromyxobacter sp.
CTGCAGAACTGGAGCACCTCGAACACGCTCACGACCAGCACGCTTGCTCGCGGGACCTATTCGGTGACGGTGGAGGTCTCGACCGCAGCCGCGAGCTGGGCCGCGCAAGCGACATCGACGGCGGTACCGTACGTCATCAACTACCCTACGGCGACGGCGGTGAACCTCACGGCCTTCCCGGCCGGGTCGGCAGCCCCCGGAGACTCGGTGACCTTCACGGCAAGCAGCGTTACTCCGGCGGGGCTGCCGGCAGGGTCGTACTACTACCGGTTCATGAACGGGGCGTCGGTGCTACGGGACTGGAACACCTCGGCCACGTTCACGAGTTCCACGCTTCCCCTCGGGACCTACTCGGTGACGGTCGAGGTGTCGACGCAGGCCTCGGGGTGGGCTGCGCAGGCGACGTCGGCGGCGGTGGCGTATGTCATCGCCTATCCTGCGGCGACGGCGGTGAGCCTGTCGGTTCTCCCTGCCGCGACGGCCGTCTACGGTACGTCCGTGACCTTTACGGCGAGCGGCGTACTCCCGACCGGGCTCCCTTCGGGTGCGTACTACTACCGGTTCATGAACGGAGTGACGGTGCTGCAGAACTGGAGCAACTCCGCGACGTTCACTTCGACCACGCTGGCAGGCGGGAACTACTCCGTGACGGTCGAGGTGTCGACCGCCAGTTCATCGTGGACCGCTCAGGTGACATCTACCGCGGTGCCGTACGTCATCACGTATCCGGCAGCGACGGCGGTTAGCCTTTCAGTACTCCCCGCTGGGACCGCTGCATTCGGAGCGTCCGTCACCTTCACGGCGAGCGGCGTACTCCCAGCGGGGCTCCCTGTGACTGCGTACTACTACCGGTTCATGAACGGGCTGACGCCGTTGCAGAACTGGAGCACGTCACCCACGTTCACGAGCACGACGCTCGCCGCCGGGACCTACTCGGTGACGGTCGAAGCTTCGACCGCCGCTTCCGGTTGGACGGCCCAGGCGACGTCGAACACGGTGCCGTACGAGGTCAATTACCCGGTGGCTACAGGGGTGACTCTCACGGCCACTCCCGCTGGGACGGCAGTCTACGGAGCTTCCGTGACCTTCGCGGCCAGCAACGTGCAGCCGGCGGGCCTGCCCGCAGGTGCGTACAGGTACCGGTTCATGAACGGGGCGACGGAGTTGCAGGGCTGGAGCACTTCGGCCTCGTTCACGTCGAGCGCCATGCTCGGCGGAACCTACTCGGTGACCGTGGAGGTTTCGACCGCCAACTCCGGATGGGCCGCGCAGTTCACGTCGACCGCGGTGCCGTACGTCATCACCTATCCGCCAGCGACGGGAGTCTCGGTGGTTGCCAACAAGACGTCTCCGGCCACGCAGCCGATCGTGTTTACTGCTTCGGGGTCTGCGTCCCAAACCCTGCCCGCCGGGGCTTACCAATACATGTTCTGGGTCCAACGGTCGACCGCGACTGGATCGGTAATAACGACTGTCCAACCATACGGTACTAGCAATACATGGACGGCGACCAACATGGTGGCTGGCAGCTACAGTGTAGTGGTCTACGTGAAGACCGGAAACGGGACGACCTATAGCGCCACCCTGAACGCCCGATACGACTCGTTCGGAAGCGTGCCCTTCGTGATTCAGTAATCGCTGCGAGGTCGGCTGAACCGAAGTAAGAATTGGGGTCACGGCGAATGCCGTGACCCCAATTTCGGCTTTCGGAGCTCGACATCCGCAACGTCGCATAAATGATCAGGTATTTCCCCGGTGACCGTCTACAGTGATGTGGGTAAATGATCGGTGCTTCACCGCAACGGCCGTCTCCGAATCGGTGGACCCGTACTCCTGAGGTATCCCCTCATTCAGATGAGTCCAAAGATCTCGCGGGTGGCAGCGTGCTGACGAAGGAGTTCATCGAAGCGCTGCATGAGGGGCCTGGCGCGCTCGTCCCGCATGTTGAGCAGGCAGTCGAAGTAGAAGAGCCCCTGGTTGAGCAGAGAGTGCGTGCGGGTCTTCACGGTGTTCGCCTTCATCTTCCTGTCGAGGCCGAGCGCCTCCCCGGCTGCACCGAGCAGGGTCAGCAGCGAGGCCGCGATGGCGCCGACGAGCAGGATGCGGTCGCGGCGCTCCGGCGACGAGATCCTCGTGTCGGTGAGCCCCATGCCGAAGCGAAGGTTCTTCAAGTCGCGGAAAGTCTCCTCTATCGAGAAACGACGACCGTACCCCTTCACGATGTCGGCCCCGGACTTGTCGCCGCGGCTCGTCGCGAGGTGCCACGGATCGGCCATGCCCTTGGCGTGCACGCACACGACCGCTGCCACCGTGCGCTGGATCTGGGTGACGCGGGCATTCTTGATCGTCTTCGGCCTGCCGGTGTCGGGCACCCAGTCCTTCGCCGCCCGGGTCTCGCCCTTCTCGTCCGTGACCTGGATGATCCCGCGGAACCGGATGATGAAGTCGAAGCCGAGCTGGCCCTGGAGGAGTTCGTAGAGCTTGTGATCGCCGAAGCCACGATCTGCGAGCAACGTGACCCTGGTGCTGGTCGGAACCACCTCGCGGAAGCGCTCGAGCAGCGCGTCCTCATGCTCGTTCCGCCAGTCCTTCAACTCCGACTTCATGACCGACTTCCACATGAGCGGCGTGGCCCGTCCGTGCTTGGTGACCAGGTACAGCGCGATCGTGGACTGGTTGTCCTGGTCGAAGTCCGTCCAGTCGAGTGCCACCATGATCTCGGGCCGCGCCCCAAGGACGAAAGGGACCCAGTTCGCGAAGAGCCCCCAGACGTCCACGCCTGTGTTCGAAAAGAGCCGGTCCACCTGCTTGATGGCGTGCTTCGCGTCCAGGTCCTTCGCGATCGCCAATGCCCGGCCAAGGGCACCCACGGCGAGCCGCGCGCCCTGGAGGGCACCCACCGTGGCGTCGGCGAGGGAAGCCACGCGCTTCTCGTAAAGGTCGTGGTCGAAGATCGAGGAGACGAAGGCGTGCACGCGGCGGGGCCGGATCGATTGGGTTCGCATGGGCCCCGCACCATGATCCCAACCCCGCGAAACGTATACAACTTACCCAGTCCCATGACCGTGGGAATGAGGGGATCGGTCAGCCCGTACTCCCCAACGAATCAAGAAGGCGGCAACCAATGCACGTGCACTGAACCTAGATCAGAAGACACTCCAACTGCGTCACCAAGGGGATGAGCCATCGGAAATTGGCCGGAAGTTGGCGAGATGACGGGGAGTGCCCGCACCACCGTGTACTTCCCGGAGTGCATGGGCGAGGACACCCTGGTCGCCCAGCGGTCTAACCAATCCTTGAGGAAGGGCTCGGGTCAGGTCAAGGGATGCGTGGTCGGATGCATGGCGAGGGCTCTCTGACACCCTTCCCGGCGCAGTACAGATCACTCCGCGACGTGCGGTCGGAGGTGCGGCCTTGAAAGTGCTGTTCGTGATTCCAGCAAGAGGCGGCTCCAAAGGGCTCCCCCGCAAGAACCTGACCACCATTGCAGGCATACCTCTCGTGGGAAGGGCCGCCCGTACAGCGCGCCTTGCAGCAGGAGTTCTGGGTGGCGGGAGTCGAGTCATCTGCTCCACCGACGATTGCGAGATTGCGGAAGCAGCTCGCACCTGGGGTGCGGAGGTGCCATTCGTACGTCCCGGTGAACTCGCAAGCGACGAGGCCAGCACCATCGACGTCGTCCGCCATGCCCTCGAAGCCGCTGGGGGAGAGTTTGAGGCTGTTGCCCTGTTGCAGCCAACGAGCCCCTTGACGAACCCGGCCCATATTCTCGGTGCCCTTGCCCTTTTCGCCCAGCAGCGAACACCGGTCGTGTCTGTCTGCGAGGCCGAGCATCCCATCGAGTGGACATTCTCGATGGACCGCGATGGCATCCTCAGGCCAACGCTGGCGGGTTCGAGGGTCCATCGGCGACAACTCGCATCGGCTCGATATCGCCTCAACGGTGCAGTGTACGTGGCTGCTCCCGGCCAGATCCGTGGCGAAGGCTTCCTGACTGCGACCACTCACGGATACGTCATGCCTCCCGAGTATTCCGTAGATGTGGACGTTTCGAATGACATCGACGTGGTCAGAGCCTTGGTCGCAACTCGGCCTCCGCACGAGATGGCAATAGGCGGGAGGGTGATTTCCCCAAGCCGACCCTGTTTCGTAATAGCGGAGGCTGGAGTCAATCACAACGGCTCGGTTGATACGGGTATTCGGCTGATCGATGCGGCGGTCGCCGCCGGTGCGGATGCTGTCAAGTTCCAGTCTTTCAAGGCTGAGAGACTTCTCACGCGAGCCGCTCCGATGGCCGACTACCAGAAGAGGAACGTCGGCATGAAAGAGTCCCAGTTCGACATGCTCCGTCGCCTGGAACTCGATGAGAGAGCGCACGCGAGACTGGTGGGGCACTGCGCACAGGTGGGAATCGTCTTCCTGTCGACCCCGTTCGATGAGGAGAGTGCGGACCTGCTGGAGGCTTTGGGTGTGCCTGCATTCAAGATGCCGTCGGGGGAAATCACCAACACTCCGCTGCTCCGCCACGTGGGCAGGAAGAATCTACCGGTCATTCTGTCGACTGGGATGTCAACGCTCCCCGAGGTTGCGACGGCGGTGGACGCCATCGAACGAGTGTCACACGCGCCACTCGCGCTGCTTCAGTGCGTGAGCAACTATCCAGCCGACCCGGCGGATGTGAACCTTCGTGCGATGCAAACAATGAAAGACGCCTTCGGGCTGTGCGTGGGATACTCGGACCACACCGTGGGAATCGAGGTTTCGCTCGCAGCGGTGGCGATGGGAGCATCCATCATCGAGAAGCACTTCACTCTCGACCGATCCATGCCCGGCCCTGATCATGCTGCGTCGGCAGAGCCGCTGGAACTTCGGTCCTTGGTGTCCGGGATCCGGAGAATCGAGAGCGCGATGGGTGACGGCGCGAAACAGCCCGCAGCGTCGGAGGCGAACACGGCGCAGGTCGCACGCAGGAGTATGGTCGCCGCTCACGACATCCCAGCCGGAGCCAGAATCGATGAGGCGATGCTTGTCGCCCGTCGCCCCGGGGGTGGTATCGGACCGGATCGGGCGTCGCTTCTCATCGGGCGACGAACCCGATCGGCGATCCGGGAGGGTGAGCCGGTCCGATTCGAGATGCTCGAGTGAGAACGATTGGCTTGGTCACGACGTCGCGTGCGGACTACGGGATCTACCGGTCGGTCCTCGAGGCGATCCACTCGAGCGACGACCTTGAACTCCGCCTCTTTGTCTCCGGTACCCATCTGTCCCGTGAGTTCGGCTTCGGGGTCCGAGAGATTGAGCGGGATGGGTTCGCGATCGCCGAACGGATCGAGATGCTCCTCTCCTCGGACTCTCCTGAGGGGATCGCCAAGTCGATGGGGCTGGGGACGATTGGATTCGCGCAGGCCTACGCGCGCTCGGCGCCAGACATTCTCGTCGTGCTGGGAGATCGGTTCGAGATGCACGCGGCGGCACTCGCGGCGCTACCCTTCAACATTCCTGTGGCCCACATCCATGGAGGGGAGAGCACCGAGGGAGCGATTGACGAGTGCCTCCGCCACTCCCTGACCAAGTTGAGCCATCTCCACTTCACGGCAACGGACGAGTACGCGCGCCGGGTCATACAAATGGGAGAGGAGCCATGGCGGGTGACGGTGTCCGGCGCGCCCGCGATCGACTCGCTTCGTTCCTTCAGTCCTGTTCCGGTAGCCGAGTTGGAGTCATTCTGTGGCATGTCACTTCCCACCAGGGGATTCCTGCTCGTCACCTTTCATCCAGCGACGCTGGAGCACAAAGCGGCGGGTGCTCAGGTCGAAGAGGTGTTTGCGGCCATCCTCGAGTCGGGTAAGCCGGCGCTGATTACCATGCCGAATGGGGACACGGGGGGAAGGGAGATTAGGGCCCGGATCGCCGAATTCGTGTCGAAGGGCAGACCCGCGCGAAGCGTGGAGAGCCTAGGGTCTAAACGATATTTCTCCATCATGGCCCGGGCTGCCGCTATGGTGGGGAATTCCTCCAGCGGAATCATCGAGGCAGCTTCGTTCGACCTTCCGGTGGTCAACGTGGGGTCACGGCAGGATGGACGTGTTCGTGGCCAGAACGTCATCGATGTCGCGTGCGAGCGAACCGGTATAGGGAGGGCTGTTGCACGCGCGATATCGTCCGAGTTTCGCGAATCATTGAGGGGCAAGGGCAATCCCTACGGGGATGGGCGGGCCTCTGAGAGGATCGCCAGTCGACTGAGTACGCAGGATCTTGGGAAGGGCCTGCTGCGAAAGCGTTTTCACGCCAGCGGGAGCGCTACGAATGGATGAGGTCGAACCGCCCCCTGCTCTTCGCCGACGAGGAACAGGCCGCGAAGGCCACGCGGGACTCGGTTGCTCCCGTGGAGCGATCGCTAGCTGCCCAGGAGACGGTCTTCTCGAAGCGCTTTCCGGATGAGACGCCCGTGCACAGCATCAGGACCCTCTGGAGTTGATCGGGTTTGGTGGAGTCCTTTCCACTTTCGGGAGAGGATTCCGCAATGGCGAAAGCGAAGCCCCCTTACCCAGTCGAGTACCGTTCCCGCGTGGTGGAGTTGGCTCGGGCGGGCCGGACGCTCTCCATCCTAGAGGAGGAGTTCAAGGTCACGGCCACGACGATCCGGTCCTGGTTGCGCCAGGCCGACCTCGACGAGGGCCGGCGCCGGGACGGCCTGACGTAACTGTCCAAGAACGGCTGTCTTGACGTAGTTGTCGCGGTGCCCGCCGCCCGGCGGGCTGTATCTCCTCTCGGCGGTGTTCGTGTTCGCCGTCTGCCGGTCAGGCGGACGGGCTGGTTTGGGGCGGTGTTCAGTTGTGCGGCAACAGTTCGTCGATGCGCGACGCAGGGTGGGTCTGCACGCGCACCCCTCGGCGGACATCTGAAATCCGGCCAACGGTGGACGGGCCAAAACCGGCCAATGGCCAGGGCCCGAGACCAGTTCGCTTCTATCCCGCCGTCGCCTGCGGATGCAACGTGTGGCGGGTTCGCCAACTCCTTGGCCCGC
>CAIVAR010000148.1 GCA_903904005.1 uncultured Anaeromyxobacter sp.
CCATCTCGGTGGCCGACGAGCACGGCAACACGGTGCTCGTGAACCCGGCCTACACGCAGCTCATGGGGCTCTCCGAGGAGGCGGTGCTCCACCGCCCGGTGACGGTCGACATCCGGCACGGCGAGAGCGTGCACCTGCGCGTGCTGCGCACCCGCAAGCCCATCCGCGGGGCGCGGCTGCAGGTCGGGCCCCACCAGAAGGAGGTGGTGGTGAACGCCGCGCCGCTGCTCGTGGCCGGCGAGCTTCGGGGAAGCGTGGGCGTCATCCACGACGTCTCGGAGATCCGGCGTCTCTCGGAGGAGCTGGCCACCGCCCGGGAGCAGCTGCGGCGACTCGAGTCGAAGCACACCTTCGAGGACATCATCGGCGCCTGCCCTCCCATGGCCCGGGCCAAGGAGCTCGCGCTGCGTGCCGCGCGCACGCCCGCCACCGTGCTCCTCCTCGGCGAGAGCGGCACCGGGAAGGAGATGTTCGCCCACGCCATCCACCACGCCAGCGACCGGCGCCAGGGGCCGTTCATCCGGGTGAACTGCGCGGCGATCCCCGACTCCCTCCTCGAGAGCGCCCTGTTCGGCTACGAGGGAGGCGCCTTCACCGGAGCCCGGCCGCAGGGGCAGCGGGGCCACTTCGAGGAGGCCGACGGCGGCAGCCTCTTCCTCGACGAGATCGCCGACGCCCCGCTGGCCGCGCAGGCGAAGCTCCTGCGCGCGCTCCAGGAGCGGGAGATCGTCCGCGTCGGGTCCTCCTCCCCGCGGCCGGTCGACGTGCGCGTCGTCGCCGCCACCCACGAGGACCTCGACGCGCTGGTCGCGTCGGGTGCCTTCCGCCAGGACCTCTTCTACCGGCTCTCCGTGATGCCCATCCGCATCCCCAGCCTGCGGGAGCGGCGCGAGGACGTCCCGGAGCTGGCCCGGTCGCTGCTCGCCCGCATCTGCGCCGAGTACCGGCTCGTCCCGCCGCGCCTCTCGCAGGACGCGGTCGACCTCCTGCTCGAGCACCCCTGGCGGGGAAACGTCCGGGAGATGGAGAACCTCCTCGGCCGGGCGCTCATCCACATGCAGCCCGGGGACGACGTGATCACCCGCGCCAGCTTCGACCGGGCCGAGGGCGCAACGGCCGCCTCGCCCTCCCCCGGTCCGGCCGAGCCCGCCCGCCGGTTCGCCGACATGAAGCGGGACTGGGAGCGGCAGCTCCTCGAGGGCGCGCTGGCCCGCAACCGCGGGAACCGGGCGGCGACCGCCCGCAGCCTGGGCATCACCGTGCGCAACCTCTACTACAAGCTGGGACGGCACGGCCTCATGCGCGGACGCGCCACTCCTGCCCCGGAACGGAGCCGATGACCCCCAGCGTCCCGGGGGATCACTTCCCGGCCGCTGGCCTCACCTTGTCGGCGATGAGCTCGGCGACGTGGCGTACCTTCGCCGGCGAGCCGGCGAGGTCCAGGCCGCCGCCGATCTGCAGCATGCAGCCCGGGCAGTCCATGGCGACCGTTCCGACACCGGTGGCCTTCACGTTCTCGAGCTTCCGGGCCAGGATCGGCGCCGAGATCTCCGGGAACTTGAGGGAGTAACTTCCGCCCATCCCGCAGCAGACGTCGCTGTCCTTCATCTCCTTGATCTCGAAGCCGGCCGCCCCGAGCAGCTCGCGCGGCGGCCCGTGAGCCTGAAGCTTGCGCTTCAGGTGGCAGGAGTCGTGGTAGGTGACCGCCGGGAGCCCCTCTGCCGCCTCGACCGAGAGCCGGCCGGCGTCCACGAGCTCCTTCACCAGGGAGGAGAAGTCGCGGACCTTGTGGGCGAGCTTGTCGGCCCGCTCCGCCCAGTCCTCCTGCCCCTCCGAACGGAGCGTGGCGGCCAGCTCGTGCCGGAGCGCGACCGTGCAGGTGGGGCAGGCCGACACGACCCACCGAACCCCCGGATCCTCGAGCGCCTTCACGTTGTCCCGGGCGTTCTGCGCCGCCACGTCGAAGGCCCCGGAGTAGCGGGCCGGGGCGCCGCAGCAGGTCTGGGCCTCCGGGAAGGTCACCTCCACGCCGGCGGCGTTCAACACCTTCACCACCGACTCACCGACGTCGGGGTAGGCGAAGTCGATGAGGCACCCCGCGTAGAAGGCGGCCTTCTCCGTCGTCTTCGCCGGCTGGGCGATCTCGCGGAAGCGGTCGCGGAAGGGGACGTCGGCGATGGCCGGGAGCGATCGGTGCTCGGTCATCCCGGAGAGGAAGAACGGGAGGTGGCGGATCATCCCCTTCTTGGCGAAGGGCTTCTGGGCCTTGGAGGCCGCCCGGAGCAGCCCGTGGAAGACCCGCCGGTCGTTCACCACCTTGAGGGCGGCCCGATGCAGGAAGGAGTGCCCCCCCTCCGCGGCCAGGCGGCGGCGCAGCTCGACGATGAGGTCGGGGATGTCGATGCGCGTGGGGCAGACCGGGATGCAGGCGCCGCACTGGATGCAGAGCGACTGGATGTCCTTCGACGCCTTCATCGCGTCGAACCAGGCGGCCAGGATGGCGCCGATGCCGCCGGTGTAGACGCCGCCGAAGACGTGTCCGCCGAGCAGGCGGTAGACCGGGCAGACGTTCACGCAGGATGCGCAGCGGATGCAGCGCAGCGCCTGCGAGAAGCGGGGGTCGGCCGCCATCTGGGAGCGGCGGTTGTCCACCAGGATGATGTGCAGCTCCTTCGGCTGCCCGTCGGCGCCGGGGGCGGGCCCGGTGAACATGGAGACGTAGCTCGTGAGGAGCTGGCCGGTGGCGCTGCGCGGCAGGGCCTTCAGGATGGGCCCCACGTCGGCGAGCCGCTCGACCAGCTTCTCCACCCCGACCACCGCCACCTGGATGCGAGGGAGCGTGGAGACGAGGCGGGCGTTCCCCTCGTTCGTGACCACGACGAGCGTCCCGGTCTCGGCCACCGCGACGTTGGCGCCGGTGATGCCCATGTCGGCCGCCAGGAACTTCTGGCGAAGCTCGCGCCGGGCCACGGCCACGAGCTCCGGGATGTCGGCGACGAGCTCCGCCTTCACCTCGCGCGAGAAGATGCCCGCCACCTGCTCCTTCGAGAGGTGGATGGCGGGCATGACCATGTGGGACGGGCGCTGGCCGGCCAGTTGCACGATCCATTCGCCCAGGTCGGTCTCGGCCACCTCGATGCCCTGCTCCGCCAGGAAGGCGTTCAGGTGCATCTCCTCGGTCATCATCGACTTCGACTTGGCGATGCGCTTGACGCCGTTCTCCTTGCAGAGGCGCCCCAGGTACGCCTTCGCCTCCCCGACATCGGCGGTCCGGAAGACCTTCGCGCCCGCCTCGGTGGCGGCCTCCTCGAACTGCTCGGCGAGCTCGTCGAGGTGGGCGGCGGCACGCCCCTTCAGCCCCACGAGCTGGTCGCGGAGGGCCTCGAAGTCGATCCCCTCGTAGGCCTTCGCCCGGGAGATGAGGTAGGCGTCGTTGAAGCGCCCGAGCGCGCCCCCCATGGTCCCGTCCTGCAGCGCTCCGGAGATGCGATCCTTGAGGTCGGTGACGGGCATCACGCCACTCCCATCTCGCCGTCGACGGCGATGAGGACAAGCTTCTTCGGCCCGTGGACGCCGATGGTGAGCACCCGCTCGATGTCGGCGGTCCGACTCGGCCCGGTGACGCACGCGATGTAGCGGGACTTCTTCGGATCGATCCGCTCGAGCAGCGCGTCGAGGTCGGGCAGCATCCGCGCCGTCGGGAAGATCGCGACGTGGGTCTCCGGGAGCATGGAGGCGAGCCGCTTGCGCGGGTCGGTGGCATCCTGCGCGACCGTGCCGGTCGCGGCGAGCGCCCAGTCGAACTCGGTGATGCCGACCCGGCTCCCGGCGGCCCCATCGCGGGTCACCTCGAAGGAGAGACCGGGGAATCGGCGGGCGAGCACGTCCCGGTCCACGAGTGGCCCCAGGATGGGCCCCTCGCACCACACGGCGCGCTCGCCCGGAGCCTCCCCCACCCCCTCGCGGCCGAGAACCGCGAGGACGAGGTCCAGGGCCGCCGCTCCCGTGGCGGCCCTGTGGACCTCTGCTCCCACCGCCTGCGCCTTGACCCGGAACGTCTCGAACATGGCGCCTCCGATCCGACTAGTGCGGGATCATCCACTGGAAGTAGTTGTGCTGGAGGAAGACCAGCACGCCGACGAGGCAGGCGAGCACGAGGCTGTGCCAGAAGACGTAGCGCAGGATCTCGCCCTCCTTGCCGTGCTCGCCGGTGGCCACTGCGGCCACCACGATCGACTGGGCGTCGATCATCTTGCCCATGACGCCGCCGGAGCTGTTGGAGGCGGCCGCCAGGATGGGGGACATGCCGAGCTTCTCGGCCGACACCACCTGGAGGTTCCCGAAGAGCACGTTGGACGAG
>CAIVAR010000149.1 GCA_903904005.1 uncultured Anaeromyxobacter sp.
CCTCCTCGCGAGTCCACGCTCGCTCGAAGGCACAGGGGATCATGCCCAGATGGGCCCTGTCGATCCCCGTCGCGTAACTGATCGGATTCATGGGGACTTCAGCCTGATCGATGCTCTAGCACGAAGGGGGGGCCGCCGCACGGGCGCGCCCGGGAGGGGCGTGGTAAAGCCAGGAGACCGGATGACGCCCGCGGTCGCCATCGCCGCCCTGCTCCTCGCCGCCGCGCCCCCGCGCCACGTCACGCTGGTCTACGCCGCGGACCTGGGCGGCTGGCTCGAGCCGTGCGGCTGCAGCGCCGACCAGCGGGGCGGCCTGGCCCGCGCCGCCACCGCCATCGCCCGCATCCGCAAGGAGAACCCCGACACGATCTTCGTGGCCGGTGGCGACCTGCTCTTCGGCGGCCCCGTCGACCCCGAGCGTCGCGCCCAGGAGCTCTCGGCGGCCCGGACCATGGCCGAGGCGCTCCGATCGATGGGGCTCGCCGCCTCCTGGCCGGGGGAGCGGGACCTCGCCGCCGGCAAGCGCTTCCTGGCGTCGACGGGCCTCCCGTTCACTCGGAGCAAGAAGATCGGCCCGGTCGGCTTCGGGGGGCTCGGGACGGTGCCGGCCGCGCCCATCCGCGTCGCCGTCGTCCACGAGGGGGGCAGCCGGGCGGCGCTGGCCCGGGCCGACGAGGCGCGGGCCCAGGGGATCGACCTGCTCCTCGGCGCCCACCGCGAGGGGCTCCTCGACGACGACGCCAGCCGGGCCGTGCTCGACGCGGCGGTGCCCGTGGTGCAGGTGCAGGGGCGCGGCCAGGCCCTCGCGCGGATCGACCTCTTCCTGCGGGGGGACCGGTCGAAGGGGTTCCTCGTCCTCCCCGGCCCGTCGGAGAGGGCCGAGGAGCTCGACCTGCTCGCCGAGCGGCGTGCCGGGTACGCCCGTCGCCGTGCCGCCGCCGAGGCCGCGGGCAACGGTCCGCTCGCGGCCGCGCTCTCCGGGAAGATCGACGAGCTTGCCCTGCGGGAGAAGGCGCTGCGCGCCGAGCCGCCGCCGGTCCCCCCGGCCGATCGCCCGTCGATGCAGATCTCCTTCGTCCCGCTCGGCGACGACGTCCCCGAGGATCCGGCGATCCGGCGCATCCTCACCCGCCACTACGGCGCGGTGGCGAAGGCCAACCTGGCGGCCGCGAAGGCCGGCGGGCGCCCCTGCCCCGACCCCGCGAAGGACGCGCCTTCCATCGTCGGCGTCGACGAGGTCCCGCGCGGCGGCACGCGCGACTGCCGGAACTGCCACCCGGCCGCCTTTGCCTCCTGGGAGCGGACGCGCCACGCCTCGGCCTACGGGACGCTCGTGAAGGGGGGGCGGCAGTTCGACCTCGACTGCGTCTCCTGCCACGTGACGGGGTGGAAGCTCCCCGGAGGTCCCTGCGACGTCGGCTCCACGGTGGGGCGGCAGGGCGTGCAGTGCGAGGCCTGCCACGGTCCGGCGAGCCTCCACGCGGTCGACCCGCCGGGGCACATCGTCCGCGATCCCCCGGCATCGACCTGCGCCACCTGCCACACACCGGAGCATTCCACGGGATTCGAGCCGACGAGCTTCCGCTCCCGGATCGTCGGCCCCGGACACGGCAGTGTGGGTCCGGCGCCCACCTCCCGCTGACCTGGCAGGCCGGGGCGACTCCGGTTACGATGGGGGTCGCTGTACCCTCCTCGATGGACACGAGTGTCGATGACCAGGACCACCTTCCTGATCGCATTCCTCGCGATCGCCGCAGCACCCCCCGCACGGGCCTTCGAGGCCGTCGAACCGCCCGAGGCCCCCCCGGTGGTCGCCGACCACGGCGACGCCCCGGAGGTGGAGGAGGCCCTCGAGGCCCAGTCGGCCGAGATCGACGAGGTCCGGCTGGCCGAGGAGAAGGCGGCGCTCGTCCCGCTGCGCCACCCCGAGGACGGCGCCGCCCGCGAGGCGATCCGGCTCGGGACCGAGTCACCGCTGCGCCACCGCATCGACGGCGCGCTCTCCCGCGATACGGCCCCCATGCCCGAGGAGGACGCGGGCTCCATCGCCATGCTTCCCGAGATCGGCCACGACCTGCGCCGGCTCCAGGCCGAGTACGACATCCCCATCGACGTGAACGAGGCGGTCGTGCAGTACGTCCGCTTCTTCCAGATGCCGGTCGTCCGCAAGCACTTCGTGAAGTGGCTGGGGCGGCTGCCCCGCTACCAGGAGCGCTACCGCGCCATCCTCCGCCAGGCCGGCCTGCCCGAGGACACCATCTACCTCGCCATGATCGAGAGCGGGTTCGCGAACCTCGCCTACTCCCGCGCCAAGGCGGCCGGTCCGTGGCAGTTCATCCCCGGCACCGGCAAGCGCATGGGGCTCGCCCAGGACTTCTGGGTGGACGAGCGGCGCGATCCCGAGAAGTCGGCGCGCGCCGCGGCCGTATATCTGAAGCAGCTGTACGGCTGGTTCGGCGACTGGCGGCTGGCCTGGGCCGGGTACAACGCCGGCGAGGGCAAGATCGAGAAGGCCCGGAAGAAGGGGCAGCGGGATTTCTGGGAGATGGCCCGCGGCAAGATCCTGAAGCGCGAGACCAAGGGCTACGTGCCGAAGCTCATGGCCGCGGCCATCATCGCCAAGCACCCCGAGGCCTTCGGTTTCAAGAAGGAGGAGATCCTGGCCGAGCGCTGGACCGAGTACGAGCGGGTCACCATCCCGCACGCGGTCGAGCTCGAGGCCGTGGCCCGCGCCGCCGAGGTCACCACCCAGGACCTGCACGAGCTCAACCCGGAGCTGCGGCGCAACTGCACGCCGCCCCGGGCCTACGGCGTGAAGCTGCCCGTCGGCGCCACCGCGACCTTCGAGAAGAACTGGCCGTCGATCGGGTCGTCTGCGGAGCTGGGCTTCGCCCGCCACACCGTCGTGAAGGGCGAGGGGCTCACCGTCATCGCGGCGGCCTACGGCGTGACGACGGCGACCGTGGTCCAGATGAACGGGCTCAAGGCCAGCAAGCGCGTGAAGCCCGGTACCGAGCTCGTCATCCCGCTCGGCGCGCAGGCCCGGCGCGGGAGCGCCCCGGCCAGCGAGGCCGTGGCCCGTGCCCGCATCGAGGAGCTCCAGAAGAAGAACCCGAAGCTCGTCGAGGTGGAGCCGGCGCGCCCGGCGCCCCGCCCGGCCGCAGCGCCGCGCCCGGTCGCCGCGCCGGCCCAGGGCACCGTCCAGGTCCAGGCCGGCGACTCCCTCTGGACCATCTCGCAGCGGCTCGGGGTGAAGCTCCAGGAGCTCTGCGACTGGAACGGCATCAAGAATCCCCAGCGTTACCGGCTCCAGATCGGCCGGGAACTGGTCGTCCGCCCCCCCTCGGGTGGTGCGGCGGTCCGGGCCAGCGCTGCCGGGTGATTCGATTCTCAGGATCTGGATTTTTCCCTGCGGGATCGTGTATCTGGATGCACCCCTTCAGGGGTGCCCGGGCGGGATGATCCGTCCGTGAATCCCGACGAGGCTGAAACCGTCCTCTCGAGCAGAACACCTTCCACGAAAGGAAGCACCCAAATGAAGCGCATCCTCGCCGCCGTGTTCGTCCTCGCCTTCGCCACCACCGCCTCGGCCGACGCCGCCGCCACCTACGCCTCCAAGTGCAAGATGTGCCACGGCGCCGCCGGCGAGGGCAGCGCGATGGCCAAGGCCCCGATCAAGGGCATCGCGGAGGCCAAGGTCCTGAAGGCGATCAACGAGGGCGCCGGCAAGATGAAGCCGGTCAAGATCGACGACGCGGCCGCCGTGGCCAAGTTCGTCGCCGGGCTGAAGTAACACCGCCTTCCGACGCATCCGGGCCGCGGGGCTTCGCGCCTCGCGGCCCTCGTACTTTCAGGAGATGGCGCGGGCCGGGTCGACCCGGGCGGCGAGCGCCGCCGGGGCGAGCGCCCCGAGGAGCGCCGCCGCGGCGGAGACCCCCGTGCCGAGCGCGAAGATCCAGGCCGGGAAGAGGAAGAAGGTCGTCGGCCGGAACGGGAAGTCGGGGAGGAGCCCGAGCGCCGCCGCGTCGACGCCGCGGGCCGCGAGCCAGGCGATGCCCACCCCGAGCACGCCGCCGGCGAGCCCCACCAGGGCCGCCTCGGCGAGCACCAGCGCCCGCACGTCGCCGGCCGTCGCCCCCAGCGACTGGAGGATGGCGATGTCCCGGGTGCGCGCCCGCACGCTCGCCGAGAGGGACTGGGCGATGGCGAGCGCGGCGAGCGCGGTCATGAGGAGCGCGAGCAGCGCCAGGGCGCCGGCGGTGACGGTGATGGCGAGCCCCACCCGCTCGGCGATGGCCCGTTCCCCCTCGTCGACCGCGAAGCCCATGCGCCGGACGGCCGCGGCGATGCCGGGGACGTCGTCGGGGCGCCGGGCCTCCAGGATCACCGAGCTGTAGCCGGTGTCGGCCTTGCCGTACTCCTTGTGAAGGCGACGCACGGTCTCGACCGGCACGGCGAGGGAGTAGAGGGGGACCCGGTCGGAGAGGCCGGCCAGCGCGAGCCGGGCGTCGTACACCCGGTCCTCGGTCTTGAGCGGGATGATGGAGAAGCCCACCTGGACGGGGATCTGCAGCCCCATGAGGTCGAGCCCGGGGGGCAGGCGACGCAGGTTCCAGGCCGGGGCGATGGTCTTGTTGTAGACCTCGAGCAGGCGGCGCGAGGCCAGCACCGGGATGGCCTCGCCTGCCGGCGGGTCGTCGAACTTCCCGCCCGGGGCGAGGTCGGAAGAAACGAGCCCCGCGTCGACGCCCACCACCGGCACCTGCACGGTGAAGCCGGTGGGCCAGTTCATCCGCACCCCCTCGGGCGCGCGGCTGGCGGCGATGGGAACCCGGAGTGCGAGCCGCCGCCAGGCCCCGTCCACCCCGGGGAGCTCCCGGAGCCGCGCCACCGCTCCGTCGTCGAGGGCCCCGCCCCCGAGCGCCGCGCCCAGCGAGACCGCGCCGGGGACCACCTCGACGAGGCGCGCGTCGCCCGGGAACATCAGGCGGGCGGCCTGGCCGACGCCCATGCCGAGCGCGACGAAGAAGACCAGCGCCGCGGCGCCGACGCAGGCCGCGGCGGTGTTCACGGCCGTCCCGCGCAGGTCGGAACGCAGGTTGAGCGAGGCCAGGTGGACGAGGGAGCGGAGTCTCATGGCGCGGTCACCGGAGCCTCCCGTCCTCGAGGTGGAGCACCTGCCCGGCCGCGGACGAGACCCGTTCCTCGTGGGTCACGACGAGCACGGTGACCCCGTCCCGGACCATGCCGGAGAAGAGCTGGATGACGGCCTCGCCGCTCACGGCGTCGAGGTTCCCGGTGGGCTCGTCGGCGAGCAGCACGGCGGGGCGGGAGAGGAGGGCCCGGGCGATGGCGACGCGCTGCCGCTCCCCGCCGGAGAGACGGCCGGGGAGGCGCGACGCCTTGTCGGCGAGCCCCACCCGGTCGAGCGCCTCGAGCGCGCGCCCCCGGAGCTGGCCGATCGACGGGGCCGGGATGCCCGGCGGCACGAAGAGCCCCGGCAGCATGACGTTCTCGACGGCGGGGAGGGAGGGCAGGAGGTTGAAGGACTGGAACACGAAGCCCACCGAGCCGTTGCGGAAGGAGGCCCGCTCCCGCGCCGAGAGCGTGCGCAGGTCCTTGCCGGCCACCACCGCCTCGCCGTCGAAGTCGGCGTCGAGCCCCCCCGCCACGTAGAGCAGGGTCGACTTGCCCGAGCCGGACGGGCCCACCACCGCGGTGAAGGCACCCGCCGCGACGTCGAGGTCGAGGTCGCGAAGCACCGCCACCTCGCGCTCCCCGTCGTGGAAGCGCTTCGTGATGTGGCGAAGCGAGATCACGGGCGCGGCCTGGGCTCGCCCCGACCCTCGACGTCGAGGTCGATGATCACCGCACCGGGGACGAGGTCGAGGCGCAGGGCGACGGTGGCCAGCGCGTTGGCCGGCTCGAGGTAGCGGTTCACGAGGGACCGCATCACCACCGCGTTCGGGCCGGTGCCGTAGGCCTCCTCGGGGAGGGCCTCGACCGAGCGGGCCAGGTGGTCGACGTCGAGCACCGCCCCGCCCAGTCCCGTGGAGAGGGCGCCGCGGGCCGACGGGCTCTCGGTGGTGTAGCCGCCGCCGGTCTCCCGGGCCTCCGCCGCGGGGAGCCGCGCGGCGCCCCCGGCGACGAGGAGCCGTCCGCCGGAGAGGGCGAGGCCGAGCTGGGTCTTGCCCCAGGAGAGGGTCCAGCCGGTGGGCTCGGCGGCCGGGCCGCGCGGTACCACCTTGAGCGAGAGGCGGGGGCCGGCCTTCTGCAGCCGGGCGAGGAAGCCGCGCAGCACCGAGACGTCCCGGACCGGGAGCACGGCGTCGAGCTCCACGAAGGAGAAGGGATCGACGCGGCGCAGGTCGAAGCGGGGGGAGGAGAAGTCGGTCAGCCGGAAGGAGGGGGCGAGCGCGAGGGAGACCGCGCCGGCCGGGCCGAAGGCGGGGGCGAGCTCCGCGGCGGGGTCGAGCTTCCAGGAGGCGAGCGCCTGCTTCACCTGGGGTGGAATCCAGGGGGTGAGCCGCCGGGCCGCCTCGGCCGGGTCGCCGCGCCAGCGGAGGAGGAGCGCCGCCGAGGGGGGCAGGAGCGCCACCGTGCCCTCGTCGACCGTGGCGCCGCCCCCGAGCGCCTTCCACCAGCCCTCCCGCTCCGCGGAGAGGGGCAGGGCGAGCCGCAGCCCGAGCCGGGCCGCCTCGGCCCGGATCCCGAGCGCCGCCCCGTCCCGGGCCACCCGCACGTCGGCGAGGGGGGGCGAACCGGCCGGAGCGAACACCGTGGCGAGCCAGCCCGGGCCGAGCGCCGCGCGCGAGCGGGCGGCGGCCGGGCTCCTCCACAGGGAGCGATCCTCGGGGAGGGTGGCGGCGGCGGTGACCGCCTCGGGCGCGTCGGGCCCCGCGGCGAGCAATGCGTGCGGGCCGATGGCCGCATAGGCCAGCGCCGCCGGACCCTTGCCGTCGCGGCGGAAGGTGACCACCTCGATTCCGCGCAGCTGGACGGTGACGCGCTGGGTGGCCCCCATCCGGTCCCGGGCCAGCCGGGCCAGCGTCGCGTCGAGCTTCGCCAGGTCCTGGACGGGCAGCACCAGCACCGCGGGGGTGGGGGAGCCGAGCGAGGCGGCGGCCGCGCCGGACGGGTCGACGCCGGCCTGCTCCATGCCGCGGGGGTCGAGCGGGTCGAACCCCAGCTGGGCCTTCAGGCCGGCGTGGGCCTCGGCGAGCGCGACGGCCTGCGGCGCCTGGGCGATCGTGCGGTAGAGTGCGCCCGCCTGGCGGGCCGCCGTTCCGAGCCCGGGGATCACGACGGCCAGGGCGGCGTCGGCGGGGACGTAGCGGTCGGGAGGCGGGTACTCCCGCTTGCGCCCGCATCCGGCGAGGAGCAGGGACGAGCAGAGGGCGACGGCCAGGGCGCGGCGCATGGACGCCCATTATCACCGAATCCAGGCGAGGAACTCAGGAGCGGATGATCTTTTCGGACAGAGACGAGGCGCCCATCGCGCTCGACCTGCATCCCGACTGGGCCGGCGTGGTCGGTCCCGGGGCCGCCGGGCTGGAGCTGGAGATCGGCTCCGGCCACGGGGGGTACGCCCTGGCCTTCGGGGCGCGCCACCCGGAGCGGGTGCTCGTGGCCGTGGAGCAGCGGAAGAAGTTCGCCGCCGACCTGCGGGAGCGTGCGTCGGCGCGCGGGCTCAAGAACCTCGTCGTCCTGACCGGCGACGCCCGGTTGCTCGCCCCGCGCCTCTTCCGGGAGGGGTCGCTCTCGGCCGTCCACGTCCACTTCCCCGACCCCTGGTGGAAGCGGCGCCACGAGCGCAGGCGGCTCGTCGACGACGGGATGTCCACCCTGGTCCTGCGCCTGCTCCGGCCGGGCGGCCTGCTCGACTTCCGGACCGACGTGGAACGCTACGCCCGCGACGCGGTGGTGCGGCTCGAGGAGGCCGGGTTCGAGAACGCGATCGGGCCCGGGCGCTTCGCCGAGCGCGACCCCGACGAGATCCCCTCGACCCGCGAGAAGCGCTACCTCGCCACCGGACAGCCCGTGTGGCGCCTTCGCCTGACGCGCCCCCTGGAGAACCGATGAAGCGCTCCCCTCCGGCCGCCGCCCTCGTGCTCCTCCTCGCCCTCCTCGCCGCGGCACCCGCCTGCCAGCGGGACCTGCCGCCGGACGCCGCCTACCGGGCGCTCGTGCGGGCCATGGCCGACCGGGACGAGGAGGCGGCCTGGGAGCTGCTCTCGGCCGGGACCCAGGCGCGCCTCGTCGAGCGCGCGAAGGTGGCCGCCGCGGCCGCGCCGGGGGTGGTGACGGCCGGCGCGCGGGCCATGCTCGCCGGCGACGCCCCGCTCGCCGTGCTGCCACCCACCTCCATCGTGGTGCTGCAGGCCGGCCCGGAAAAGGCGGTGCTTCGGGTGGAGGCCCCCGGCTCCGGGCCCCGGGACGTGCTGCTCCTCCGGGAGCGCGGCGGCTGGCGGGTCGACCTGCCGGCCCAGTAGCCGCAACCCGGGCCCCTCTGCTATCCAGGCGTTCCCACGGGAGAACGAACGACATGAAGACCCTGAACGCCGCCGAGATCCGAGAGGCCTTCCTCCGCTTCTTCGAGGAGCGCGCCCACCGCCGGGTGAAGAGCTCCTCGCTCGTGCCGCAGAACGACCCCACGCTGCTCTTCACCAACGCCGGCATGGTCCAGTTCAAGGACGTCTTCACCGGCCGCGAGCGGCGCGACTACACCCGGGCCACCACCGCCCAGAAGTGCGTGCGCGCCGGCGGCAAGCACAACGACCTCGAGAACGTGGGCTTCACCGCCCGTCACCACACCTTCTTCGAGATGCTCGGCAACTTCTCCTTCGGCGATTACTTCAAGGCCGACGCGGTGGCCTGGGGCTGGGAGTTCGTCACCAGCAAGGCGTGGCTGGGCATCGACCCGTCGCGCCTCGCCGCCACCGTCTTCGCCGGGGAGGGGAGCGTGCCCTGGGACGAGGAGGCCTACGAGCTCTGGAAGAAGGCCGGCGTCCCGGTGGAGCGGATCCACAAGCTGGGCGCCAAGGACAACTTCTGGGCCATGGGGGACACCGGCCCCTGCGGACCCTGCTCGGAGATCCACTACTTCCAGGGCAACGACATCGCCTGCGCCGAGGAGAAGGCCGGGCGGACCTGCCAGGGCGTGGCCTGCGACTGCGACCGCTGGCTGGAGATCTGGAACCTGGTCTTCATGCAGTTCGAGCGGGCCGCCGACGGCCACCTCGCCCCGCTGCCCAAGCCCTCCATCGACACCGGCGCGGGGCTGGAGCGCATCGCCGCGGTGGTCCAGGGCAAGCGCTCCAACTACGACACCGACATCTTCCAGAGCATCATCCGGGCCATCGAGAAGCTGGCCGGGAAGAGGTACGGGCACACCGACGCCCCCGACGACGTGTCGATGCGGGTCATCGCCGACCACGCCCGCGCCACCACCTTCCTGGTGGGGGACGGCGTGCTGCCCGCGAACGACGGGCGCGGCTACGTGCTGCGCCGGATCATGCGGCGCGCCATCCGGCACGGGAAGCGGCTCGGGCTCGACCACGTCTTCCTGGCGCGGGTCGCCGAGGCGGTCATCGCCGAGATGGGGGACGTCTACCCGGAGATCCAGGAGAACCGCGCCTTCATCGTGAAGGTGGCCGAGCAGGAGGAGGAGTCCTTCCGGCGCACGCTCGACCGGGGGCTCACCATCCTGGAGGAGCAGATCCGGCACATCACCGCCCGGGGCGAGAAGACCATCCCCGGCAAGGTGGCCTTCCAGCTCTACGACACCTTCGGCTTCCCCATGGACCTCACCCGCGTCATCGCCGAGGAGCACGCGGTGGGCGTGGACGAGGCCGGGTTCGAGGCGGCCATGGCCGGGCAGCGGGCCCGCTCGGAGTGGAAGGGTTCGGGCGAGGAGGCGGTCACCGAGCTCCACCGGCAGATCGGCAACGAGCTCGGCGAGATTCGCTTCGTGGGCTACGACTCCACCGGCGCGAAATCGCCGGTCCGGGCGCTGGTGGTGAACGGCAAGCGGGCCGACCGGGCGCACAAGGGGGACCGGGTCGAGGTGATCACCGCCGAGACCCCGTTCTACGGCGAGTCGGGCGGCCAGGTGGGGGACGAGGGGACCATCGCCGGACCGCACGGGAAGGTGAGCATCGTCGACGCGCAGCGCCCGGTGCCCGGGCTCGTGGTCCACCGCGGCGAGGTGGTCGAGGGGGAGATCGCCGTCGGCGAGACGGTGGAGCTCCACGTCGACGACGAGCGGCGCGATCGGATCCGGGCCAACCACTCGGCCACCCACCTGCTCCACCTGGCGCTCCGCGAGCGGCTCGGCGAGCACGTGAAGCAGGCCGGCTCGGTGGTGGGGCCCGACCACCTGCGCTTCGACTTCGCCCACTTCCAGCCCCTCAGCGACGACGAGCTCCGGGACGTGGAACGGCGGGTGAACGACCTGGTCCGGAGGAACGAGCCGGCCGCCACCTCGGTGCTGGGGATCGACGAGGCCCGCAAGACCGGCGCCATGATGATCTTCGGCGAGAAGTACGGCGACACGGTCCGGGTGGTGGGCATCGGCCCGTCGAAGGAGCTCTGCGGCGGCACCCACGTGCGCCGTGCCGGGGACATCCACTTCTTCAAGATCGCGAGCGAGGAGAGCATCGCCGCCGGGGTGCGCCGCATCGTGGCCCACGCCGGGCCCGACGCGGTGGAGCTGGCCCAGCGGGCCGACGCCGAGCTGCGCCAGGCCGCCGGGATGCTGCGCGTGAGCGCCTTCGAGGTGGCGTCCAAGGTGGAGGGGCTGCAGCGCCGGGTGAAGGAGCTCGAGAAGCAGCTCTCCGAGTCGCAGGGCAAGGTGGCCGCGGCGAAGTCCGGGGACCTCGCCTCCCAGGCCCGCGAGGTGAACGGCGTGAAGGTGCTGGCCGTGCGCGCCGAGGGGGACGGCAAGGCGCTGCGCGACCTCGCCGACAAGCTGCGCGAGAAGCTCGGGCGCGGCGTGGTGGCGCTGGCGAGCGAGCACGAGGGCAAGGCGGTCCTGCTCGTCGCGGTGACGAAGGACCTCTCCGGCATCGTCAAGGCGGGCGATCTGGTCAAGGACGCGGCGCGCCTCATCGGCGGGTCGGGCGGCGGCAAGCCCGACATGGCGCAGGCCGGCGGCAGCGATCCGGCGGGCATCGAGAGGGCGCTCGCGCGGGTCGTCGAGCTGGTCGGGGCGGCGGCGATCTAGCCGCGGCCGGTGTGCGCGGGGTCGCGGAGCACCGGCGGTGGTGCCGGCGGTTCCGGGTGGCCCGCGTCGCTGGGGGGCGCCCGCTTCGCGGAGTGGGTGTTGGCGACTGAATGGCGCCGCCGGACAGCGCGACCCGGGATGCGGTGGGTCGGCGCCCGCTCAGATGCGCCCCGCGCCGGGGCCACCCGGACCGCCTGGCGCACTGGCGGGCCCCGCGACTTGCGATCGGTGCATCTCGTGGGGGATGGCCTAGCCCGGTTGCGCGCCACACGCGCTGCGACTCGCCCGCCGCGCCCGGAGCATAGATGACCACGGGTGAATGGCAGGGTCTCCCCGCAAGGAACGCTGCTCGCGTCGCCACTCCGTGCGGCGCCTCCGCAGCAGCCCACTCCACCGTTCGTGCAACACCGATCCGGTCTGCTGCGAGGACCAGCGCCGCGGAGGAGGGGCGACCCGGCGCCGGCGGCACACGGCCTGCTGGCTCGAAGGCGATCCTCCTGACGGCGATCACTCGCGACGGAGACCCGGGTCATCCGCCCGCCCGAAGTCAAGACCCACGACCGCGATTGCGCGCTGCGTCGCGGAACCGCCGTTGACCGCGCCTCGGCACCGCACCTACCATGGCGCCCGGAGGTAGGTCCCTGACGGTCACGGTGCAGAGCGCGCGGTGCGAGACCCCGGTCATCCAGCTGGCGCGGGCGCGCGAGGTTCGTCGCCTGGCGGAGTACCAGCGCCGGACCCGGCAGGTGATCGACGCCAACAAGCGCGCGCTGTCCCGCCTCTTCCAGACCGGCGTCATCTACTCCCGCGTCGGCGCGAGGCTGGGGCGCGACCTCCTGCTCGCCCACCAGCACCTGCTCAAGGTCGGCGACCTGCTCACCCGCCTCTCCGAGATGGAGTCGCCCGAGCGCTTCGACGCGCAGTCGGTCTACGACGAGGTGCAGGCGCTGCTCTCCCGGACCACCGCGCTCACCGCGCGATCCGAGGGCGTGCTGGCGAGACGGTAGACGGTAGAAGGACCCGCGGCGTCACTCCGCCCGCGGACCCTCCTCGACGATGATGTTCCGCGGGAAGTTGCCGTAGTTCTCCAGGCACTCGCGCGCGGTGCCGCGCACCCAGACGCTCGCGGTGTGGTTGCCGGCGCCGACGCGGCCGAAGAGCGCCGCCACCGTGACCGGCGACGAGCCCCCGGTGCTGCCGGTCGGCACGTAGACCACCGCCCGTCCGCCGCCGCCGTCCCGGTCGCTGTCGGGTTTCCCGTCGACGCGGAGCTGGAAGTCGCAGAAGGTCCCCGGCTCGCCGAGCGCGTCGACGTGGGTATTCCAGGTGAGGAGCGCCGTGGTGTGTGGCGACCCCTTCGAGAAGGTGCCCAGGTTCCGGAGCAGCACGTAGGAGGCGGTGACCGACGCGGTGTCGCTCGAGTCGGTGTACTCGATGCGGCGTCGCGGGCTCGAGACGTCGGCGATGCGCCCCTCGAGGGCCTGGATCTTCCCCTGGGTCTGGCTGTCGGCCTCGGTCACCTGGGCCTTCACCTCGCCGATGGCCGACTGCTGGACCATGGCGGCGCCCTGGAGGGCGGACTGGGTCGACTCGACCTGCTTCAGCTTCTGCGAGAGCTCCCGCAGGGCATTGTCGACGTCGGTGGACTTCAAGTCGGTGCCGTCGGGGCGGAAGGCGAGCTGGCGGGCCTCGCGCGCCCCGGAGGTGAGGAACCAGCCGGTGGCCGGGACAGCGACGGCCACGCCGAGGATGACCCAGGCGGCGGAAACGAGCTTCGGATTCATGATCTGGCGGCGGATTGGAGCACGGCCCGCCCCGGGAGTCGAGCCCCGGGTTGAGCCACTAGCGGGCGGGGGGCGGGGCGGAGGCCTTCTCGATCCGGGAGAGGACCTGGGGATCGGAGGGGAGGAGGCCGGAGGCAGGGAGGCGGGGGACGAGCGTGCGCCAGGCCGGGTCGAGCGCATAGGCCCGGGCGAAGAGCGGGAGCGACCGGTCGACCTGGCCGGCCATGGCGAGCGCCGCCGCGTACCAGAAGACCACCTCTGCAGAGTCGGGCAGGAGCTTCATCGCCGCGCCGTACTCCCGCTCGGCGCCGGGGATGTCCTTCTTCTCGACGGCGAGATCGCCGTCGTTCATGTGCCGGTAGGCGCGGGCGACGTGGACGAGGCGGCGGAGTTCCTCGAGCGGTCGGGGATGGTCCTCGACGCGCAGGTCGAAGATCCGGTCGGCCCAGGGGCGGCCGCTCGCGGTGCCCGGCACGACGACGAGCGCCGCCGACTGCTGCCCGCGGATGTCGCCGCCGACCGCCTGCGCCGCCTCCAGCGCCGCGAGCATCCGCTCGGCGAGGTCGCCCTTGGCCGCCTCGAAGGCCTTCGCCATGGCCGGCCAGACCTTGTCGTTCGCCATGAGGTTCGCCTGGACCGAGTAGCCCTTGCCGACGTGCTGCCCCGCGGCCTGGATGTCCTTCTTGCCGGTGTGGGCGGCGACCATCCCCTTCGCGTCGACCATGGCCACCTGCCGGACCTCCCGCTCGGCGTCGGCGGCGAGCAGGCCGGCGAGCGCGTCGGGAGCGCTCTTGCCGGCCCGCATCATGTCGAGACCGAGGGGGCCGTAGCTCGGGTCGACGAAGGACTGGGTGGCGACGGCGCCAACCCCCGCCTCGGCCCAGGTGACGGTCGTCCCCACCGAGAACCAGTGGGACTGGACGGCCACGCCCAGCTCCCCGGTGACCGGGTCACGGGCCACGATCGAGTAGGTGTGGACGGGGCGGCGGGGGACGTCGGGCGCGGCGGAGGCGGCCAGGGAGGCGATCGCGCAGAGCGCGGCGGATGCGAGGTTCATGGCGGGAGTCTATAACCGGGTCCGCCATGCCACACGACCGCGCCGCCGCCTGGAGCCTGCTCGCCGAGTTCACCCCGTCGCAGCCGCTGCGGCGCCACGCTCTCTCGGTGGAGGCCACCATGCGGGCCCTGGCCCGGAGCCGCGGCCTCGCCGACCCGGCCGAGGTGGAGACCTGGGGCGTGGTCGGCCTCCTCCACGACTTCGACTACGAGCGCTACCCCACCGAGCAGGAGCACGTGTGGCGGGGGATGGAGATCCTGCGGGAGCGGGGCTGGCCGGAGCCGGTGATCCGCGCCGTGGGCGCCCACGCCTCCTACACCGGCATCGAGCCGGTCCAGCCCATGGAGAAGGCGATCCTCGCCGCCGACGAGCTCTCCGGCTTCGTGGGGGCCTGCGCGCTGGTCCGCCCCTCGAAGCGGGTCGCCGACGTCCCGGTGGAGTCGGTGGTGAAGCGGATGAAGGACAAGGCGTTCGCCCGCGCCGTGGACCGCGGCACCATCCTCCGCGGCGCCGAGGTGTGGGGGACGCCGCTGCCGGAGCTCGTGGCGCTGGTGCTCCGGGCGCAGGTCGCCATCGCCGGGCGGCTCGGGCTGGACGGCGCGCCGGCGGGGGAGCTCCCCGACGCGCCCGTGCCTCCGGAACCGACGGCGGGCTGAGCGCGGGCCCGCCCTTCCTGGTGCCGGCGCCCCGGAGTCGCGGAGATCTGTCGGTGCTGCCGGCGGTTCCGGCTGGCCCGCGGCGCTGGGGGGCGCCCGCTTCGCGGTGCGGGGGTTCGCGGCCGACTGGCGCCGCCGAACATCGAGACACGGGTCACGCCGTTTCGGCGCCCGCTCAGACGCGCCCCGCGCCGGGTCCACCCGGCCCGCCTGGCGCACTGGCATGCCCCCGCTCCATGTGTGGGCGACTGCGGCGTGGGCGGCCGGACGCCACCACGAAGGACGCCGTTCGCGTCGCCTTCGGCCCGGGCCGTCCCAGCCGGCGAGGGCGCCACTCCGTGCGGCGCCTCCGCAGCGGCCCACTCCACCGGTCATCCAGCACGAATCCCGTCGGCCGCGAGGACAAGCGCCGCCGAGGAGGGGCGACCCGTCGCCGGCGGCACACGTCCTGCTGGCCCGAAGGCGATCCGCGAAACAGCGCCCTACGTATCCTTCGACGGTCCGCCCCCGCGCCGCAGGAACGCCGGGATGTCGTACTGATCCTCCTCGGCGGACTCGTACGGCTTCACCTCGCGGGAGGTGGACGCCCGCACCGTGACGGGCGCGGGGCGCGGGCGCGCGATCGGCGGAACGTCGTCGGCCTCCGGCATGGACACCGCGCGCGTCGGGACGGTGCGCGCCGGGGCGGGGGCCCGAACCTCGGCCGGGGCCGTGCGAACGGCCGGCAGGGGCGGTGGGGCTTCCCGCCGGGCCGCCGCGACCGCGGTGACCGGCAGGCTCACCTGGCGCTGCGTCGCGCCGCGGGGCCGGGCGCCATCGGCGCGGGCGAAGCCGGTGGCGATGACGGTGATCTTCACCTCGCCTTCCATCCGCTCGTCGACCACCGAGCCGAAGATGATGTTCGCGTCGGGGTCGGCCGCGGCCTGCGCCATCGACACCGCCTCGTCGACCTCGTGAAGCGTCAGGGTCGATCCGCCGGTGATGTTCACCAGCAGTCCCATGGCGCCCTCGAGGGTGACGTCCTCGAGCAGCGGGGAGCTGATGGCCGCCTGCATGGCCTCCACGGCGCGGTTGGGGCCGGAGGACCGCCCGGTGCCCATGAGCGCCATGCCCTGCTGGGCCATGATGGTCCGCACGTCGGCGAAGTCGACGTTGACGAGGCCGTGGACCGTGATCAGGTCGGAGATGCCCTGCACGGCGTTGAGCAGCACCTCGTCGGCCCGCTTGAAGGCGTCGGCCAGCGACATGCTCTCGCCGGCGACCGAGAGGAGCCGCTGGTTGGGGATGACGATGAGCGTGTCCACCGCCGCCCGCAGCTCGTCGATGCCGGTCTCGGCCTGCTTGCGCCGCCGGTTGCCCTCGAAGAGGAAGGGCTTGGTGACCACGCCCACGGTGAGCGCGCCCAGCTTCCGGGCGGCCTCGGCGATGATCGGCGCGGCGCCGGTGCCGGTGCCGCCCCCCATCCCGGCGGTGACGAAGACCATGTCGGCCCCCGCCAGCACCTCGGCGATGGCGTCCTGGACCTCGATCGCCGCCTCGCGCCCGCGATCCGGGTTGGCGCCGGCCCCCAGGCCGCGCGACACGGTCTTGCCGAGCTGCAGCTTCACCTCGGCCTTGTTGGCCGAGAGCGCCTGGACGTCGGTGTTGGCGGCGATGAACTCGACGCCCTCGAGCCGCCCCGCCACCATTGTGTTGATGGCGTTGCCGCCGCCACCGCCCACGCCGATGACCTTGATCCTCGCCGCCGGTTCCTTCGAATCGAAATCGATCATGTCGGTTCCCCGGGGCTAGAAGATCTCGCCCAGCCAGTCCTTCATGCGGTTCTTGACCTTGCGGTAGACGTTCTCCTCGCGGATCTTGAAGTACGGGCTGCCCGACCGCTGCTGGGCGCCGTAGATCACGAGTCCCACCGCCGTGGCGAACACCGGGCTCTTCACCACGTCGATGAGCCCGCCGATCCCCTTGGGAAGGCCGCGCCGCACCGGGACGCCCAGCACCTCCTCGGCCATCTCCGTCATGCCCGAGAGCAGGGTGGAGCCGCCGGTGATGACCACGCCCGAGGCGATGGCCTCCTCCAGCCCGCACTTCTGGATCTCGTGCTGCACCAGCATGAAGATCTCCTCCACGCGGGGCTCGACGATCTCGGCCAGGATCTGGCGGGAGAGCACGCGGGGCTGTCCGCCGCCGACGCTCGGGACCTCGATGGTGTCGCTGCGGTCCACCATGGAGGCCATGGCGCAGCCGTAGGCCTTCTTGATGCGCTCGGCCTCGTGGGTGGGGGTTCGCAGCCCCACCGCGATGTCGTTCGTCAGGTGGTTGCCGCCCAGCGCCAGCACGGCGGTGTGCCGGATGGCGCCGTTCGCGAAGATGGCGATGTCGGTGGTTCCGCCGCCGACGTCGACGAGGCAGACGCCGAGCTCCTTCTCGTCCTCGGACAGCGTGGCGAGCGAGCTGGCGAGCGGCTGCAGCACGATGTCGGCCACGTTGAGGCCGGTGCGCTGCGCGCACTTCACGATGTTCTGGGCCGAGGAGACCGCGCCGGTCACGATGAGCGCCTTGGCCTCGAGCCGGACGCCACTCATCCCCACCGGTTCCTTCACCCCGTCCTGGTCGTCGACCAGGAACTCCTGGGGAAGGACGTGGATGACCTCGCGGTCGAGGGGGATGGCGACCGCCTTGGCCTGGTCGATGACCCGGTCCACGTCGGTCTGCTTGACCTCCTTGTCCTTGATGGCCACCACGCCGTGCGACGGGAACGCCTTCACGTGCCCGCCGGCGATGCCGGTGTAGACCGTGGTGATCTCGCACCCGGCCATGTGCTCGGCTTCCTCGATGGCCCGCTTGATCGAGGCGACGGTGGCGTCGATGTTGACCACCACCCCCTTGCGCAGCCCCTTCGAGGGGTGCGTCCCGATGCCGATGATGTCGATGCCCTCGTCGGTTACCTCGCCGACGATGGCGCAGATCTTGGTGGTCCCGATGTCGAGACCGACCAGGATGTCCCCTGTCTTCGCCATGTGCTACCTCCTAGCGAGTGGCGCATCGCGCCCACGCCGCCGACCCGGGCCCTCTCGGGCCCCCGCTGCTCTCGCCGGAGCGGGCGTCCCGCCCGCACCGTCCTGAACGCCGCCCACTGCACTCCCCGACAGCCGGACCCCCACCCGATCCGGGTGCGTCCGATCGTCGAGGTGAATCACCTCGGCCTTGCGCCCCTCGGCGCGGAGCGCCTCGAGCACGCGGTGGAGCCGGCCGAGCTTCTGCGGCAGATCGCCCTGACCGAGGCGGACCTGCGTCCCCTCGTCGCCGACGTAGAGGGTGACCCCCCAGTCGGCGTCGAGGTGAATCTCCTGGATCGACGCGAGGGGGACGAGCCCCTCCCGCGCGTACTCGTCGGCGAGCGCCAGCGCGCCCCGCAGCCCCGCCTCGACGGCGGTGCGCCGCTGCGCGAAGTCGTCGCGCCCGAACCCGGTGACGAGCGGCAGGTCGAGCCCGTCGCCCGCGCCGGCCCGCTTGAAGACCTGTGCATTCCGATCGACGAGGTAGGTGCCGCCCAGGTCGACGAGCGCCCGGGGTTCCCGCTCCGTCACGGTGATCTCGATGGCCGGGGGAAGGGACCGGCGCGCCTCGGCGCGGGCCACCCACGGGTGGCGGGCCACCGCCCGCTCCACCGCGTCGACGTCGGCGGAGAGCAGGTCGTCGCCGGCCTTGACCGGCGACATCGCCCGGATCTCCGCCTCGGAGGCGCGCGTCGCGCCGACCACGCGCACCGCGCCGATCCGGATCGATTCACCCTTGGTGACGTACCGCCAGGCGGCGACGCCGCCGGCTCCGAGCGCGACCGTTCCGAGGCCCCACAGCACGGCCAAGGTCAGCCCGTGTCGAAGGGCTCCCGGAGGGGCCTTGGGCCCCTGTTCCACTCGCCGCCTGTTGCGCGACCGCGCCACCCCACCGCCTCCCAGCCCCCGCTGCCGTCCACCGCTTCCGGACGGTATCGCCCAACCCGGCATAATGCCCTAACTGTCTAATCTGTCAAGGAAAACAAGGATCGAGCTCACTCCTTCAGGGACGCCCCATCCAGGATCCGCTCACAGAGTTCGGGGAAGGGGATGCCCCTGCCAGCGGCGATCTTCGGGACGAGGGACGTGCCGGTCATTCCGGGCAGCGAGTTCACCTCGAGGATGTACGGCGTCCCGTCCCCGGCGACGATGAAGTCGACCCGCGCCGCGCCGGCGCAGCCGAGGGCCCGGTAGGCGGTCTCGGCGTCCCGGCAGACCCGGGCCGTCACCTCCGGCGAGAGCCGGGCCGGGACGAAGTACTGGGTCGACCCGGGGGTGTACTTGGCCACGTAGTCGTAGAACTCCCGGGAGGGCACCATCTCCACGGTGCCGAGTGCCTCCCCCTCGAGGACGGCCACGTTGACCTCGGCCCCCCGGAGGTACTGCTCGGCGATGACAGCCCCCTTGAACCGGGCGGCGTCGGCCAGCGCCGCGGCGAGGTCGCCCGCGTCCTTGACGACGTGCACCCCCACCGAGGATCCCTCGCAGGCCGGCTTCACCACGGTCGGGAGTCCGGCCGGCAGGTCGGCGACCGTGACCGAGGCGACGCGGGAGGGCGGGAAGACACGGTAGGCGGCGAGCGAGAGCCCGGCCTCCCGGAAGAGGAGCTTCGAGAGCACCTTGTCCATGCCCACCGCCGACGAGAGCACGCCGGAACCGGTGTAGGGGATGCCCATCGACTCGAGGAGACCCTGCACGCAGCCGTCCTCCCCGTAGCGCCCGTGCAGGGCGACGAAGGCGACTTCGGCACCCATGGCCCGCAGCCGCAGGTCGAGGTCGAGCCCCGCGTCGACGAGCGTCACGTCGAGCCCGCGCGCCGAGAGGGCCTCGGCGCAGGCCTTGCCGGTGGCCAGCGAGACCTCCCGCTCGGCCGACCGGCCCCCGTACAGAACCGCCACCTTCTTCCCGCTCCAGCGACCCATGGCCTCCTCCGCGTCAGGCGTGCTCGTCCGGCGCGAACGCCCCGGCGAGCCGCACCTCGAGTTCCAGCTCCACTCCGAACTTCTCCCGGACCCGCTGCCGCGCCAGCCGGATGAGCGCCAGGCAGTCGCGCGCCGTGGCGCCGCCCAGGTTCACCACGAAGTTGGCGTGCAGGTCGGACCACTGGGCGTGCCCCTCCCGGTGCCCCTTCAGCCCGGCGGCCTCCACCAGCCGGCCGGCGTGGTCGCCGGGCGGGTTGCGGAAGGTCGAGCCCCAGGTGGGCCAGGTGAGCGGCTGGGTCCTGCGCCGGTACTCCCGGTCGGCGTCCATGGTCGCCCGGCTCGCCGCCACGTCCCCCCGCCGCAGCCGCAGCGCCACCCGGGTGACCGCCGCGCCCGGCGGAAGGCGGCAGGTGCGGTAGGCGAAGCCGAGCTCGGAGGCAGGGATCCAGCGGAGGCCGTCGGCGGTCGCCACCTCCACCCGCTCCACGAGGTCCTTCATCTCCCCGATGCGCGTCCCGGCGTTCATGGCCACCGCGCCCCCCAGCGTCCCGGGGATGCCGGCGGCGAACTCGCAGCCCACCAGCCCTTCCACGTGGGCCCGCTGCACCAGCCGGGAGACCGGCGCGCCCCCGGAGAGGACGAGCCGCTCCCCGTCGATCGACTCCTCGCCGAGATCGATGGGCAGGCGGACCACGACGCCGCGGATGCCGGCGTCGGCCACGAGCAGGTTGGCGCCCCCACCCAGGTAGAAGACGGGCACCTCGCGCACGGCGCAGGCGGCCAGGAGCGGCGGCAGATCGGCCGGATCGAGGGGGCGGACGAGCAGGTCGGCCGGCCCGCCCACGCGGATCGAGGTGCGCGGCGCGAGCGGGGCGTCCGGGGTGCACTCCCCGCGAACCGCGGCGGCGATCTCGGGCACCCAGCCGGGCGAGGGGGGCCGCGGCCCGGAGCTCACGCCTTCCCCAGGAGCTCGAGCAGTTCGGGCCCGACGGCGGTGATGTCGCCGGCGCCGAGCGTGAGCACCACGTCGCCCTCGCGGATCCGCTCCCGCGCAGCCGCGGCCAGGCCGGCCCGGGGCAGGAAGGACACGTCCTTGTGGCCGCAGGCGCGGATCCCGTCGGCCAGCGACGCGCCGGAGATGCCGGGGATGGGCTCCTCGGAGGCGGCATAGACGTCGGTGACGAGGAGCACGTCGGCGTCGTTGAAGGCGGTCTGGAAGTCCTCGAGCAGGTCGCGGGTGCGGGTGTAGCGGTGGGGCTGGAAGACGCAGACCACCCGCCGTCCGTAGGCCTCCCGGGCTCCGCGCAGCGTGGCCCGGACCTCGGCGGGGTGGTGGCCGTAGTCGTCGACCACGGTCACGCCGGCCCGCTCCCCGCGGATGGTGAACCGGCGCTGCACCCCCTGGAAGCCCGAGAGGGCCTCGCGGGTCGCCTCGACCGGCACGCCCAGCTCGTCGGCCAGCGCCACCACCGACAGCGCGTTGAGCGCGTTGTGGCGCCCCACCATGTGCAGCTCGAAGCGCCCGAGCGGCTCGCCCCGGCGGGAGACCTCGAAGGCCATCCGCGTCCCCAGCACCTCCACGTGGGTGGCGCGGTAGTCGGCCTGGGGCGCCTCCCCGTAGGTGACGAAGCGCTTGTCGATGTGGGGCAGGATCGACTGCACGCCGGGGTGATCGATGCAGAGGATGGCCGTGCCGTAGAAGGGCACCCGGTTCACGAACTCGACGAACCCGCGCTTGAGCGCCTCCTCGGTCTTCCAGTGGTCGAGGTGCTCCGGGTCGACGTTGGTCACCACCACGAGCGTGGGCGTGTAGTGGAGGAAGGAGCCGTCCGACTCGTCGGCCTCCACGACGATCCAGTCCCCCTTGCCGAGCTTGGCGTTGGATCCGAAGGCGTTCATCTTGCCGCCCACCACCGCGGTGGGGTCGAGGCCGGCGTGGGCCATGAGGTGCGCCGCCATCGAGGTGGTGGTGGTCTTGCCGTGGGAGCCGGCGATGGCGATGCCCTGCTTCAGCCGCATCAGCTCGGCGAGCATCTCGGCCCGCGGGATGACCGGAACCTGCCGGCGGCGTGCCTCGACCACCTCGGCGTTGTCGCGCCGCACCGCCGAGGAGGTCACCACGACGTCGGCGTCCCCCACGTGGGCGGCGGAGTGGCCGAGCTCGATGCGCCCCCCCAGCGCGGCGAGCCTCCGGGTGGTCTCGGAGGCGCGCAGGTCCGACCCGGAGACCGGATAGCCGAGGTTGAGGAGCAGCTCGGCGATGCCGCTCATCCCGATGCCGCCGATGCCGACGAAGTGGATTCGGGGGTTCTTGGAGCGGAAGAGGGTCATGTCGGGCCGGCGGGATCGGGGCGGACGGGACGGAAGCTGGCGCCGCGGTGGCGCCCCTTGGGCGATCCCCAGCGGCGGACGGTGAGCTGGGTGAGCACGTCGGCGATCTCGCTCGCCGCCTGGGGGCGGCCGAGCAGGCCGGCGGCACGGGCCATCCGGTCGCGGACCGCCGGGTCGAGGAGCACGCGCCGGATCTCCGCGGCGAGCAGCTCCCCGGTGAGGTCGCGCTCCTCGATCATCACGGCCGCGCCGGCGTCGACGAGGCTGCGGGCGTTCACCACCTGGTGGTTGTCGGCGGCGGCCGGGAAGGGGACCAGGATCGAGGGCTTCTTGCAGACCGTCAGCTCGGCGAGCGTGGTGGCGCCGGCGCGGCAGACCACGAGATCGCTCCCGGCATAGGCCGCGCTCATGTCGGTGATGAACTCGCGCACGTCGGGGGTGAAGCCGACCCCGGCGTAGCCCTTCTCCACCTGCCCCCGGTCCCGCGCCCCGGTCTGGTGGACGAAGACCACCCGGTCCCGGAGGTCGGAGAGGAAGGGGAGGGCCTCGATGACCCGCATGTTCAGGCCGTGGGCGCCCTGCGAGCCGCCGAAGACGAGGACGCGCAGCCGGTCGTCCCGCTTGGAGACCGGGCGCATGTAGTTCTCGAGCAGGGACCGGCGGATGGGGTTGCCGAGCTGCTGCACCTTGTGGGCGGGGAACTGGCGTCCGGCCTCCCGGAAGGCCGTGAACGCGGCCTGGACGACCCGGCCGAGCAGCCGGTTGGTGAGCCCGGCGACGGCGTTCTGCTCCTGCACCGCGGTGGGGATGCCCATGAGGCGCGCCGCCAGCACCACCGGACCGGAGGCGTAGCCCCCCACGCCCACCACCACGTCGGGGCGCCACTTCCGGAGCACCCGCCAGCTCTGGACGAAGGCGCGGGGGAGGCGCAGCAGCCCGGCGAGGACGTTGCCGATCCCCTTGCCCTTCAGGCCGCGCACGTCGATGAGCTCGATGGGGTAGCCGGCGATGGGCACCACCGACGCCTCCAGGCCACGGGCGGTCCCCACGAAGACCACGTCGTTCTTGGGGTGGCGGGTCACCACCTCCTCCGCGAGCGCGATGCCCGGGAAGACGTGGCCGCCCGTGCCGCCGCCGGCGACGAGGAGCCTCAAGGGGTGCTCCCGGCCGCGGTCGCGAGGCGCGGCGACCGCTGGGCGCGCAGGAAACCGCCCTGGCCGCCCGACACCGAGAGGAGGATCCCCGCCGCGGCGAGCATCGTCATGAGCGAGCTGCCGCCGTACGACACGAATGGGAGGGTGAGCCCCTTCGTGGGAAGGAGCCCGAGCACCACCGAGAGGTTCACGAGCGCTTGCGCGCCGATGAGGGTGGTGAGGCCGAGCGCCAGGTAGCAGCCGAACGGGTCGGGGGCGAGCGCCGTGGCGCGGAAGCCCCGCCAGACCAGGAGCGCGAAGAGCAGGACGAGCAGCGACATGCCGACGAGCCCGACCTCCTCCGCGATGACCGCGGCGATGAAGTCGGTGTGGGCGGCGGGCAGGTAGAAGAGCTTCCCCTTGCCCTCGCCGAGCCCCTGGCCGAGCCAGCCTCCGTTGCCGATGCCGAGCAGCGACTCGACGATCTGGAAGCCGATGCCGTCGCGGTGCTGCCAGGGGTCGAGGAAGGCGGTGATGCGCTGCATGCGGTAGGGGGTGCCGGCCACCAGCTTCCAGCCGATGGGGATGGCGAGCACCACCGCGCCGAGCAGGTAGCCCACCTTCACGCCGCCGGCGAAGAGCATGGCGAGGAGCACGAGCCCCAGGATGACGGCCGTCCCCAGGTCCTTCTCGGCGATCACCAGCGCCACGAGGAGTCCGGTCACCGCCACGTGGGGGAGGAAACCGATCGAGAACAGCTTCACCCGCTCCCGCTTCCGGGAGAGCGAGCGGGCCAGGTAGAGCACCAGCACCACCTTGGCCGCCTCGGCGGGCTGGAAGCGGACGAAGCCCAGGTCGATCCAGCGCCGCGCCCCGCCCGCCACCTTGCCGATGCCCGGGATGAGCACGAGGACGAGCGCCACCACCACGGCGAGGAGGAGCGGCACGGCGAGCCCCTCGAGCCGCCGGTAGCCGAGCTTGAGGAAGGCGAGCAAGAGCACCATCCCCACCCCGGCCGAGACCAGCTGCCGCTTGAGGTAGTAAAACTGATCGTGAACCCGGGCCTCGGCGGTGACCGCGCTCGCCGAGTAGACCATGACGAGCCCGATGCCGGTGAGCAGCAGGACCGCGGCGAGCAGCCACGGGTCGAGGGAGGCGGCGGCCGGGCTGCGTCGGGCGGTGGCGGAGTCGTCGCTCATGTCGGTTCGACCGCGGAGGCGAGCCGGCGGAAGGTCTCCCCCCGGTCCTCGTAGCTCCGGAACTGATCGTAGCTCGCGCAGGCCGGCGAGAGGAGGACCACGTCGCCGGGGGCCACGATCCGTGCGGCGCGGGAGACCGCGGTGGCGAGATCGCCGCAGGACTCGATGGGGGCGAGGCCGACGAACTCCCGCTCGATGGCCGGCGCGTCCTCCCCGATGGTGAGCAGCGTCTTCACGCGCCCGGGGAAGAACGGGGCCAGCGGCGCGTACGGGGCCCCCTTGCCGCGTCCGCCCAGGATGAGCACCACCGTCGGGTTCCCGGCCGGGAAGGCCGAGAGGCCGACCACGGTCGAATCGACGTTGGTGGCCTTGGAGTCGTTCACCCACTCCACGCCGCCCTGCTCGCGCACCAGCTCGAGCCGGTGGGGGAGGCCGGGGAACCCGTCGAGCCCGCGCTGCACCGCCGGGCCGGGAACGCCCATGAGCCGGGCGCAGGCGATCGCCGCCATGGCGTTCTCCCGGTTGTGGCGGCCGCGCAGGGCCCGGCTGCGGATCCGGTAGCGCTCCGGCTCTCCGGTGGGGCCGGTCCAGCGCACCACCTCGCCGTCGTCGCGCGCCGACATGGGGGCGCGCGGGCCGAAACCGAAGGTCACCACGTCGCCGCGGGTGGAGCGGGCGGCCGCCATGGCGCGCGGGTCCCGCTCGTTGGCGATGGCCGCGTCGCCCGGCTGCTGGTTCCCGAAGAGGCGGGCCTTGGCGGCGGCGTAGTCCTCCATCCCCGCGTAGCGGTCGAGGTGGTCGGGCGTCAGGTTCAGGATCGCTCCCACCCGCGGGCGGAAGCGCTCGATCCCCTCGAGCTGGAAGGAGGAGAGCTCGACCACCGCCGCGTCGACCTTGGCCCGGGAGAGGGCGAGCTCGGAGAGGGGCGTCCCCAGGTTGCCGCCCACGAAGGTGCCCCGGTCCTCCTGGAAGAGCCGGCCGGTGAGCGCCGTGGTGGTGCTCTTCCCGTTCGTCCCGGTGATGGCGACCATGGGGATCCCGTCGAGCAGCCGCCAGGCGAACTCGACCTCGCCGAGCACCGGGACCCCGGCGCGCCGGGCGGCGACGAGCGCCGGGATGGTGGGCGGGACCCCGGGCGAGAGCACCACCAGGTCGGCCGTGGTGAAGTCGGCCTCGTCGTGCCCCCCGAGCGCGAGCGTCAGCCCGATCCCCTCGAGTGGCGCGAGCGCCTCGGAGAGCTCGGCGGCCCCGTGACGGTCGGTGACCGTCACCCGGGCGCCCTCGCGGACGGCGAGGCGCGCGGCCGCGGCGCCGCTCCGGGCCAGCCCGACCACGAGCACCTTCTTCCCGGCGAGCAGCAGGGGCACGTTCTCTCCTAGCGAAGCTTGAGCGACATGAGGGCCACGAGCGCCAGCATGATCGAGGCGATCCAGAAGCGCACGATGATCTTGGGCTCGGAGAGCCCGGCGAGCTCGAAATGGTGGTGGATGGGGGCCATCCGGAAGACCCGCTTGCCGGTGGTCCGGAAGGAGGCCACCTGCACGATGACGCTGACCGCCTCGACGAGGAAGACCCCGTTCAGGATCGCGGAGGCGATCTCGTTCTTGGTGAGCACCGCGAGCATCCCCAGCGCGCCGCCCAGGGCGAGCGACCCCACGTCCCCCATGAACATCGACGCGGGGTAGGTGTTGAACCAGAGGAAGGCGATGCCGGCGCCGGCCATGGCGCCGCAGAAGACCGCCATCTCCTCCGCGCCGTGGACGGGAGGGATGCCCAGGTAGGCGGCCAGGCTGAACCCGGCGATGGTGGACCCGGCCACGTAGGAGAGCACCAGGAAGGCCACCGCCGACACGATGGACGGTCCGATGGCGAGCCCGTCGAGCCCGTCGGTGAGGTTCACCGCGTTCGAGGTCCCCACCACGACGAGGAGCATGAAGGGGACGTAGGCCCAGCCCAGGTTCAGGTCGAAGCGGCGGGTGGGGATGAAGGGGAGGGTCACGTGGGTGTCGAGGAAGGAGCCCACGGTGAGGAAGGGGAAGGTGGCGTCGAGCTGGAAGTTCCAGTCGGTCAGGAAGACCAGGTAGACCGCGAGGACGATCACGGTCTGCCAGAAGAGCTTCTGCCTGCCGGGGAGCCCCTTCGAGTTCTTCTTCGAGATCTTGAGGTAGTCGTCGGCGAACCCCACCACCCCGTAGCCCACGGTGACGAGCAGGACCGACCAGACGAGCCGGCTGCGGAGGTCGGCGAAGAGGAGGGTCGCCCCCACCATGGCGAGCAGGATGAGCGCGCCGCCCATCGACGGGGTCCCGACCTTCTTCTTGTGTCCGTCGGGGGTGTCCTCGCGGACGTTGGAGTGGCCGTACTGCAGCCGGCGCATGCGCTCGATGAACCACGGGCCGAGGAGCAGCCCGAGGACGAGTGCGGTGAACCCCGCCGCGACGATGCGGAAGGAGGGGTAGCGCAGCACGTTGAAGACCGTGAAGCGCTGCGCCATCGGGTAGAGGAGGAGGTAGAGCATCTAGCGCAGGGCCTCGACGAGTCTTTCGAGCTTCATCCCCCGGCTCCCCTTCACGAGGAGCACGTCGCCGGGGCGGAGCCGCTCGCGCAGGAACGCGGCGAGGGCCTGGGGATCCTCGGTGTGGAAGGCGTCCGGGGGGGCGAGCCCGGCCTCGACGGCGGCGTCGTGTGCGAGGCGCGCCCGGGGGCCGAAGGTGGCCAGTGCGGCCAGCCCGGCGGCGGCGGCGTCCCGGCCCAGTTCCCGGTGCAGGTCGCCCTCGGCCGTCCCCAGCTCGAGCATGTCGCCCAGGGCCGCGAGCGCGCGCCCCTCGCCGGCGAGCTGGCGCAGCGTGCGCAGGGCGGCCTTCATCGAGGCCGGGTTGGCGTTGTAGCAGTCGTCGACGAGGAGCACGCCGGAGGGGAGCCGCTCGATGCGCAGGCGGCGCCCCACCGGCCGCACGTCGAGGAGGCCCCGGACGATCTCCCGGTCGGTGCAGCCGAGCGAGAGCGCCGCGGCGGCCGCGGCTGCGGCATTCAGGGCGTTGTGCTCCCCCACGAGCGGGAGCCGGACCTCGAGCTCCTTCGTCCCCACCCCGAGCAGGAAGCGCATGCCGTCCGGGTCCTGGGAGAGCACGTCGAGGACCACCACGTCGGCCTCGCGATCGTTCCCGCCCGAGAAGGTGAGCACGCGCCGGCCCGACTTGCGGGCCCGGTGGAGCATGCGCGGGTCGTCGGCGTTGGCGACCACCACCCCGTCGGCGGGGAGCCCCCGGTACAGCTCCCCCTTGGCGTCGGCGACCCCGTCGACCGTGCCGAGCCCCTCGAGGTGGGCCGGGAAGGCGTTCGTCACCACCCCCACCCGCGGCTCGGCGATGGCGGTGAGCCGGCCGATCTCGCCCCGGTGGTTCATCCCCATCTCGATCACCGCGGCGGTGTGGTCGGGGGAGAGGCGCAGCAGCGTGAGGGGCACCCCCACCTCGTTGTTCAGGTTCCCCTCGGTCTTCAGCACCGGCCCGCGCGTGGCCAGGATGGCGGCGATCATCTCGCGGGTGGTGGTCTTGCCGTTCGAGCCGGTGACGCCCACCACCGGGATGGGGAAGCGGAGCCGGTGCAGGCGGGCGACGGCCCCGAGCGCGGCCAGGGTGTCGGCCACCGCGAGGAGCGGCAGGCCGGGAGCGGCGGCGACCGCGGCACCGGCGCGATCGTGGGCCACCACCGCGCAGGCGGCCCCGGCCCGCGCCGCGTCGGCGAGGAAGTCGTGCCCGTCGAAGCGATCGCCCCGCAGCGCCACGAAGGCGCTTCCGGCCGGGATGGCGCGGGTGTCGGTGGAGAGGCCCCGCACGGTGGCCGGCGGGGTCCCGATCCAGCGGCCGTCGGTGGCCGAGGAGAGCTCACCCGAGGTGAAGGACGGTCCGGGGTTCACGCGGCGTCGAGGCCCCGGCGGGCCTCCTCCCGGTCGTCGAAGGGGCGCTTCTCCACGCCCACGATCTGGTAGGCCTCGTGCCCCTTGCCGGCGATGAGCACCGCGTCGCCCGGGCGCGCGGCGGCGAGGGCCAGCGCGATGGCGGCGCGCCGGTCCTCCTCGACCACGAAGCCCCGGTCGCCGGCCAGCGCCCGCTCCGGCGCGAGGCGCGGCAGGCCGGCCTCCACCACGCCGGGCACGATGGCCTCGAGGATGGCACGCGGGTCCTCGGTGCGCGGGTTGTCGCTCGTCACCACCACGAGGTCGGCGGCTGCCCCTGCGGCGCGCCCCATGAGCGGCCGCTTGCCCCGGTCCCGGTCGCCGCCGCATCCGAAGACGACGAGGAGCCGGCGGGGCGCGAGCGCGCGGACGGCGGCGCAGGCCGCGCCGAGCGAGTCGGGGGTGTGGGCGTAGTCGACGAAGGCCGAGACGCCGCGGCCGTCGATCCGCTCGAGCCGGCCGGGCGCGCCCCGCGAGGCCGAAAGCCCGGCGGAGACGGCCGCCGGCGGGAAGCCGAGCGCCAGCGCGAGGCCGGCGGCGAGCTCGAGATTTTCCAGGTTGTGCGCCCCCACCAGCGGCGACGCCACCGCCACGTCGCCGCGCGGCGTCGCGATCACGGCCCGGATGCCCCAGAGGCCGCTGGCCACGTCCCGGGCGGCGATCTCCGCGCCGGGGACGCCGAAGCGCCACACCGTCCGTCCTGCGCCGCGCAGCGTCGCCGCGAGCCGAGCTCCCTGCGGGTCGGCGGCGTTCACCACCGCCACGCCGTCCGGGGCGAGACCCTCCGTGAAGAGGCGCCGCTTGGCCTCGAAGTACGCGTCCATGTCCGGGTGGTAGTCGAGGTGGTCGCGCCCCAGGTTGGTGAAGCCGGCGACGCGGAAGGCGAGGCCGGCCACCCGCTCCTGGTCGAGCGCGTGGGAGGACACCTCGAGCACGGCCACCTTCGCGCCGGCCTCGACCATCTCGGCGAGGAGGGCCTGGAGGTCGGCGGCGTCGGGCGTGGTGTGGGAGGCGGGCAGCGCGCGCCCGGGGAGGCGGACGGCCACGGTGCCCACGAGCCCGGTGGGGATCCCGGCCGCGTCGGCGCAGGCCTCGACGAGCCAGGTGACGGTGGTCTTGCCCTTCGTGCCGGTGACCCCGCAGAGCGCGAGCCGGTCGCCGGGCCGGCCGTGCAGGTTGCCGGCCGCCATCGCCAGCGCCCGGCGGGCCGAGGGGACGAGCAGGAGCGAGGCCGGGGGGCAGTCGACGGCCCGCTCGGCGAGCACCGCCACCGCGCCGGCCCGGGCCGCGGCCGGGGCGAAGGCGCCGCCGTCGGCGCGGGTTCCCGGGACGGCGACGAAGAGCGCGCCCGGCTTCACCTTGCGTGAATCAGCCGTCACCAGCGACACCTCGGCGTCGGGCGCGTGCCCGAGCGACGCGCCGGTGCCGGCGATGACCGTGGACAGCCGCATCGTTTCGCCCTTCCCCTCGGCCCGGAGCGTAGCCCGGTGCGATATCGGTAGGAGGTTTTTTGCCTCCGAAATCCGGGGGGTCAACCTGGTGGCGCCAGCGTGAGACGGACCCGGGTGCCGCGCTCCACCCGTTCTCCGGCGCGGGGGACCTGGCCGGTCACCCGGCCGCTCCCCCGGACGTCCCCGGCGAGGTCGGCCGCCTCGAGCCGCCGGAGCGCCGCGCGGGCGGCCAGTCCCTGGACGGTGGGGACGGCGACGGCGCCCGGGCCCCGGGGCGTCCGGGTGGGCGAGGCCTCGGCGGGCGGCAGCGGCGAACCCTGTTCCCGGTCGGCCGGCCCCTCGGCGACCGCGCCCTCCTGGGGGGCGGCCGGGGGCGGGGCGGGGGAGGCTGCGATCGCTCCCCCCGAGGTCGGGACGCCGTAGGCCTTGAGCGCGTGCTCGGCGAGGAGGCGGAAGACCGGGGCGGCCACGTCGCCGCCGTAGACCTCCCCCTTGGGCTCGTCGATGAAGACGCCGATCACCACCCGGGGGGCGTCGACCGGGGCGAAGCCCACGAAGGAGGAGAAGCGCTTGTCGGCCGAGTAGCCGCCGGTGGCCGCGTCGGCCTTCTGGGCGGTGCCGGTCTTCCCGGCCGCCCGCCAGCCGGCGAGCCGGGCCTTCTTGCCGGTGCCATCGGGGTCGGCGACCACCCCCTCGAGCCAGAGGGAGACCTGCTCCGCCGTCTCGGCCGAGATCACGCGCCGCACCGGCGTGGGGATCGCCTCCGAGAGGACGTCGCCCGAGACCGGGTCGACGACCCGCCGGACGAGCCAGGGCTTCATGAGCACGCCCCGGTTGGCGATGGCCCCCATGGCGAGGGTGATCTGCAGCGGGGTCGCGGTCATCCCCTGCCCGAAGCTCATGTTGGCGAAGGCGACCTCGGCCTTGGGGAAGGGGATCTGCCCGCGCGGCTCGCCGGGGATCCCGATCTGGGTCCGCTCGCCGAGGCCGAAGGCCAGGAAGGCCTGCTGCAGCCGCTCCCGCCCGAGCCGCTGCCCCACCTTGGCCGCGCCGATGTTGGAGCTCGCCGCCATC
>CAIVAR010000150.1 GCA_903904005.1 uncultured Anaeromyxobacter sp.
GACCGCGCTAAGTTCGCCGGCAATCTTCGCTTCGTTAGCGGCAAGCGTTTTGGCAAGCGGCGCGAAGCGCGCTTTGAGCTCGGCATCTTTGTCCTGCGCGGCGAGCGCCTCGGCCCAGTACATGGCGAGGTAGAAGTGGCTGCCGCGGTTGTCGATCTCGCCGACCTTGCGGGCGGGCGACTTGTTGTTGTCGAGGAACTTCGCGATGGCCGCGTCGAGCGTGTCGGAGAGCACCTGCGCCTTCACGTTCTTGGTGGCCGCGGCGATGTGCTCGAGCGAGGCGCCCAGCGCCGAGAACTCGCCCAGCGAGTCCCAGCGGAGGTAGCCCTCCTTCTGGAACTGCTGCACGTGCTTGGGGGCCGAGCCGCCGGCGCCCGTCTCGAAGAGCCCGCCACCGGCGAGCAGCGGCACGATGGAGAGCATCTTGGCCGAGGTGCCGACCTCGAGGATGGGGAACAGGTCGGTGAGGTAGTCGCGGAGCACGTTGCCCGTGACCGAGATGGCGTTCTCCCCCTTGCGGACCCGCGTGAGCGTCGCCTTCATGGCATCGATCGGGGCGAGGATCTGGATGTCGAGTCCGCTCGTGTCGTGGTCCTTCAGGTACTTCTCCACCTTGGCGATGACCTGCCGGTCGTGGGCGCGGTTCCGGTCGAGCCAGAAGTAGGCCGGCCAGCCGGTGGCGCGGGCGCGGTTCACGGCCAGCTTCACCCAGTCACGGATGGGGATGTCCTTCGCCTGGCACATGCGGAAGATGTCGCCCTCCTCGACCTTCTGCTCGAGGAGCACGGCGCCGCTGGCGTCGTCGACCACGCGGATGGTGCCGACGGCCGGGGCGAAGAAGGTCTTGTCGTGCGAACCGTACTCCTCGGCCTGCTGGGCCATGAGCCCCACGTTGGGGACGCTGCCCATGGTGGCCGGGTTGAACGCGCCGTTCTTCCGGCAGTCGTCCATGATCTCCCGGTACATGGTGGCGTAGCAGCGGTCGGGGATCATGGCCTTGGTCGCGGCGAGCTTGCCGTCCGGGCCCCACATCGAGCCCGACTCGCGGACCACCACCGGCATCGAGGCGTCGACGATGATGTCGTTCGGCACGTGCAGGTTGGTGATGCCCTTGTCCGAGTCGACCATGGCGAGCGCCGGGCGGGTGGCGTAGACGGCCTTGATGTCGGCCTCGATCTCGGCACGCTTGTCGGCGGCCAGGGACTGGATCTTCTTGTAGAGGTCGCCGAGCCCCAGGTTGGGGTTCACGCCGGCCTGCTTCAGCGCCTCAGCGTGCTTCTCGAAGACGTCCTTGTAGAAGACGGTGACCGCGTGGCCGAACATGACGGGGTCGGAGACCTTCATCATGGTGGCCTTGAGGTGGAGCGACAGCAGCACCCCGTCCTTCTTGGCCAGATCGATCTGGTCCGCGTAGAACTTGCGGAGCGCCTTCACGCTCATCTTGGTGGTGTCGATGATCTCGCCGGCGAGGAGCGAGGCCTTCTTCTTGAGGACGGTGACCTTGCCGGCCGCGTCGACGAACTCGATGCGGTAGTCGATGGGCTTCTCGACGGTGAGGGCGTTCTCGTTCCCGTAGAAGTCCCCCTCGGTCATGTGGGCGACGTGGGCCTTGGAGTCGGGCTTCCAGGCGCCGAGCTTGTGCGGGTGCTTCTTCGAGAAGTTCTTCACGGCCGGCGGGGAGCGGCGGTCGGAGTTGCCCTCGCGGAGCACCGGGTTCACGGCGCTGCCCAGGCACTTCGCGTAGCGGGCCTGGATGGTCTTCTCGGCCTCGTCCTTCGGGACCTCGGGGTAGTTCGGGACGGCGTAGCCGTGCGCCTGCAGCTCGGCGATGGCCTCCTTGAGCTGCGGGATCGAGGCCGAGACGTTGGGCAGCTTGATGATGTTCGCGTCCGGGGTCTTGGCGAGATCGCCGAGCTGGCCGAGGAAGTCCGCCATCCGCTGCTCCGGCTTCAGGAAGTCCGGGAAGTTGGCGATGATGCGGCCGGCCACGGAGATGTCGCGGGTCTCGACCTCGACGCCGGTGCCCTTCGTGAAGGCCTGGACGATGGGGAGGAGCGAGAAGGTCGCCAGCGCGGGCGCCTCGTCAATCTGCGTCCAGATGATCTTCGACGTCTTGGTGGTCATTCCGTCTCCTTGGGTGGGGTGCGTCGTTCCGGTTCGTCGATGGGCGAGGCCTGGGCGCCGGGAAGAAGCGGCCCGGTGCGACGCCAACCCGGGGCGGGTCTTCCGACACCGTTCACCCCCGGGATAGATGGTGGAACCCTGCTAAACACCAAGTCTGGAAGTGACTGTCAAGGCAGAAACCAGGGCCCCGAAGGCGGGAAGTCGACCCGGCCGGTCGAGCTCCTCCTTCCTGGGGAGAACTTCATCCGCCGCGGGCCCAGGTCGCAGCCCGGCGAAGCGCCCGCCAGGCCGCCAGGGCGAGCAGGAACAGGGTCGCCAGGATCAGGATCGCGAGCCCCAGCGCGATCCAGGGATGGGCCCAGACGAGCCAGGCCATGCCCGCCACGGTGGTGACCTCGGCGCCGGTGGCCACGGCGTTGGAGACCGGTTCGGGCGAGAGGTCGATGGCGGTACGGAGCTTGAGCTTCGTTGCCGTGGTGGCGACCCCGAGCGAGCCGCCCAGGAGCCCGGCCACCACGACCAGCACCGGGCTCGACCCCCAGGTGGCGAGGACCGCCAGCCCCGCGGCCGCCACGGGACGGATGGCGGCGTGGACCGCCTCCCACGCCGTGGCCACGCCGGGGACGAGCGAGGCGATGACCTCCACAACCGTGAGGACGAGCGCCACCCCGATCACCCAGGGGCTCTCGAGGACGTGCAGTCCCTCGGGGAGGGTCACCCAGCCCATGCGCCCGGCGACGCCGGTGAAGGCGACCGTCGCGTAGAGGCTGACGCTCGACGACCAGGCGATGCCGAGCGCAGAGGCGAGCGCGGTGAGCGGGGCCATGGGGCGAGCATGCAGCGACGCCCTCGGGCGGCGCAATGGTCACCGCGAGAAAGGTGACCCCGCGGACCCCTCCTCCCCGACGGGGCGCCGTAGGCAGCGGCCGGCTCGCCCGCGGTGGGCACGCTCCGCGTGAAGAGGTCCATGTGTGCGTCGCCGTAGACGTCCCGCGCGGCTTCCAGGTTATGGGCACGGCAAAGGATCCTGCAGTTCTCGACCGTGGAAGGGCCGCCCTTCCCGCGGGGCCGCACGTGGTCGACCTCCAGCCGGACCTCCGAGCCGAAGATCCCCCCGTCGTGCGTGGGCCATTGGCATCTGCCCTCATCGCGCGCCCGCACCGCCCGCTTCACGCGGGCTGGAACCGAGGCCTTCCGCTTCGCCTGCCTCTCGACGAGCAGTTCCAAGGCCGCCGTCAGCACCTGCTCGTCGGTGGCGTTCGGCTGGACGTGCGACTGCCCTGCCTTCGCCTTCTTGAGTAGCGCCAGGAACTCCCGCGAGACGGTGAGATGTATCCGGCTCACGGTGGACGTCATCGGCTCGATCACGGTCCGCGCCATGGCGGCCACGGGGATGGGCACGCCCCGGTCGGGGTGGGGCCGATCCCGTCCAACCGGTTGGACGATCGCCGGCGCCAGGAGCGGGATCTCGGTGACGACCGTCCTCCTCGGCACCACCGGCGCCGGAAGGAGTTCCGCCACCAGCTGCTTCGCCTCCTGGCGGGAGCAGCCGAAGAAGCGCGGCAGCAGCTCGGCCCGGTTCTCCTCGGTCATCACCTTGGAGAGCTCGCTCACGACCGTGATGCAGAGCTTCCCGTCCCGGATCGGACCCTCCACCTCGGGGAAGCGCCGGACCAGGCGGGCGCCCACCTGCCGGTAATAGGCGGATCCCCGGGACAGGCCGACCTCCCGGTGCAGAAAGTCGAAGAGGCTCGAGAAACCCAGTTGCCGGTACACGGCCTGGGCGTCGAACTCGCCAACGGCGAGGAGGAGATCGGCGAGTGCCGAATGCTCGCGGCGGGCGAGATCGGCGATGCGGGAGGACCATTCGCGTGCGTTCATGAAACCACCCTCTCACGCGAATTCCGCCCCTCGCCAGACGCACGGAATCGCCCTCCCGCAAGATTTCCCGCCCGAAGATCTCGAACCTCGCCAGCGTTGGAGATCGCCGCGCCCGTGCGAGATGCGGCGAGCCCCGTCGCCCGGAGTGCTGGCGACGGGTTCGCTGCGCTGCGGCTCGTCTGGAACTACCGCTACGCCGGGATCGACTCGAACAGGATCGACGACAGGTACCGCTCGCCCGCGTCGGGGAGCACGGTGACGAGGAGCTTCCCCTGGTTCTCCGGGCGCGAGGCCACCTTCACCGCCGCCGCCACGGCCGCGCCGCAGGAGATGCCGCAAGTGATGCCCTCCTCCCGGTGGAGCCGCCGCGCCATCTCGACCGACTCGTCGTTGGTGACCTGGACCACCTCGTCGACGAGCGACAGGTCGAGGACGTCGGGCTTGAAGCCGGCGCCGATGCCCTGGATCTTGTGCGGCCCGGGCTTGGGCGGCTCGCCCGCGCGCACGGCGGTGAGAACCGGCGAATGGGTGGGCTCGACCGCGACCGACCAGATGGCCTTCTTCTTCTCGTTCTTGAGGTAGCGGGTCACGCCGGTGATGGTGCCGCCGGTGCCCACGCCGGAGACGAAGATGTCGATCTTGCCGTCGGTGTCCCGCCAGATCTCGGGGCCGGTGGTCTCGAAGTGGATGCGCGGGTTGGCCGGGTTCTCGAACTGCTGCGGCATCCAGTAGCGCTTGGGATCGCTCGCCACGATCTCGCGGGCCCGGGCGATGGCGCCCGACATCCCCTTCGCCCCCTCGGTGAGGACGAGCTCCGCGCCGAAGGCCTTGAGCATGCGGCGCCGCTCGATCGACATCGTCTCCGGCATGGTGAGGACGATGGGGTAGCCGCGCGCGGCGGCCACGAAGGCCAGCGCGATGCCGGTGTTGCCCGAGGTGGGCTCCACGATGGTGACGTCCCGCGAGCCGGGCTTGAGGATGCCCTTCTGCTCGGCATCCCAGATCATGGCCGCGCCGATGCGGCACTTCACCGAGTAGGCCGGGTTGCGCCCCTCGATCTTGGCCACGATGGTGGCGGGCAGCCCCTTCGAGATCCGATTCAGCCGGACGAGCGGGGTGTTTCCGATGGAACGGCTGTTGTCGTCGAAGATGGGCATGTCGTTCTCTCCTGGGCGGTGGGGCCCGTCAGATGCTGAAGTCCGGTACGCCCGAGGCTTCCTGGACGCGGCGGACGAGGTCCTCGAGCGAGACCCCGTCGAGCGACGCCGTGAGGGCGCGCTCCGTCCCTGTCCACAGGTGGTGAAGTGCGCGGGTGCTGGCGACGGCCCCGCCGGGAGGCGGACGCTGCCCTCCGGGGCGGACCGACAGGGCCTCGGGCCCCTCCACGGCGCGGACCACGTCGCCGGCCCGGATCCGGGAGGGCGGGAGCGCCAGCCGGTGGCCGCCCCGCGCCCCGCGCTCGCTCTCGACGATGCCGGCCCGCCGCAGCTGCCCGAGGACGGTCTCGAGGAACTTGGCCGGCGCGCCCGTCCGGCGGGCGACGTCGGACGTCCGCGCGACCCCCGACGGCGAGGCCTGCAGCGCGAGGTCGAGCGTGGCCCGGAGGGCGTATTCGGATTTGAGGCTGAAGCGCACGTTTAATCCCTAGTAAGCAGATATGAATACTACCGGACCGATGCTGGACCCGCAAGCCCCAGCGGGGTACAGGGAGTGCAACGTCTCGAATTCGCGCCCGGTGCCTAGACCCAATAGGATGCCTGGCCTGGAGGAATCCGTTGCGCTTCGCCTGCGAGAGCTGTGGTCGCGCCTACATCGTCTCCGACGAGCTGTCGGGTCGCGCCTTCAAGATGAAGTGCAAGAGTTGTGGTCACGCGATCGTGGTACGTCCCGCCACGCCCGCCCAGCCGGTGGCACCTGCGCCCCGCGCTCCGCCCGCCGCGGCTCCCCGGGTCGAGCACGCCAACGGCACCGGCGCCCACCCGCTATCCACCCCGCTCGTGGAGGTCGCCGGAGCAGCCGGCGTCCAGGTTCCACCGCCCCCGGCACCATCCTCCGAGTTCACGCCGACGCCCGCCCCGGTCGTCGCCGCGGCCCCTCCTCCGCCCCCGGCCGAGGAGGAGGACGTGTTCGACGGGCTCGATGCCGAGCTCGAGGAGACCAAGGAGGTCCTGGCCCCTCCCCCCCCGCCTCCTCCCGCGCCTCCCGCACCGACCGCCCGCGCGTCGCCCCGCCCCGCACCTGCTCCGCCGACCCCGCAACCGATCGCGGTGCCGCAGGCGGCCGCCCGGACCCTGACCGCCCCACCCCCCACTTCACCCGTGGTGATCGGCCTGGCCGTGATGGGGATCCTCCTCGCGATCGGGGCGGGCTACTGGTTCCTCGCCGGCGGCAAGGGGTCCGGGAGCCCCGCGGCCTCCCCCGTCGCGTCGTCGCCGCCCGCCGTCGTCGCCCCCGCCCCCGCCCCGACGGAACCCCCTCCGGGCGCGCCCGTCCAGGCCGCGCCGGATCCGGCCCCGACCGCCCCGCCGCCCACGTTGACGCGGGTCGACCCGCCGCCGGCCGCCGCGTCGAAGCCTTCCCCCGCGGAACCCAGGGCGCAGACGCAGCGCCCCGAACGCACCCCGCCCGCTCGCCCGCCGACCGCGGCGACGCCTGTCGTTTTGGCCCCGTCCACCCAGCCGCAGCGGAACGAGCCGCCGCCCGAGGTCCGCGCCGCCGCCCCCGCGC
>CAIVAR010000151.1 GCA_903904005.1 uncultured Anaeromyxobacter sp.
CCGAGATCGAGCCCTCGGCGGTGCGCGAGGTCTTCGTCGAGGTGCCGGACGTGCGCTGGGAGCAGGTCGGCGGGCTCGACGACGTGAAGCGGGAGCTCCGCGAGGCCGTGGAGTGGCCGCTGCAGCACGCGGACCTCCTCGAGCGGGCGGGGGTCTCGCCGGCCAAGGGGATCCTCCTGCACGGCCCCCCGGGGACCGGCAAGACCCTCCTCGCCAAGGCGGTCGCCTCCCAGAGCGGGGTGAACTTCATCTCGGTGAAGGGGCCGGCCCTCCTCTCCAAGTTCGTGGGCGAGAGCGAGCGCGGGATCCGCGAGGTCTTCAAGAAGGCGCGGCAGGCCGCTCCCTGCATCATCTTCTTCGACGAGATCGACGCGCTCGCGCCGACCCGTGGGTCGGGTGGATCCGACTCCAACGTCTCGCAGCGGGTCATCAGCCAGCTGCTCACCGAGATGGACGGTGTCGAGGAGCTGAAGGGCGTGCTCGTGGTGGCGGCCACCAACCGGAAGGACATCCTCGACCCCGCCCTGCTCCGCCCCGGGCGCTTCGACCTGATCCTGGAGGTCCCGCCCCCCGACGCCGCCGGACGATCCCAGATCTTCGCGGTGCACCTGGCGGGCAAGCCGCTCGCCGCCGGCGTGGACGTCCCGGCGCTGGTCCGGAGGGCCGAAGGGTTCACCGGCGCCGAGATCGAGACGGCCTGCGACCGGGCTGCGCTCCTCGCCGTGCGGGAGTTCATCGGCCGGAAGGGTGGGCCGGGCGATCCGGCGACGCTCCGGGTCACCACCGCGCACCTCGACCTGGCGGTGGACGAGGTCGTGCACGCCCGCGCGACGGGCCCGCGAGACGGGACCAGGGGGAGCTGAAGTCGAGATGATCTGCCTCCAAGGACAGACCTCCCGGGAGATGGCCCAGGCCCTCCTCTCCGTCTCGCGTCGGTGCGAGGTCGGCGGCGCGCGCCTGTGCTTCGTGGGGTCGGAGTCCGGCCTGGAGCGGGTGCGGCTGATCGCGCGCGACTCCGACCTGGCCGGGATCGAGGGGCTGGGCTTCCAGCTCCTTCCCCATGCCGGTCAGCCCGTCCCGGAGGCCGCCTGGGGGGAGGCCGTCGGCCAGGTGGTGCTGGCGCTGGGCGCCATCGACAGGACGGTTCCCACCGTGGCCTGGGTCGAGGCGCCGGTACCGACGGGCGCACCGGGGGCCGGGCTTCGTTACCTCAGGGAGGAGATCCGGGCTCCCATCCACGGCGCGTCGCCCTTCCACGCCCTCCTCCTCGCCTTCGAGCGCGGGAGTCTCGACGAGGCGGTCCGGGCGTCCCTCCACGGGACGTTCGGCACCTCGGTCGACGCCTCCGTGCTCCTGCCCGAGTGCCCCGGGTGGTTCCTCCAGGCCGGGGCCGGGGCACCCGCCGGCCTGCTGGCCGACGTGGGAGCGGAGAAGCACTTCGGGGTCGGCCAGCTCGGCGCCGTCATTGCCCACGAGCTCGGGAACCCGCTCTCCATCATCAGCTCGAGCCTCCAGTACCTCCACGAGCGGCTGGTGCGCTCCGGCGACGACGCCAGCGAGTTCGCCAGCGCGGCGCTCGTCAACGTCGAGCGCATCCAGTTGCTCCTCCGCAGGATGCTCGAGGCGGGCGCGCCGTCCCGGGCGGCCTTCCAGCGCACCAGCCTGAACGAGGTCCTCCCGGATCTCCTCCGCCTCACCGCACCGGAGTTCGAGCGGAACGGGATCACGGTCGGCGCGTCCTTCGACGGGCGCCTGCCGCGGACCTGGCTCGACCCGGAGGGGCTCAAGCAGCTGGTCCTGAACCTTCTCAAGAACGGTCTCGACGCGCTGGCGGACGGTGGCGGCTCCCTGTCGGTCCGCACGCGTCTCGCCGAGGGGGGTGACCAGATGACCCTCGAGGTCGAGAACGACGGACCTCCCCTGGATCCGGACATGCTCCCGCTCCTCTTCCGGCCGTTCCACAGCACCAAGACGGGCGGGACCGGCCTCGGCCTCTACCTCTCCCGCCAGATCGCGCGGGATCACGGAGGCGACCTCATCGCCGAGAACCTCCCGACGACCGGCGTCCGTTTCACCCTCCTCCTCCCCGTGGACCGCAGAAAGCGAGGCGACCTTGGCGCGGATCCTGATCGTCGATGACGAACGCGCCCTGGGCACCGTCGTCTCGGCACTGCTCGCGGAGCGGGGGCACGATCCGCTGTGGGTGGGCTCCGGAGCGGCCGCACTCGAGGCCGTGGCCACGAATCGCCCCGACCTGGTCCTCCTCGACCTGAACCTCGGGAGCATGGACGGCATGGAGGTCCTCCGGCGCATGCGCCCCGTCGCCCCGGAGATGCCCGTCGTGATGGTGACCGGGAACGGCAGCGTGCAGGTGGCCGTGGAGGCGATGAAGCGGGGCGCCACCGACTTCGTGGTGAAGCCCTTCGACAACCGCGCGCTCCTCGACACCGTCGACGCGCTGCTGGCCATGCGCCGCGGCGCCGGATCGGGAGGCCCCCTGCTCCTCGGCGAGAGCCCCGCGTTCCGGGCGGCCATGGACCGTGCGCTCCGCTTCGCCGTCCCCAACATCAACGTGCTGCTCCTGGGCGAGACCGGCACCGGGAAGGAGCTCTTCGCCCGGGCCATCCACGCGGGGAGCAAGCGGCGCGCCGGCCCCTTCGTGGCGGTGGACTGCTCGGTGATGCCCGAGGGGCTCATCGAGAGCCAGCTCTTCGGCCACGAGCGCGGCGCCTACACCGGCGCCACCAGCTCCCGGCAGGGGCACCTCGAGGCCGCGCAGGGGGGCACCCTCTTCCTCGACGAGATCGGGAACTGGCCCCTCGACGTCCAGGCCAAGCTCCTCCGCGTCCTCCAGGCCCGGAAGATGGAACGGGTGGGAGGGCGCGAGTCGGTGGCCCTCGACGTCCGGGTGGTCTCGGCCACCAACGTGGACCTGACCGAGGCCATTCGCGCCGGGCGCTTCCGCCAGGACCTCTACTATCGGCTCCAGGAGATCACCATCGCGCTGCCTCCCCTGCGAGACCGGGAGGGGGACGTGCGCCGCATCGCCCGCCACTTCGTCGCCCTCTACGCCGCGACCTTCGGCCTTCCGGTCACGGGCATCTCCGAGGAGGCGCTCCTCCTGCTCGAGGCCCACGACTGGCCGGGCAACGTCCGGGAGCTCGAGAACGTCATGAAGGGGGCGGTCGTCCTGGCCAGCGACGTCGTGAAGCCCGAGCATCTTCCGCCGGAGCTTCGGCTCCCCGAGGCTGCCGTGCCGGCGGCGGCGCCCCCCCAGCTGACCCTGGAGGTCGAGGTGGGCATCCGGGCCGCCCACATCGATCTCAAGGCCATGGGCGCGGAGGCCGCGGAGAAAGCGGAGCGGGCCCTCCTCGCGACCCTCCTCCAGGACCGGCGGATGAGCCGCACCCGGATGGCGAAGGTCCTGGGCGTGGACCCCAAGACGCTGCGCAGCAAGCTCCGTCGGTACGGGCTCGAGGAGACGCTTGAACTCGAGGACTGACATGGCCCAGCCGGGGCGGGTCCTGGTCGTGGACGACCAGGAGAATCTCTGCTGGGTGCTCTCCCGGGTCCTCTCGGAGCGTGGCCACGAGGTCCGGACGGCGCAGAACTGCGCCCAGGCACTCCGGCTGGCCTCGGTGTTCGACTGCCAGGTGGCCATCGTGGACTTCCGGCTCCCCGACGGCAACGGCATCGCCCTCATCGAGCGGCTCCGGGCCGAGAACCCCGGGCTACGGGCCATCCTCATGACCTCCTACGGGAGCCCGGCGCTCCACGAGGAGATACGGAGCCTGGGGCTCCACGCCTTCTTCGACAAGCCCTTCGTGAACGCCCAGATGGTCGACTCCGTCGCGGCCGCGCTCCTCGCGTGGGGGGCGCCATGAGGGCCCCCGCAGGCACGTCCCTCGGGGACCCGACGGGGAACGGATTCCCTGCCGCCGGTCAGGGACCGGGGGAGGCCGTTCCCTCTCCTTCCGGGTGGCCCCTCCCGGGGCTGGGCCGGCGCGAGGAAACCCTCGTGGATCCGGAGGTTGCCCCGCCCCCGACGGGGACGGGGGCGGGTCCGGCCGCTGGCACACCCCATGCTCTTGTTCCAGGGAGAGTTCGCAATCGAGCGACTCGAACAAGCAGCTGGAGGTCTTATGGCGAAGGTCATGAAGTCGACGGACTCGTCGAGCCTCGCGGAAGTGGTGGACCGGATCCTGGACAAGGGCATCGTGATCGACGCCTGGGCCAAGGTCTCGCTGGTCGGCATCGAGCTGCTCTCGATCGAGGCCCGCGTCGTCATCGCCTCCGTCGAGACGTACCTCAAGTACGCCGAGGCG
>CAIVAR010000152.1 GCA_903904005.1 uncultured Anaeromyxobacter sp.
ATACGCAGGCCTGGCCCTCGCCCAGGCACAGAACGTCGTCGTGGAGGAGAAGAAGTCCGAGACGGTGACCGTGGTCGTGAAGGAGACGCCCAAGCCGCCCGCGTTCGTCTTCGAGCTTCACGGCTTCATCTCCACGACGGGTTACTTCCAGGACGCTCTCTACCAGGTCGGTGGTGGTGGACAGGCCGCCCTGTTCCTCGCCGGCTCCACAGTCGCTGCCACGGCCGGTCAGCCCTGGACGGCGGACAAGCCGGTCTTCGGCTTCGACATCCGCCAGACCCGGCTCAACTTCTCCGTCCGCGGCCCCACGGTCCTGGGCGGCGCGGTTCCCAAGGCCGTGGTCGAGGTCGACTTCTTCGGCTCCTCCGAGTTCTCCGGCACCGGCGCCTTCGGCGACGTCTCGGTCATCCCCCGCCTCCGCGTGGCCTACGTCGAGCTCAACTGGGACAACGGCCGCCACATCCTCCAGATCGGCCAGCAGAACATGCTGACCATCGGGACGATCCCCCAGTCGCTCCGCGGCATCGCCTTCCCCATGACCTACACCGCCGGCACCGTCGGCTGGCGTCAGCCCGGCTTCTGGGGCTGGCACACCTTCGGTGACGACCTCAAGTTCGAGTTCGCCTGGTCGATCCAGAAGTCGGGCTGGGCCAACACCCTCCCGCACGACGGCCTGAACGACGGCGTCTCCTCCGGCCTCCCGGCCTTCGAGGCCCGCGGTACCCTCAAGTTCGGCAAGATGTTCGACGTGTGGCTCTCCGGCCACTGGCAGACGGTCGACACCAACGGCCCGAACGTGATCGCCGCGCAGAACTCCAACAACGACCTCGTGACCACCCTCGGCACGGTCGGCTTCAAGGGCAACCTGGGCCCGGTGGCCCTCGCCGGAAGCGCCTGGTACGGCAAGAACGCCGGCCCGCTCCTCGGCAACGTCCTCCAGTTCACGCCGACGGTCACCGCCAACGCCTACCGCGTCGACATCTTCGGATGGGGCGGCTGGATGCAGGCCGGCATGAACGTCACCAAGAACCTGTCCGGCTGGATCACCTACGGCATCGATCACCCGGTCTACGACAACATCCTGCAGGCCGGCCTGACCCGCCTCCGCAACCAGAACATGATCGTCATGGCCCGCTACCAGGACGGTGGCTTCGCGATGGGCGCCGAGTGGCTCTACACCCGCACGACGGTCACCACGACGAACGACCCGCTCGTCGGCAACCAGATCACGCTCACCGGCAACTACTACTTCTAGCCGGTACGCCGTACCCGTTTCAGGCCGCCCCCGTGCCTCCATGGCGCGGGGGCGGTTTCTTATTTAGAACAACCTCTTACCGCCCCCTCCGGGAGATCCACCCATGGCCGAAAAGCTCGACTTCCGACGCGTGGACTACCCGGAACCGCACCGGGAGCGCACCCGCCGCCTGCTCGCAGCCCACCCGGAGGCGAAGCAGCTGCAGGGGCCGGAGCCCTGGTCGGGCGTGATCCTGCTCGGCGTGGTCGCCTTCCAGATCGGGGTCGCCTGGGTGCTGCGCGGCCAGCCCTTCTGGCTCATCCTCCTGGTGGCCTGGTTCGTCGGGGCGGTGGCCGATCACGCACTCTGGGTCCTCATCCACGAGGCCTCGCACAACCTCATCGTGAAGACCCCCTGGGTGAACTCGCTCGCCGCCATCGTGGCCAACCTGCCCATCGTCTTCCCGGGTGCGATCGCCTTCCGGCGCTACCACCTGCTCCACCACGCCTGGCAGGGGGACCCCGAGATCGACGCCGACCTGGCCGCGCCCGCCGAGGCCCGGCTGGTGGGCAACTCCGCCATCCGCAAGGCCCTCTGGCTGCTCTTCTATTTCCTGGCCCAGGGGCTGCGCGCGACCCAGCTGAAGCGCATCAAGCTGTGGGACGCCTGGTACGTGGCCAACGTGGCCGCCCAGGTGGCCTTCGCCATCGCCATCGTCCAGTTCATGGGCTGGATGGCGCTCGGCTACCTGTTCCTCTCCAGCGCCTTCGCCATCGGCCTCCACCCGGTGGGCGCGCGGTGGATCCAGGAGCACTACCTCACCTTCCCGGGCGACCAGGAGACCTTCTCCTACTACGGCCCGATGAACGTCCTCGCGCTCAACGTGGGCTACCACAACGAGCACCACGACCTGATGCGCGTTCCCTGGTCGAGGCTTCCCGCCTTGAAGGCGATGGCGCCCGAGCTCTACGAGCCCCTTCACTTCCACCGCTCCTGGTCGGCGCTGCTCTGGCGGTTCCTCACCGATCCCGGAATCACGCTCTACAGCAGGGTGATCCGGCACGGGACGGTGGCAGGGAAGGGGCAGGTCGAAGCGAGCGCCTGATGGGAGCGCCGATCCTCTCGCTGTAGCGGGCGTACAATGGCGCCATGCGCCGCGCCGCGCTGACCTTGATTCTCGCGGCCGGGCTCGCCGGCTGCGCCACCTCCCGCCCCTCGTTCCGGTGCGAGGCGCGGGGCGGCCGCCACTGGATCGCCGTCTACTCGGACCCGTTCGTGGTGGTGACCGACCTCGACGAGTCGGACGCGCGGGCGCTGGCCGCCGAGCTCGACCGGGTCCGCAACGCCGTGGCGTCGTCCCTGTTCCAGCGCCGCCACGACCCGCCAGTCCGGGCCACGGTCATCGCCTTCCGCTCCACGGCCGACTACCAGGCCTTCGCTCCGGTCGGCTCGGCCGCCTACTACGCCCGGGGCGCCGCCGATCCCAAGATCGTCATGCCCGGGAAGATGGGGATCGAGCAGCGCCGGGTGCTGGCCCACGAGTTCGCGCACCACGTCTCGTCCTACGTCCTCCTGCGGGATCCCCGCTGGTTCTCGGAGGGGCTCGCCACCTGGGCCGAGACGGTGGGTGCGACCGAGAGCGGCGTCCGGATGGTCACCGGCGCCGTCCCGCTCGGGCGCCGCATCCTGACCCGTCCCCAGCGGATTCCGGCGCGACAGCTCTTCGCCTGGGACGGGAGCGTGCCGCCCGGGGGGCTCGCCCCCTACTACGACGCGGCCTGGCTGCTCGTGCACTACCTCGCGAACCAGTACCCGGATGCGCTGAGCGCCTTCGAGGGGCGGCTCGCGGGGGCCGAGGACCCCGACCTGGCCTTCCAGGCCAGCTTCCCCCGGTGGTCCCCCGCGACCCCCGGTGGGCCCGAACTGCTCGACGGGGAGCTCGACCTGTGGGCGCGCAACGGGCGCTTCGAGGGGAGGCCCGTCCAGGCCGAGTCGACCACCAGCCTCAGCGTGCAACCGCTGGAGCCCGCCGAGGTCCACGCCATGCGGCTCCTCCTCTGGACGGGCGGCACGCCCGGCGAGGGGGACGAGGCGGTGATCCGGGCCGAGCTCGACGAGGCGCTCGCCGAGGACCCGTACCACCCCGTGCTGCTCCGCGAGCGGGCGCGCCGGGACGGCAAGGACCCGCTCCCGCTGGCGCGCCTGTCGGTGGAGGGGCACCCGGGCGACCCGCGGGCCTGGTCCTTCCTCGCCGAGAACCTCCCGCGCGAGTCGACCGCCGAGCGGGAGGCCGCGCTTCGCCGGGCCACGGAGCTCGCCCCGCGCAACCCGACTGCGCTCTCGATGCTGGCGGCCATGCTGCTCGAGTCCGGCCGCTCGGGGGAGGCGCTCCCCCCCGCCCGGCAGGCCGTCCAGCTCGGCCCCTTCAGCCCGGAGATCCTCGACACCTACGCCTCGGTCGTCGCCGACCTGGGGAACTGCCCGCAGGCGGTGCTCGCCTCCCGGCGGGCCCTCGACGTGTTCCCCGACGAGGGGAAGCCGGAGCAGCGGGCCCGGTACGAGCGGCACCTCGCCGCCCACCTGGCGCGCTGCGCGCAGTCCATCCCGTAGAACGGGCCGGTGCGGTATAAATCCGGCACCATGCAACCCGCCCGCTACAGCCAGATGTTCATCCCCACGCTGAAGGAGGCCCCCGCCGACGCGCAGGTGGCCTCCCACCGCCTGCTCGTCCGGGCCGGCTTCATCCGCCAGCTCGGCGCCGGGATCTACGACCACCTCCCGCTGGCCCGGCGCACCCTCGCCCGGGTCGAGCGGATCGTCCGGCAGGAGATGGACGCCATCGGCGGCCAGGAGTTCCACCTTCCGGCGCTGCACCCCGCCGAGATCTGGAAGGAGAGCGGCCGCTGGGAGGTCATGGGCGACAACATGTTCCGGCTGAAGGACCGCAAGGGCGCGGACTACTGCCTGGGCATGACCCACGAGGAGATCTTCACCGCCATCGCGCGGGACGAGCTGCGCAGCTACCGGCAGCTGCCCCAGGTCTGGTACCAGATCCAGACCAAGTTCCGCGACGAGCCGCGCCCCAAGTCGGGCGTCCTGCGCGTGCGCCAGTTCACCATGAAGGACGCCTACTCCTTCGACGTGGACGCCGCCGGCCTCGACCGGAGCTACGACGACCAGCGCCGGGCCTACGAGAAGATCTTCACCCGCTGCGGCCTCGATTTCGTGGCGGTGCAGGCCCACTCGGGCGCCATGGGCGGCTCCGGGTCGCAGGAGTTCATGGTCCGCACCGACGCTGGCGAGGACGACGTCGCCGCCTGCCCGAAGTGCCGGTATGCCGCCAACACCGAGACGGCGAACAGCAGGGGGCCGATCCGGCCGGTCGACGCCGGCGAGCCGCTCGCGGCGCCGCGGAAGTTTCCGACCCCGGGCGTCCGGACCATCGAGGCGCTGGAGCGCCCGCCGCACGGCCGGTCCGCGGCCCGGCAGCTGAAGACGCTCGTCTACGCGGCCGACGAGAAGCTGGTGCTCGCCGTGGTCCGTGGCGACGACGAGCTCGACGAGGCCAAGCTGCAGACCGCCACCGGCGCCGCCCAGGTCCGGCCGGCCCAGCCCGAGGAGATCCGCCCGCTGCTCGGCGCCGACCCCGGCTCCCTGGGGGCCGTCGGCGTGGGGAACTGCCCGGTCTTCGTGGACGGGACGCTCGCCGCGGCCGTCGGCATGGTGACGGGCGCCAACGAGAACGACGTCCACCTCGAGGGGGTCGACGTGCGGCGGGACATCGGCGGCGCGAAGCTCGCCGACCTTCGAAAGGTGAAGGCCGGGGAGGGCTGCCCGCGCTGCGACGGGGCGCTCGAGCTCTTCAAGGCGCTCGAGGTCGGCCACATCTTCAAGCTCGGAACCAAGTACTCGGTGTCGATGAAGGCCAACGTGCTCCTCGCCGACGGCAAGGAGACCCCCATCGTGATGGGGAGCTACGGCATCGGCGTCGAGCGGGTCATGGCCGCCGCCGTCGAGCTGCACCACGACGCCGACGGGATCATCTGGCCCTTCTCCATCGCGCCGTTCCACGCCACCATCCTCACCATGGGCAAGGAGCCGGAGCTCGCCCGGGCCGCCGAGGAGGTGGCCGCCGCGCTGGGGCGCGCCGGGATGGACGTCCTCTTCGACGACCGCGACGAGCGGGCCGGCGTGAAGTTCAAGGACGCCGACCTGATCGGCATCCCGCTGCGGATCGCGGTGGGCAAGCGGGGGCTCGCCGAGGGCAAGGTGGAGTGGAAGCTCCGGCGCGGCAAGGAGGTCGACCTCGTCGCCACCGGCGACGTGGAGGCCCGCGCCCGCGCGCTGCTCGCCGCCGAGCTCGGATAGCGGACGATGCGCATCCGGCTCGCCATCGGTCCGGACGAGCGGGTTGCGCTGCCGCGCCACGCCGCCGATCAGCTCGGCCTGGCCGACGGCGATCCCGTGGACCTCCGGGCCGTGCCGGGTGCGTTCGCCGTGCTGCAACGGGTGGGGCGGGAGGGTGCGGCGCCCTACCTGGCCGGCTCGCTGCGGTCGCTCTCCGCGCCCGAGGTGTTCCACTTCCTGGCCGGCTCCCTGAAGACCGGGACCCTGCTGCTCTCCTTCGGCGACGGTCACGACGCGCCGCTCCCCGACGCGCCGGAGGGGCTGCGCCGCAAGACCATCGGCTTCAAGGAGGGGCAGGTGGTCTTCGCCTCCTCCAGCGAGCGGGCCGACCGGCTCGGCCCGGTGCTCTGGCGCCACGACCTCCTCCCCGCCGAGGAGATCACCCGCTGCGGCCGGCTGGTCCAGGCCGGACGACCCCTCGGCCAGGTGCTCGTGGAGGAGGGGATCCTCGACCCGGGGCAGCTCTACGCCGCCATGGGGCTCCACGTCCGGGAGATCGTGCTCGGGGCCTTCCTCGACGACGAGGGGGAGTTCGTGTTCGTCGAGGGGCGCGCCGACGACCGGAACGCGGTGCGGCTCGGCGAGCGCACCCGCGACCTGCTGCTCGAGGGGATGCGCCGGCGCGAGGAGATCGAGCGGCTCGCGCCGGGGTTGCCCGAGCGGGACGCGGTCGCCCGGCGCCGGCCCGGGGCCGAGGGAGAGCCGGGCCCCATGGGGCGGCGGCTGCTCGAGGCCCTGGACGGCGAGCGGACGGTGCGCGGCGCGCTCGACGAATCGTGGCTGGGGACCTACCGGGGCATCCTGGTCCTCGACGAGCTGGTCCGGGGCGGCTTCGTGGAGGCCGTGCCCCGCCCGCCGGCGGCGCCGGCGCCGGTCCAGCTGCCGGCCTTTCCCGCGGGCGGCCCGTTCCAGGCCTACGCCCGGATCATCCGCCACGTCTACGAGGAGCTCTCCCGGGTCCAGGCCGACGCCGGTCGACGCCTGGAGAGCTTCTTCGACCGGCTCCCCCCGGAGCGCCGCGCCCTCTTCGAAGGTGTCCGGATCGACGCCGACGGGAACATCGACGTGCCCCAGCTCGTCCTGAACGTCGGCCAGGGCGCCCCCCGCCCGAGCCCGGCGGCGCGCGCCCGGGCGCTCGACGCGCTCGAGTCCTTCCTGACCTTCGCGCTCTTCGAGGTGGGGAACTGCCTCTCCCCCGCCGAGGCGGCGCGAGTGCTCTCCGAGGTGGGGCGGATGCAAGCGGGGGTGCCATGAGCCGTCCGGGACGCGAGCGCATCTGTGCGGCCGTCGACTTCCCCACCTGGCGGGAGGCGGAGCCGTTCGTGCGCGCCGTCGCCCCCGAGGTGGGGATGATCAAGGTGGGGCTCGAGCTGTTCACCGCCGAGGGGCCTTCCGCCGTGCGGGCCGCGGCCGGGCTGGGGCGCCCGGTCTTTCTCGACCTCAAGCTGCACGACATCCCCAACACCGTGGAGGGTGCCGCCCGAAGCGCGGCGGCGAGTGGCGCATCGCTGCTCACCGTCCACGCCGCCGGGGGGGACGAGATGGTCCGGGCCGCGGTCCGCGGCGCCGCCGGGCGGCTCCACGTGCTCGCGGTCACGGTGCTGACGAGCCTCGACGACGATGCGCTCGGCCGGATCGGCCTCGCCGGGCCGGCCGCCACCGCGGTGGTGCGGCTGGCGCGGCTGGCGGTGGGGGCCGGGGCGGACGGGATCGTCTGCTCGCCGCACGAGGTGGCTGCGGTGCGGGCCGCGGTCGGTCCCGGGCCGCTGCTCGTGGTGCCGGGGGTCCGGCCGCCCGGCGCCGCGCGCGGCGACCAGGCGCGGGTGGCCACGCCCGCCGAGGCC
>CAIVAR010000153.1 GCA_903904005.1 uncultured Anaeromyxobacter sp.
CCGCCTTCACTGAGCGGATTGGCCCTGCGTCCCCCTCATGCGCTGACGGTTGGGGCGAAGAACCGCCTCAAAATCACCGGAGGGCGCCCGGGTGCCCGGTGATTCCGGTGATCTGGGGGCCCCACCTCCCCGGTGGTGACAGCTGGCCAGCCGGAGGGAGGGGACTCCATGTCGGCGCTAGTAGACGGGGAACTGCCCTTCATAGGCAATCGCCCACACGTACCCCGGAGGAGCCTGTAGGTTCGGCAAGCGGAACGTGTCCCCACTTCCGCCATACCGCTGCCCGATCAGGGCGGCGAGCGCGGGATAGCTGGAGCGCGGTGTGCCCGGCTACCCTCCACCAGTTTCGCGCGAAGCGGGCGGCCATCGCGGCAACGTGCTGGGAGATTCCCCGGGCCCGAAGCTCACGAAAGACCGTCGTTCCTCGCTTCCACTGCTTGAGTGCGATGACGCTACCTGAAAGACCAGAAGTTCTTGGCCATCGAGAGCCACGACTTGGCTGGTAACCGAGACCGGCGGATCACCGTCCCTTGATGCGCGCAGTCGGGCGGTTGGCGTCTCCAGGAACTTCTGAATCTCATCCGCCGGGTATCCGTGACCCGAGATGACGCCGTCGTCCTCGATTCCGAGGAGACGGCCGACGAGGTGGTGCTCATGAAAGACGGCGCGGGGCGCGTCATCGGCATCGAGATTCTCCATTACCGGCCAGCCACCGCGGACTCGCGGGTGTCGGTCGAGACGGTGGCCCACACGGCAGCGTGACCGGCTGCCGCGCGGAAAGGTTCGCCACCGGAATACGTGGCTGGGCTCATCGACGACCTTCTCGGGTTCGTGCCATCCATCCCTTCGCTGACGTCAACGATAGGCGCCTGCCTTCACCGCCGAGACCAGCTCTGGGACGACCCGGGCGAGGCACTCCAGCAGCCCATCGAATGTCAGGGGCGGGCTCTTCAGGTCGCCCGCCTGCTGCAGAGGAACTCGTCGGGCGACTGGGCCTCGATCCCCTCCGGGAGCGGCGTGAAGTGCTTCGAGTTGGCGGTCGCGATCACCTGGGCGCCGGACTTCACGGCTACCGCGACGACGTGGCGGTCCTTCTCGTCGTTCTGCATCGCCGGAGTGAGCAGTTCGTAGCCGGTCACCTCAGCCTCGGGAAAGTGCTCCTCCATCTTGGCGCGTAGCCGCTGGGCCTTGTCGGCCGGCATCACGCCGTTCTCCACGAGGTTTAGCTCCACCTCGTCGAGGATCTCTCGGCTCCAGCGGAGCTGGAAGAAGCCACTCGCGGCCGCACGCAGCAAGGTGTCCCGAAGCGTGAACGGGTAGAGCAGGTTGGAGTCGACGACGACGATGAAGGGCGCGGGGACCATTCGACCTCGCGCCGGCGCCTACTTCAGCTCGGGCTCGTAGCCACCGAACTCCTGCGTCATCAGCGAGAGCTCGCGGAGACCGGCGCGCCGATCCTTGTCGCGCTTCTCCTTGAACGCGAGCACGTCTTCGATCCGGAGGCGCCGGTGCTTGCCCGTCCTTCGGAAAGGAATGCGCTCCTCGTCAAGGAGCCGGACGAGATACTGGCGCGAGACGTTCAGCAGGTCGGCCGCCTGCTGCGTCGTCACCTCGCGCCCCACCGGCACGACCGTGACCGAGTCGCCGCTCGCCATGACCTCGGCCACCCGCTCCAGCACATAGAAGAGCGACTCCGGCAGCGGGATGGAAATCCCGCCGGGACCGACGAGCTGGCACCTCGGCGAGGTTCGCGCCCGCGTGTGGGCGATCCCTTCGAGCGCCTTGGAGAGCGCGACGACCTGGGCGTGCTGCTCCGGCGGAGCCGAGACGGGCGTCATCCGGCGGATGCGGTCTTCCATCGTGCGGACGACGTGGGCCACGGGGTTACCTCCGAGATGGAACCTAGTCCGTAATCGACCCAAACGCAACCCCACCCGAAGGCTTGCGTCGCCTCCCGCAGGGTGCTCGACGCGGCCGCGCCTTCGAGCGCGACCTCGCGGTGCCTGAGGGAGAGTCGAAGCCCGTGCGCCCTTCGCCCCCGCCCCTCACTCCCCGAGGTAGGCCTTCCGCACGTCGGGGCTAGCGAGGAGCTCGGCGCCGCTCCCCTGCATCACGATCGCGCCCGTCTCCAGCACGTACGCGTGGTGCGACACTTGAAGCGCCATGTTGGCGTTCTGCTCGACGAGGAGCAGCGACACCCCCGCCTCGTTGATCTCCTGGATGACCTGGAAGATGCGATCCACGAACTGCGGTGCGAGCCCCAGCGAAGGCTCGTCGAGGAGCAGGAGCGTGGGGCGGCTCATGAGCGCGCGGGCCACGGCCAGCATCTGCTGCTCGCCGCCCGACAGGGTGCCGGAGACCTGGGCGCTGCGCTCCTTCAGGATGGGGAAGAGGGCGTAAGCCCGCTCCCGGTCGGCGTCGATGCCGCTCCGATCGCGCCGGAGGTAGGCGCCGAGGTCGAGGTTCTCCTTCACGGTCAGGTTGAGGAAGATCCCCCGCCCCTCGGGCGCCTGGGCCACGCCCTTGGCCACGATCGCGTGGGACGGGATGCCGGCGATGGAGCGCCCCTGGAACTCGATGGCGCCGGAGGTGGGGCGGAGCAGCCCGGAGATGGCCCGCAGGGTGGTGCTCTTCCCGGCGCCGTTCGCGCCGATGAGGGCCACGATCTTCCCGCGGGGGACCTCGAGCGAGATCCCCGAGAGCGCCCGGATGACGCCGTAGTGGACCACCAGGTCCCGGATCGAGAGCAGGGTTTCGCTCAACGTGCGTCCCCATCCGCGGCCCGCGGCGGCTTGAGCCGGAGCTTGCCGTCCCCCAGGTAGGCCTCGATCACCTTGGGATCCCGGCGCACCTCCTCGGGCAGCCCGTGGGCGATGGTCACGCCGTGGTCGAGCACCATGACCCGCTCGGAGACCCCCATGACGAGCCGCATGTCGTGCTCGATCACCAGGATGGCGAGGGCGAACCGGTCCCGGACGCGCCGGATGAGCTCCATGAGCGCCACCTTCTCGGACGCGTTCATCCCCGCCGCCGGCTCGTCCAGGCAGAGGACCTTCGGCCCGGTGGCCAGCGCACGCGCGATCTCGAGCCGCCGCTGCTCCCCGTAGGGGAGGTTGCGCGCCAGCTCGTCGCGCCGGTGGGAGAGCTCCATCACCGCGAGGAACTCCCCGGCGCGCTCCGCGATGCGCGCCTCCTCGGCGTCGTGGGTGGGGGTGAGCATCCAGGCCGAGGTGAACCCGCTCCTCGACCCGGCGTGGCAGGCCACCCGCACGTTGTCGAAGGCCGAGAGCTCCTTGAAGAGGCGCACGTTCTGGAAGGTGCGCGCCACCCCCAGCTCGCAGATCTGGTGCGGGCGCAGGCCGTTCACCCGCCGTCCGGCCACCACGACTTCACCCTCGGTCGGCGGGTAGACGCCGGTGAGGGCGTTGAAGGCGGTGGTCTTCCCGGCGCCGTTCGGGCCGATGAGCCCGACGAGCTCCCCGCTCCGGAGCGAGAGGTCGAACCCGGAGAGGGCGGTGAGCCCCCCGAACCGCATGGCCACCCCGCGGGCGTCGAGCACCACGTCGCCGGGCCCGCTCACGTCGCCCTCCCGCCCGGCCGGCGCCGCGTCCAGCGCGGCATGGCGTCCCAGATCTCGCGCGTCCCGAAGATGCCGCTCGGCCGGGTGAGCATGAGGACGATGAGCAGCATCGAGAAGATCACCATCCGGTACTGGTCGGCGGCCTGGAGCGACTCGAGCGCGACGGTGAGCAGGGTGGCCGCCACGATCGACCCGGTGATGGAGCCCATCCCGCCGAGCACCACCATGACCACCACCTCCATCGACTTCACGAAGGTGAACATGCGGGGGGTGACGAGCTGGATCTTGTGGACGAGCAGCGCGCCGGCGAGCCCGGCGAAGGCCGCCGAGATGACGAAGGCCCGCACCTTCCAGCCCACGGTGTCGACGCCCATGGCCTCGGCCGCCACCTCGTCCTCCCGGATGGCGAGCAGCGCCCGCCCCTGCGTGGAGAGGAGCAGCCGCCGCGCCATGACCACGGTGGCCACCACCCCCATCCCGGCCCAGACCACGTTGGTGTACGCCGGCAGCCCGGAGATCCCGGTGGCCTGGCCGAGCACGCGGGTGTTCTCGATGATCACCCGGATGATCTCGCCGAAGCCGAGCGTGACGATGGCGAGGTAGTCGCCGCGCAGGCGCAGGGACGGGATCCCGACGAGCAGCCCGGCCAGCGAGGCCATGGCCATGCCGGCCACGAGCGCCACGAAGAAGACCACCGCGTCGGAGGCGACGGGCGGAAGCCCCATCACCTGGAAGGTCTCCATCCCGGTGGTGACGAGCGCCGCGGTGTAGGCCCCCACCGCCATGAAGGCGGCGTGGCCGATGGAGAACTGGCCGGTGAAGCCGTTCACCACGTTGAGCGAGACCGCCAGGATCACGTTCACCGCGATGTTGATGAAGACGAAGGAGTGGTAGCTGGGCAGCACGCCCTGGACGAGCCAGAGGACCGGCAGCGCCGCGACGAACGGCGCGATCGAGCGCAGGACGAGGCCGGCCCGGCCGGTCATGGCGCCCTCATACCTTCTCCACCGTGGGGCGCCCGAGCAGCCCCTCGGGGCGGACGATCAGCACCAGGATGAGCATCGCGAAGGCGATGCCGTCGCGGAAGGAGGAGACCGTGTACCCGGCCACCATCTCCTCGGCGAGGCCGAGGACGATGCCGCCCAGCATGGCCCCGGGCACGTTGCCGATCCCGCCGAAGACCGCGGCCACGAAGGCCTTGAGCCCCGGCATGAGCCCCATGATGGGGTCGATGCGGGGGCGCGAGCCGGCCACCAGCAGGGCGGCCACGGCGGCGAGGACGCTGCCGAGCACGAAGGTGGCCGAGATGACCCGGTTCACCGGGATGCCCATGAGCCCCGCCACGCGCGGGTCGAAGGAGACCGCCCGCATGGCCGTCCCGAAGCGGGTCCGGTAGACGATCCACTGCAGGAGGAGCATGAAGCCGACCGCCACCAGGAAGGAGACCACGTCGTAGTTGGAGACGTGCACGCCGCCCAGCACCGTCCAGTCGATGCGGGTGAAGGGTTCGGGGAAGAAGCGCGGCGTGGGGCCGGGAGGGAACGTGGAGGGGAGCACGCCGACCAGGGAGTGGAGCCATCCCGGAACCGCCCAGCCCCATCCGCGCAGCACCTCCTCGAAGGTGCGCCCCTGGGCCTGGAGGCTGGGGAGCTGGAAGCCGTACTCGAGGAGGAAGGAGATGCCGATGGCCGTGATGAGCGTGGCGAGGCGCGGGCGGTTGCGGAGCGGACGGTAGGCGAACCGCTCGATGGCCCAGCCCAGCGCCCCCGCCGCGGCCATCGAACCCACCAGGACCGCGAGAGCCTTGCCGATGGTGGGGTGGTCGCGGACCCCGAGGGCGGTGGCGATGTAGAAGCCCGCGAAGGCCGCGGCCATGTACACGTCGCCGTGGGCGAAGTTGATGAGCTTCAGCACCCCGTAGACCATCGTGTAGCCCAGGGCGATGAGGGCGTAGATGGTCCCGAGCGAGACGCCGTTGACGACGTGCTGGAGGAATTCGGTCAAGGATGCTTCGGCCGGTGACGACGTCCGTCAGGGTGCGACGGTGGTGACGTAGGACGACTTGCCGTCCTTCACCTCGAGCACCACGGCCGGCTTCACCGCGTCGTGGTTCGCGTCGATGGTGATGATGCCGGTGACCCCGGGGTAGCCCTTGGTCGCGGCGATGGCGTCGCGGATGGCCGTCCCCGAGCCGTCGGCGGCGCGGTTCATGGCGTCGAATCCCACCATGGCGGCGTCGTAGCCCTGGGCGGCGAGGCCGTCGGGAACCCCGCCGAAACGGGCCTTGTAGGCCGTCACGAACTCCTGGATGCGGGGGCTCGGGTCGTCGGGCGAGTAGTGGTTCGAGAAGAAGGAGCCCTCGATGGCCTTGCCGCCGATCTCGAAGAGCTTCGAGGAATCCCAGCCGTCGCCGCCGAGGAGCGGCTGCTTCATGCCGAGCTCGCGGGCCTGCCGCGCGATGAGGGCCACGTCGGTGTAGTAGCCGGGCACGTAGATGGCCTGCGGGTTCTTGTTCTTGATGGCGGTGAGCTGGGCCTTGAAGTCCTGGTCGCCGGCCTTGTAGCTCTGGTCGTCGACGATCGTCCCGCCGAGCTCCTTGAACTTGGCGAGGAAGTAGTCGGCCAGCCCCATCGAGTAGTCGTTGCCCACGTCGCGGAGGATGGCGACCCGGTCGACCTTGAGATCGTTGCGGGCGAACTTGGCCATCACCGTCCCCTGGAACGGATCGATGAAGCAGACCCGGAAGACGAAGGGGCGGACCTTGTCCTTGTCCTTGGTGACCCGCGGGTTGGTGGAGGAGGGGGTGATCATGGGGGTGGCGTTGCCGTCGGCGACCGGCGCCATGGCGAGCGAGCGGGACGACGCGACCTCGCCGAGGAGCAGGTTCACCTTGTCGTTCACGATGAGCCGGGTGGCGGCGACGGCCGCCTCCTCGGGCTTGCCCTGGCTGTCGTAGGTGCGCAGCGTGATGTTCTTGCCCTTGATGCCCCCCTTGGCGTTCCACTGCTCGATGGCGAGCTTGATGCCGTTGTCGGTGGACTGTCCGAAGGTGGCCTCCGAGCCGGTCATCGAGCCGACGTGGCCGACGAGGACCTTGTCGCTCGCCGGTGCAGGCGCCGCCGCGGCCTTGGCCGGGGCCTCGGCCTCCGGCTTCTTGCTCTGGCAGGCGACGACGGCCAGGGATGCTGCGAGGAGTGCCACGGCACGGGCTGCGCGCATCGAAACCTCCGGTCGAAGGAGCAAAAAAGAGCGATCTAGCACACGGTCGTTCGGGGGGGGAAGTCTGCCCGACTTCGCGGCCGGCGTCATGCCGCGGTGGGGTCTTTTCCGGCCACCAGGGAGGGCAGCCGGGCCGCGAGCGCCAGCGCCTCGGGGCGGCGCAGCAGGGAACGGATCCGGGCCGGGTCGGCGGGGGGGGCGGCCCAGGAGAGGAGCCGCCCGATGCGCCCCCGGGCCTCGGCGAGCCGCTCCGGAGACACCCTGCCCTGCTCCACGGCCTGCCGGAGCAGGTCCACCGCGCGGTTCTGGAGCTCGGCACGGTGGCAGACGAGGAGCCCGTCGACCCCGGCGGCGACGGCCCCCGGCACCACCTCCTCGAGCGGGAAGTGGGCGGCCACCGCCTTCATCTCCAGGTCGTCGGAGAGGGCGGGGCCGTCGAATCCACACGTGCCGCGCAGGAGCCCCATCACGGCAGGTGAAAGGGTGGCGGGCCGGGAGGGATCGAGCGCCTCGAAGATCACGTGGGCGGTCATCACCGACGCCACGCCGGCGCGGGCGAGCGCCCGGAACGGGGCCAGCTCCACCGCCTCGAGCCGCTCGAGCGGGTGGGAGAGGCGCGGCAGGTCGACGTGCGAGTCCTGGCTGGTGTCACCGTGGCCGGGGAAGTGCTTGGCGCAGGCGGCCACGCCGCGCGACTGGAGGCCCAGCGCCAGCGCGGCGCCGAGCCGCCCCACGACCTCCGGGTCCCGGCCGAGCGACCGGTCGCCGATGACCGGGTTGGCCGGGTTGGTGTCGACGTCCACCACCGGCGCGTAGTCCTGGTCGATGCCGACGGCCCGCAACTCCGAGCCGAGGAGCGCCCCCACCTCGAAGGCGGTGCGCTCGTCGCCGTGCTCCCCGAGCGCGCGCATCGGGGGAAGCTCGGTGAAGCCCTGCGGGGCCCGCAGCCGCGCTACCCGCCCCCCCTCCTGGTCGATGGTGACGAGGAGCGGACGCCCCGCGGCCCGCTTGAGCGCCGCCGACAGCTCGGCCACCTGCTCGGCGCTCTCCACGTTGCGGGCGAAGAGGATGACGCCGTAGACCCCGCGCCGCACCAGCTCGAGGACCTCGGCCGACGGGGTGGTGCCGTCGAAGCCCACGCAGAGGAGGCCGGCGCAGTCGGAATCGAGGCTCGAGCCGTTCATGGCGAGGAGACGAGCAAGCCCTCGGCGAGGAAGGCGGCGATGGCGAGGAGCAGGAGCCAGGACCAGAGCGGCACCTGGCGCGACCCGCCCGGCTTGCCGTCCGACGCCACCCGGGCCACCGCCTCGCCCCCGAACCAGGCGGTGAGCTCGGAGGGCTCGAGCCGCCGCGTGTCCGACTCGCGGGGGTCGGGCCAGACGGCGAAGGAGAGGGCGGGATCGATCCGCTCTCCCCCGGTGGCGAGGTCCCTGATTCGAAGTTGCCAGAGACCGGGCCGGTCGGGGGTGAGCACCGGCCCCCCCTCCCGGGCGGGGTCGCCGGAGGCGGCGAGGTCGCGCCGCTCCCGACCGTCGGGCCCCAGCACCCCGGCGAGCGCGAGCCCCGCCGGCAACGAGAGCGGCCGCGGCGCCCCGACGACGCTCGGGGCCGAGCGGCGCTCGTCGAGCGCGCCCGCCAGCCACCCGGCGATGCGCTGCATGGCCGGCAGGAAGCTCGTCCGGATGGTCCAGTCGGACCACTCGGGGTCGAGGGTGGATGCGTAGAGCATCACCCGCCCCCGGCCGCGCCGCGCCTCGATGAGCGCCGGGGCGCCGTCGTCGTAGCGGGCGAGGACCCTGGCCCCCGACTCGCGCGGTGCGGGCTTGAGCAGCATGTAGCGCCAGGCCCGCACCGACTCGAGCCCCTCCCGCGCCTGGCCGGTGAAGATCCGCAGGGCGGGGTGCTCCCAGTCGATCTCGGCGAGCCGGGCGGCCTTGGCCTCGGCCCCCGGCGTGCCCCGCTCGGCCGCCGTCTTCACCACGTGCAGCGGCGCCGGGAGCAGCCCCTTCGCCTCGGCCTCGTAGCGATCGGGATCGACGTCGTCCCCCATCGCCACGAAGAGCCCGCCCCCGTTCTCGACGAAGGAGGCGAGCTCGGCCGCCTTGGGCCCGGGCGACCGCAGATCGAGCATCATGACCACGTCGAAGTCGGCGAGCCGGGCCTTGCCGAACCCCTCGGCGTCCACCACGGTGGCCCGGACCGGGGAGGCGGGGCCGGAGAGGGCGGCCTCGAGGAAGTAGGCGGCGTCGCGGTGGCGGACCGCGGACGGGGCCCCGTTCACCACGAGCACCTTCACGTCCCGGGGGACGTCCACCACCAGCGTGAGCGCGTCGTCCTCCGGCAGCGCGTCAGGCGGCAGGGAGGCGGTCACCACGACCGGGCCGCCGGCGGCGAGGTCGTGGGCCAGCGTCTTGCGGGTGCTCCCCGACGCGGGAAGCTCGAGCAGCGAGCGGACCACCGTGCGCTCCTCCTTCCCGGAGCCCACCCGCAGCGAGAGGGGGACGTCCCGCGCCGCCTCCACCCCCTCGCCGCTCACCGCAACGCCGAACCGGTAGCCGTGGCTGCCCACCGCCGGCTCCGGCTCGGCCACGAGCCCCGAGACCCAGCGGTTGCCGAGCCGCTCCCCGCGCGCCGCGTCGAGGAGCGTCACCTCGGGGCGGGCGGGCCCGGCCGGCGTCGACACCACCGGGGGCTGGGCGTCGAGCCGCCAGGCGCTCGCGGTGAGGTCGGTCGCCACGACGAGCCTGCGCCGCCGGGCGGCCGCCGCGGCCGGGTCGCCGAGCGCGCGCGCCGCCGCGGCGACACAGGTGGTGAGGTCGGCGTGGGCGTACCCCTGCGCCGCATCGACGACCCGCCGCCGCAACCCCACCCGGTCGAAGTCGGGAGGATCGGCCGACGGCGCAGCTTCGCCGCCGCAGATCACCAGGGTGGCCGGCTCGTCCGGCCCGAGCGCGGAGAGCACCTCGAGCACGTCCTCGCGCGCCCGCTCGAGGAGCGTCTTCCCGCCCAGCCGGTAGGCCATGGAGGCCGAGGTGTCGAGGACGATGGCCGTGGCCGCCGGGCCGGCCGGTCCCTGCGCCGCGCGGGCCTCGGGCGCGTCGAGCTGCGGGCGGGCGATGGCGAGCGCGGCCGCGGCGAGGAGCGCGGTGCGGGCGGTGAAGAGCAGCACCCGGCGCAGCTTGAGCCGCCGCTCGGTCTCGCGCCGCGCCTGCATCACGAAGTCGATGGCCGGGAAGGGCACCGGCTTCGGCCGCCGCCGGTAGAAGAGGTGGATGGCGAGCGGGATGGCCGCCGCGGCGAGCCCCCAGAGGAGCGCCGGATGGAGGAAGGAGAGGCTCATGCCGCCCTCACGCCGCGCTCCGCTCCCGGCGGGCCAGGAAGGGCAGGAGCACGTCGTCGAGCGGCTGGTCGGTCCGGACCCGGACGTACTCGACGTCGTTCTCGCCGCAGACGCGGCGCACCTCCTCGAGCCAGCGCCCCATCAGCTCGAGGTAGCCCTTGCGGACGTCGCGCCCGCGCGCCTCCACGCTGCGTGAATCCTCCATGGACTGGAACAGGGTGGGGTCGTCGAAGGGGAAGTCGAGCTCGGCGGGGTCGAGGAGGTGGAAGACGGTCACCTCGTGGCGCCGGCGCCGCAGGTCGGCGAGCAGGCGGAGCAGCCGCTCGTCGCGGTCGAGGAGGTCGGAGAGGACCATCACCGCCGAGCGTCGCCGGGCCCGCTCGGCCAGGAAGGAGACCGCCGCCGCGACGCGGGTCTCGCCGCCCGCGGTGAGCCCGTCGAGCGTCTCGAGGATGGCGTTCACCTGGGATGGCTCGGCCCGCGGCGTGAGCGCGGCGGTGACCTTGTCCGAGAAGACCGCCAGTCCCGCCGCGTCCTGCTGGCGCACGAGCAGGTGGGCGAGCGTCCCGGCCAGCGTGCAGGCGTACCCGAGCTTGGTGAGCCGGTCGTCCGCGCCCCGGTAGCCCATCGAGCCGGAGGCGTCGACGACCAGCCAGGCGCGCAGGTTGGTCTCCTGCTCGAACCGCTTCACGTAGTACTTGTCGAACTTGCCGAAGGCCTTCCAGTCGACGTGGCGCAGCTCGTCGCCGGGGGCGTACTCCTTGTGCTCGCTGAACTCCACCGACTGCCCGTGGTGGGGGCTGCGGTGCAGGCCGGAGATCACCCCCTCGGCGGTGGCCCGCACGCGCAGGCGCAGGCCGGCCAGGCGGGCCAGCACCCGGGGATCGAGCAGCCGCTTTCCCGGGTCCGACGTCAGGGCTTCACCTTCTCGAGCAACCGGTCCACGACGTCGCGGCTCGACACCCCGTCGCTCTCGGCCCGGAAGCTGGCGATGACCCGGTGCACGAGCACCGGCCGGGCCAGCGCCCGGACGTCCTCCTCGGAGGCCGCCACCCGCCCGGCGAGCACCGCACGGCTCTTGGCGCCGAGGATGAGGTACTGGCTGGCCCGCGGCCCGGCGCCCCACGCCACGTAGTCCTTCACGAAGTCGAACGCCCCCGGCTCCTTCGGCCGCGTGGCCCGCACCAGGTCCACCGCGTAGCGGACCACGTGATCGGCGGCCGGGACGCGCAGGACCAGCTCTTGAAGCTGCCGGATGCGCTCCGGGGAGAGCACCCGCTTCAGCACCGGCCGCGCCCCCGACGTGGTGGCCCGGACGATCTCCATCTCCTCGGCGGCCGACGGGTAGTCGACGTCGACGTAGAACATGAAGCGGTCGAGCTGCGCCTCGGGGAGCGGGTAGGTCCCCTCCTGCTCGATGGGGTTCTGGGTGGCGAAGACCAGGAAGGGCAGGTCGAGCGGGTAGGTCCGTCCACCGGCGGTGACCCGGTACTCCTGCATGGCCTGGAGCAGCGCCGCCTGCGTCTTGGGCGGGGTGCGGTTCACCTCGTCGGCGAGGAGCAGGTTCGCGAAGATGGGGCCGGGGACGAAGCGGAAGGCCCGTTTACCGGTGGTGTGGTCCTCCTCGAGCACGTCGGTACCGGTGATGTCCGACGGCATGAGGTCGGGCGTGAACTGGATGCGGTTGAAGGAGAGGTCGAGGGCCTCGGCCACGGTCGAGATGAGGAGCGTCTTGGCGAGCCCCGGCACGCCGACGAACAGGGTGTGGCCGCGCGCGAAGAGGGCCACGAGCAGGTGATCCACCACCGAGCGCTGCCCGACGATGCGCTTCTCGATCTCGCCGAGCAGGGTCCGGCGCGCCAGGGCGAGCTCGTCCACGGCGGCGAGGTCGGCCTCGCGCGGCGCGGTCTGCTGGGTCTCACGGTCGTCCATGTGCTCCTCGTTCGTGCTGTCGATCAGGGGTTCGGCGCGCCGGTCAGTATGGCCGCGAAGCGCTTCTCGCGCGAGGCGGTCTCGCCGTCGCCGAGCGCCTCGGCGGCGCGGGCCAGCCCCGCGTGGATCTCGGGGTCGAAGGGGTCGGTGCGGTTGGCGAGGAGGAAGCTCTCCCGTGCCCCCGCCCAGTCCTTGCGGGAGAGGCGGACCCGCCCCAGCTGCACGTGGAGGTTGCCCGCCTCGGGGTGGGCCTCGAGCGCCTCGGCGAGGACGCGCTCCGCCTCCTCGGTGTGGCCGGTCATGAGGGCCGCGAGCGCGTACCGCCCGGCCAGCGTGGGGGAGCCCGCTCCGCCTCGCCGGGCCGCGCGCGCGTACTCCTGCCGCGCCGGCTCCCACCGCCCACGCTCCCGGAAGATCTCCCCCAGGCGCGCGTGCCCCCGGGCCTTCTCGTCGGCGATCTCCGACCACTCCGACCAGGACCCGGACTCGCCCTGGAAGCGGAGCTTGCGCATCTGCTTCTCGCCGCCGGCCGGGAGGGGGCGATCGGCCATCCAACGCCGCCAGTCCCGCTCGAAGGTGGCGAAGGGGACGCCCAGGGAGGCCGACACCGCCACCTCGGCCGTGTCGCCGGCGGCGATCCGCTCGAGCACGCGCCGGACGGCGTTGGGGCCGCCCTTGCGCTGCATCGACTCCACGGCCACCGCCACCTCGGCGAAGGCGAGCGCCGCCGCCTCCTGGCTGGGCAGCTTGGCCATGGAGGGATGCATCTGCTCGAAGGTGACGAGCTTTCCGTTGCGGGCCGCGTCGCGGAGCATCGCCGCCGACCAGGGGGAAAGGATGTCGCCGCCCGGCCCCCGCCAGCGCGACTCGTACCAGCGGGCGATCCCCTCGTGCAGCCAGATGGGGGTCTCGTTGCGGGTGAGCCGGGTCACCACGAAGTGGACGTACTCGTGGGAAGCGGTGTCGAGCCAGTCGTAGCCGTGCAGGAGCGCCTTCGGCGAGGTCAGCATCATCTTGCCGAACTTGCAGATGGCGATCGTCCCGGTGTTCTGGATCTCCTTCTCGGTGAGGGTGGAGAGGCGCGACAGCTGGCGGGTGTTCTCGACGATCTCGATGACCACCTTGCCCGGCGGCACCTCCCCGAAGTCCTGGACGAGCGCGGCGCGCTCCGCCTCCAGCGCCTCGAGCAGGTATGGGGCGAGGACCTCCTCCTTGCCCCTGGGGTAGCTCACCACGAAGTGGGCGCTCTCGACACGCACGTGATCGCGGGTGACGTCGCGGGCGGCGCGGGCCATGGCGAGCCAGTCGCCCCCGACGCCGGCCGCCGAGCCCTTCTCGAGCAGGGCCACCGCCTCGTCGTACCGCTGCTCCTGGAACCGGAGCACACCCATCGCCAGCGCGAGCGCCGGGTCGGAGGGCGCGGTGGCGGCGAAGGGGAGGAGCGCCTCTCGCGCGCCGTCGACGTCCTCGTCGACGAGGAGCTCGATGGCGGTGCGCGCCGCGGCCCGTGCCTCGACCCGGGGAGGCGGCGCCGGCGGGGCGGCGAGGGCGAGCGCGAGCAGGAGGGCGGGGGCGATCACTTCACGAGCTCCTCGTAGTAGCGCTTCACCTCGCCCCGGTAGGTCTCGGGGGTGCCCTGCTTCATGGCCTCGAGCAGGTCGTGCCGGAACTGCTCGCGGGCCCGCGAGGCGTCGACCTGGGGGATCTCCACCTTCTCGCGGGATGGATCGCCCTCCATGCCGTCGTGCTTCGGCGCCCCGGAGGAGGCGAACGGGAACGGGAAGCCGCCGCCCCCCTCCCCTCCGCCCTGGGCCATCTGCTCGAGCCCCTTGCGGAACCGCTCCAGCGAGCCGAGCGCTTCCCGCTGCTGGCCGGCCCCGCGCTGGGGGTTGCGCTGGCCGAGCGAGCCGGACGCCGCCTGCATGTGGCTGCGCCCCTCGGCGAGCTCCCGCCCGGCCTGGGGCGGGAAGACCGGGGCCTCCTCCGAGAGCCGCTCGAGCTGCTGCTGGAGGCTTCCGGCGCGCTCCTCGAGCGCCTGCTGCTCCTTGGCCAGGCGGTCGAGCTTCTGCTGCTCCCCCTGCGGGAGGACGGTGCGGGCGTCGGGGAAGAGCTTCTCCAGCTCCTCGCGGGCCTGCCGCGCCGGCGGAAGGGCGTTGCGGGCGTGCTCGGCCGCCTGGCGGAGCTCGGCCGGCTCCCGCTTCTGGAGCTGGGGGAAGCGCCCGGTCATCGCCGCCTCGTCGTCGAGCCCCGTGGCGAGCCGCTGCAGGGGCGGGAGCGCGCGCCGGGCGGCGTCCATGGCCGCGTCGAGGTCGCGGGACGAGAGGGCCTTGCGCAGGTCGTCGATCCGGTCGCGCGACTGGAGGAAGTCGTCCTCCGAGCGGGGCGAGGTGCCGGGGCGCGACTGGCGCAGCTCGGCCTCGGCCCGCTTGGCGAGCTCCTCGACCTTGCGCAGGAGGGGCTCGGCGCGCTTCAGCCGCTCCTGGGTGGCCTTGCGGTAGGCGTCGCGAACCTTCTCGGTCTCGGTGGCGAGCCGCTCCTGCTCCTGCTCGACCGCGCCGAGGTCCTTCTGGAATTCGCGCAGCTTCCGGGTGAGCTCGGCGTTCCGCTCGCCGGGGGCGCCGGCGGTGCGCTGGAGCGAGGCCATCATGTCCTGCAGGGCGCTCCCCATCGCGTCGAGCTCCTTCAGCGCGGCGTCGACGTCGTCCCGGGCGAGCATCTCCTCCACCCGCTTCATCCCCCCGGCCACGTCCTTGCTCTTCGACATCTCGGCGAGGGCCTCGGCGTTCATGTGGGCGTCGGAGACCCCGCGCGCCAGCTCGGCCATCTGGCGGAGCATGTCCTGCATCCGGCTGCGGACCCGGGCCACCTCGGCGAGCAGCTGCTTCTTGGCCTGCTCGGTGGGGGCCTGCTTGTACTTCTCGATGAGCGAGGCCAGCTCCCGCCGGCGCGAGGCCAGGTCCTTCGCCATGCGGACGAGGTCCTCGGCCCGCCGCCGATCGAAGAGCTGCTCGAGGTAGAGCACGTCCTTCTCCAGCTCCCGGTCGAGCGCGTCGTCGAGCGCATCCACGCTGCGCGCCAGCGCCGGGTCGGGCCCCTTCGCGAACTGGATCTGCCGGGACAGGGTCTGTCGCGCCGAGGTGACGAGCACCTCCCGCTCCCGGATCCCGGCGGCCGCGTTGGCGAGGGCCGCCGGCAGCTCCTTGGGCGCGGCCTTCTCCTTGCGCATCGCCTGGGCGGCGTCCCGCAGCCGCTCGTGCAGCTGCCGGGTCCGCCCGTCGAGGGCGAGCCCCTGCTGGACCCGGGCCGCCTCCGGCGGCTGCCCGCGGGGAAGCCGCTCCATCCGGTCGCCGAGGATGGCCACCATCTCCTCCCAGTGGCGGCGGGCCTCGGCGAGGAGGCGCTGGTGCTGCTCGGCCTCGCTGTAGATCTTCACCGTGCGCGTGGCCGAGGCGGCGCGCTTGGGGCCGGAGACGGTGTCGTTGTCCTTCACCTCGAGCCAGAAGAGGAGCCGCTCCCCCTCGGCGAGCCGCATGGGGGCGAGGTCGAGTTCGAGGCTCCCGGCGTCGCGCCGCGCCGGGGCGAGCGACCGGAGCACCCGCCGCTCCTCGTCCCCGCCGGGCGGCTTCAGCACCAGCGTGAGCTCGCCGAGGCCGAAGTCGTCGGAGGCGCTCCACTCCACGTGAACGCGCCCGTCGGCGGCCACCTCCACCTCGCCGGCCGGCGCCGAGACGGTCACCTCCGGGAAGGCATCCGGCTCGACCGTCACCGGGATGGGCGGGCCGTTCACCACCACCCGGTCACCCTTGGTGAACTGGAAGCGGTAGCTCCCCGGCTCCTCGACGACGAAGGCGCCGGAAAGTTCACGCCGGTTCTTCACGGAGAGGGCCACCTGCCGGCGCGACTTCGGGTCGGCCCCCTCGATGGCGAGCTGCGCCGTCTCCACCGGCCGGTCGGAGCGGGCCTGGAGCCGGACCTCGGTTCCCTTCGGCGCCTGGACCGAACCGTCGCTGCCCGGGACGGTGCGCTCGGCGCGCCCGGTGTAGGCCGGGTAGCGGTAGGTGATCTCGACGTCGCCGGTCACCGGGTCGGTGCGCGGCGGTCCCGCCGGCACGGGGACGCCGGCGAGGAGGCGGGAGAAGCCCCGGCCCAGGTCCGCGCCGGCGAAGAGACCCGCGACGAGCCAGGCCCCGAGGACGCCGGCCAGCGCCAGGAGCGCTCGCCGCGCCGGGCGGTCGGGCACGGCGGCCCGCAGATCGATGGCGCGGGCGCGGATCCCGGTCCGGGCCACGTGCTCGGCGGCCAGGGCGGTGGAGAGTCCGCGGGCGTCGAGGCTCCCCCGGTCGGCCTCGAGCTCGACGGCGCTCACGAGCGCCGATCGCAGCGCCGGGTCCCCGGCGGCGAGGGTGGCGGCCACCTCGCGGGGCCCCCAGGCGGTCCGCCAGAGGGTGGAGGCCGCCCAGCCCACGGCGGCCGCGCCGGCGATCACCCCGAGGGCGAGCACCGAGGGGCGGACCCACCCCCCGGGCCCGGCGGTTCCCACCCCCATGGCGAGCGCCCCGGCGAGGAGGATGGCGGCGGCCGCAGCCGCGCCCCAGCCGATGGCCGTGGCCAGCACGACCGCGCGCCTTCGCCGGCGGGCGGTTCCGAGGACGGTCGAGATGTCGGAGTACGGCCCTTGCACGTGTTTCCAGAACAGAGGAGACGGGTTGGGAAATCCGCGAAACTACGCGTACCCCGACCGAGGCACAAGCGCCCGAGTACCCCCGACCGGGTGTGGTAGCTTTCCACTTCCGGGGTGCATTTCCCCGCCGTCCGAAACGTCCATCCCATGGCTCCATCCGATATCGAGCTGGTGGACCGAGCCAGGAACGGCGAGCCGGAGGCGTTCCGGGACCTGGTCGTCCGGCACCAGCGAAGGGTCTACGCCGTGGCGCTCGGAATCGTGAAGGACAGGGATCTGGCCTGGGACGTGGCCCAGGAGACCTTCGTGCGCGTCCACCAGCACCTCGCCGAGTTCCGGGACGAGGCCGCCTTCGGGACCTGGCTCCGGCGGATCACCGCCCGGATCGCCATCGACGTCCTCCGCAAGGAGCGGCCGTCGCGGCGCAACGACGTCGCCGACGTCCCCGAATCGGTCCTCCGGGAGGCCGCCCCGGGGGTGCTCGCCACCGCGCTCGGGACCGACCCGCAGGAGACGGTGCTCCGCCGGGAGCTCTCGGGGCGGATCACCGAGGCGCTCGGCCAGTTGCCCGAGACCCACCGCGCCATCCTCGTCCTGCGCGAGATGGACGGCCTGTCGTACGAGGAGCTGGCGGAGCGGCTCTCCATCCCCAAGGGCACGGTGATGAGCCGGCTCTTCCACGCCCGGAAGAAGATGCAGCTCTTGCTCGCCGGCTACGCGGGGATCGACGCGCCTGCCGGGGGAGGTGCCCCGTGAGGTGCGCCGGCGCGGCGCCGCTGCTGGGATCGCGGCCGGGCGAGCTCGACCCGACCGACGAGGCGCTCCTGCGCGCCCACCTCTCCACCTGCCCCGCCTGCGAGGCCCGGCAGGCCGATCTCCTGGCCCTCTCCGGGCTCGTGCAGGAGGGGCTGCTGGCCGAGGCCTCGCTGCGCGACCTTTCCGGTCTCGCCGATGGCGTGATGGCGCGCATCCCGGCCTCCGCCTGGCGCGGCGCCCCGGCGGGTCCCCTGGGCCGGCTGCTGTCGTTCCTGCGCCACCACCGTGTCCTCGCCACGGCCTCGGCGCTCGCCCCGGCGCTGGCCGCGCTCGCCCTCTACCTGTACATTGGTCGCACTGCGGGACCGGGCCCGGCCGGCCTCGCCATCGAGGTGACCTCCGAGGACCTCGCGGCGATCGTGCTCGAGACGAGCGACGGCCCGGTCATCCTGGTGGGCGAGGGCTCGGACGGAACCTGACGGAGGCGGCATGAGGGGCATCTGGATGGCGGCGTGGGTGGCGGTGGTCGTCCTCGCGTGCCCGCCCGCGTGGGCAGCCGACGCACCGGTGCCGGTGCGCATCCGGGTGCTCCAGGGTTTCCGGCAGGGAACGCCCGGGCTGCCCCCCGGCCTCGAGGACCTCCGCGCTCAGCTCTCCGCCACGGCTTACGTCCGCTGGGAGCAGGCGGGCGAGGTCCAGTCGGCGATGCAGCCGAAGAAGCCGGTCTCGGTGCCGCTGCCCGGCGGGGAGTCGGTCACTGTGACGCTGGTCGAGTCCCGCCCCGGCGCCGCCACCTTCGAGGTGAGCGCGCCGGCGTCCCGGACCCAGTCGCGGGTCACGGTGGCGCCGGGAAAGCGCATCGTGCAGCAGGTGACGCCCGAGCGGGGCGGCAGCGCCTGGTTCGTGACCATCAAGGCGGGGGGGTAGCGGGGGGGGCGAACCGGCCCCACCGCGGCTTGTGTCCCCCTCCGTACCGTCCGTAGCGGGGCGGTTCGTAGTGCGTGTGCGCCGTGAACGGCGCCAGGAATCGGTCTTCCACGAGGTCGGACCGGACGAAGATCGCGTTCACGCCCGCGGTGCAGCACCCGACGAGCGCGTAGCCCTTCTCCCGGCCCAGGTCCTCGAGCGCGCCCAGGCTGGCGCCCGTACAGGTGCTGCCGTCCCAGCGCTCCAAGGGGTGGTAGGGGCGGACGACGCGGGCGCTCCGGCCCAGGCTGGCGTTGTACTCGATCACCGTCAGTCGAGGGCGGTGGCGCCCGATGGCCTTCCAGACCCAGTAGTCGTTGCCGTCGATGTCGATCGAGAGCACGTCGGGCTCCGGGGGAACGCCGCCGCGCGCGAAGAGCTCCTCGACGTTCTCGGCCGTCACCATCTCCTCGAGCAGGACGAGCTGCCCGCTGGCGATGGGCTCCCGGAACTCCTCCCGGACCCCCGCGCAGTGGATGGGATCGGCCTCGATCCAGAGCCCCTTCCAGCCCTGGAGGAGCAGCGCCAGGGTGTTGTTCTCCAGCCCCGGACCGCATCCGAACTCCACGAAGAACCGGCTCGACGTGCCCACCCGGTGAAGGGCCTCGTCGATCATGCCGTCCTCCTCGAACTGGGAGAAGTTCCGGTAGCCGTGCCGGACGAGGCAGCGCGGGTCGTCGTACCGGCTCGAGGCCCGCACCTGGTCGAGGCGGGAGGCCTGGTGCCATACCGCGAGTGAATCCTCCAGGATGGCCAGGCGGCGCTCGATCGACTCGACCATGACGTCGCGGAACTGGACGGCGAGCGACTTGAACGCCATGGCGGCCCTTATAGCATGCGCTCCCCGGCGGGCCGCGTTGCGGCGCGAGGGCGCAGCCCGTATTCTCGCTCGCCACGATGCTCCCGGAACCGGCCCAGATCCTGGCGCATGTGCGGAGCCTGTTCCGGGTCGCCCGCGTCGAGCCCTTCGACGAGTCGACGGCGGAGGGGCGCTCCCAGGAACGCTACCGGCGGATCGTTCTCAGCACAGGGGCGAGCCTCGCCGGGACGGCCGTGACCACGCTGGTCGGGCTGGCGATCGTCCCCCTCCTCGTGTCCCGCATGGGCAAGGACTTCTACGGCCTCTGGGCCACGGTCTTCTCCCTGACCCCGTGGGTGGCGCTGCTCGACATGGGGATGGTGGGCGGCCTCGTGGTCGCCATCGCGGAGGCCAACGGGCGGGACGACCGGGAGGGCGCGGCCGGGGGATTCTCCAGCGCCTTCTTCTCGCTCGCCCTGGTGGGGATCCTGGCGTCCGTCGGGCTCACCGCCGCGATCGCCTTTGCCCCCTGGGAGTCGGTCGTCCACCTCCCCGCGGGCCTCTCCCGCTCCTCGGTCACGGCCGGGGTCGCCCTGGTAGGGATCTTGGCTGCGCTCTCCCTCCCGCTCGGGCTCGTGAACCAGGCGTGGACGGGGTACCAGAAGGCCTTCGTGGCCACGGCCTTCACGGCCGGGGGAAGCCTCCTCTCCCTCGCCCTGCTCGTCGCCGCGGTACAGCTCGGCGGCTCGCCGCTCGCGGTGTTCGCGGCCGCCTCGCTGGCGGGCTTCGTGGCGGGCCTCGCCTCCCTGGCAGCTCTCTCCCGCGCCATGCCCTGGATGCGCCCGTCGCCCCGACGGGTGTCCCGTCCCGCCTTCCGCCGCCTGCTGGGGACCGCGACCCCGCTCTACCTGTTCCAGCTTGGTTCACTATTGGTGAATCAGTCCCAGCGGCCGATCCTCTCCGCCTCGGCGGGGCTCGGGGTCACGGCCGAGTACGACCTGCTGGCGCGGATCTACGTGCTCGCCATCACGCTCATCACCGTCTCGAGCGCCTCCTTCGCGCCCACCTTCCGGGAATCGCTGGAGCGCGGGGACGGGGAGTGGATGCGGAAGACCTTCTGGCGACTGGTGCGGCTCCGCATGCTGGCGGCGGGGGCGCTCTGCCTGGTGATCGTGCTCGGGGGAAATGCGGTGCTGCGGCTCTGGCTCGGGCGGCAGGACTTCCAGTTCGCGCTCCCGGTCTGGTTCGCGCTCGCGGCGCTGATCTTGACGGCGGTGTGGGCCAGTCCGTTCTTCGAACTCCTGACCATCCTGGACCGGATCTGGCCCCAGGTGGCCGTGGTGCTGGTCCAGGGCCCTCTCACCGTGGGGCTCACCTGGTATCTCGGCAGCAGGTACGGGGTGCTCGGCGCGCTCCTGGCGCTCCTCGCTCCGGCCGTCGCCGTCAGCGGATGGGTCGTCCCTGCGCTCGCATGGAAGACGGTGAGAACGCGGGAGGTGCGGGGATGATCCGATCCTGGGCGGCTTCCTTCCGGCGCTGGTTCCTGGGGGACCGGCTGTGGCTCGCCTCCCGTCCTCCCAGCCGCGAGCGGATGGCCTCCGACCCGGTCCGGCTGAGCCTGAAGAGCTTCGGGATCCAGCTGGGGGAGGACCTGGCTCCCCGGCTCGCCGCGGTCGACGGCTCGGGCGAGCCTGCCCACCTGGGGCTCCCGAGCAAGGCCTGCACCCAGCAGGACGTCGAGAGCGCCTGGTTCGCCCATTGGTGCCGGGAACTCCGGATCGCTCCGACCTACCATCGCAAGCTCTGGGAGTACGCCTTCCTCCTCCAGGTTCTCCACGAGCGTGGCCTGCTCCGGGGCGGCCGGTCGGGAGTCGGCTTCGGGTGTGGCGAGGAGCCCATCGCCTCCTTCCTCGCCGCACGGGGCGTCGCAGCCACCGTGACCGACCTGGACCCCTCCGTCGCCAGGGGGCGGGGATGGATGGAGACCGGTCAGCACGCCACCCGGCGCGACCTGGCGTTCCGAGCCGAGCTGGTCTCGCGGGATGCCTTCGACCGGCTGGTTCAATACGCCCACGTCGACATGAACGACATCCCCAGCTCGCTCCTCGGGCGTTTCGACTTCTGCTGGTCCCTCTGCGCGTTCGAGCACCTGGGATCGATCGAGGCCGGACTGAGGTTCGTCGAGCGGTCGATGGAGACGCTCCGCCCGGGCGGGGTGGCCGTCCACACGACGGAGTACAACTTCCTCTGCCAGGAGGAGACGCTGGAAACGGGCCCGACGGTCCTGTTCCTGTCCCGTCACTTCGCCGAGCTGAAGGAGCGGCTGGAGCGCTCCGGTCACCACGTCGGGGTCCTGGACCTGGACGTCGGAAACGGACTCGCCGATCGGTACATCGACCTCCCACCCTACGACCGGGAGGCGCTTCCCCAGGCCGGGGGAGGCTCCGGGCCCGTGCACCTGAAGCTCTCCCTCGAGGACTTCCCCACGACCTCCTTCGGCCTCGTCGTCCAGCGGGGCTGACGCCGTCCTGGCTCAGGGGAGCCCGAGTTCCTGGCGCCACCCTCTCGCGGTCAGCCGCCAGCGCGTCCGCCACACGGCCGCCCGGAGGGAACGGGTGGGGAGCGAGCCCAGCCGCTCCTCGAGGGCCTCGAAGGTGGCGCCGGCCCGCCCGCAGGCGCGTCGTGTGGCCATGTCGATCGCAGCCGCGCGGCCGAGCGCGAGCCTTCGCGCCGGCGAGTCATGGAGCTCCCGCATGGCGCGAGCCGCAGCACCCACGTCCGGCTCCGCCCACACCTGCCCCGGACGGCCACGCTCCGCCACGTAGTGGGGGTGGGTGGGCTCGATGTCGACGAGGGAGTAACCCACCGGCACCGAGTTCTCCGCGGTCATGAAGTCGGTGTTTCCGGACCAGCCGGTCGCCACGACCACCTTCCCGAGCCCCATCGCCTCCAGGAGGTGGAGCCCGAGCCCTTCCGACCGGTGGAGGGACACCAGGACGTCGCAGCTCGCATAGAGCCGCAGGACATCCGCGTAGGGAAGGCTCTCCGCGACGATGCGGATGCGGGGATCGGCGGCGGCCCCGCGGAGCCGCTCGAGCTCGTCCGAGAACTCCCGCACCTTCGGCCAGGGGCGTGTCTTCACCACCAGTTGAACGTCCTCCCCGCCCGGGAAGGCGCTCCTGAAGGCCTCGATGGCGCCCCAGGGGTTCTTGCGATCGACCCCGCTGCCGAGGTCGAAGGAGACGATGAAGAGGGTGGCCGTCGGGGAGAGCCCCCAGGCCTCCCGACACGCGACCACGTCCGGGGGGAGGTCCACCGACTGCGGGTAGTGAAGCACGCGCGCGGCGCCGGCCACCCGGATGCAGGCCTCCTCGATGAAGCGGGTGGGGGCGAGGATCACATCCATGGCGCGCAGGATGGACTCCCAGCTGCGCGGGACGAGCGGGAGCTCCCAGAACGGGACGCAGGCGTTCCGGGCTCCCGGCGCGATCTCCTCCTTCCACTGCGGGGCGTGCTGCGCGATCTCGAGCGGGTTGGCCTGGAAGAGCGCGATGCTTCGACCCTCGGCGGCTGCGCGCGTCCCTGGAGCGGCATCCAGCCCGATCTCCCGGACCGGGCGATGCATGGCCCGGAGGATCCCCACGGTCTGCCGCGCCGCGATGGCCAGTCCGAAATCGCCACCGTGGTAGCCGACCACGTCGTAGGACCAGGGCGGCCCGCCAGCGCTCTCTCCTGCCATGGTCGCGCATGGTACACGGAAGGCACGGAGAGTAGACTTCGCGCCCCATGCGCAGGGTCGAGCACCGGCTGCCCCGGCCGAAGCCATCGCCGTCCTCCCCCGCGCTGACCCCGCTGCAGCTGCGGCTGGCGCTCGCGTCCCGGCTCCTCCGTCACCTGGGATTTGCCGGGGCGGCATGGGCCCGGGGTGGACCTGGCCTCCGTTTCCATGCCCGGGTCGTCGCCATGTGCACGCGGCTCGCGGCGACCGCCGGAGACCCGGCGACGAGGGTGCTCGCGCTCGAGACCCTCGCGTTTCCCATGGAGGCCATCCGCTACTTCGAGTTCGGCACGGCCTGGGCATGGGCCGCCGACCGGACGGGGCCGATGCGGGTTCTCGACGTCTCCTCTCCCCGCCTCTTCCCCCTCCTGCTCGCACGCCACCGCCCCGGGTCGCGATTCGACCTCGTCAATCCGGATGGACGAGATCTCGAGGTCACGGCCAGGTGGATGCAAGCGCTCGGTCTCACCTCCTGCGTCCTCCACCGGACCTCGATCGCCGAGACGAAGCTCGAGGCCGGGAGCTACGATCTCGTCACCTCGCTCTCGGTCCTCGAGCACATCCCCGAGCCCGCGGACCTGGAGGCGGTGGCCCGGATGTGGGGAGCCGTCCGTCCGGGAGGGCGCATGATCCTGACCCTCCCGTGCGCGAGGGAGTCGTTCGAGGAGTACCTGGACCTCGACGAGTACGGACTCCTCGAGCCCGACGCGAACGGCTTCGTCTTCGGCCAGCGCTTCTACGACGAGGCGCTCCTCCGCCGGAGGGTCCTCGCGATCTGTGGCAACCCGCGGCGCACCGCGCTGCTCGGCGAACGCACCCCCGGGAGCTTCGTGAAGGACCGGTCGAGGAAGGTCGCCGGCGATGCCGACCTCGCGCGCGAACCGCTGGCCGCGGCGGTCGAGTATCGACGGTATCCCTCCCTGGAGACGCTCCCCGGGATCGGCGTCCTCGCGCTCGAATTCGAGAAGCCTCCGGTGCGATCCGCCTCAGCCCGGCAGGCGCTTGAATCCGACCAGCTGCCCCTGCTCCAGTGAAGGTTCGAACTCGTATCCGAGCGAACGGTAGAGATTCACGGCTGCCGTGTTGTCCGGATAGACCTTGAGCCGGATCCGGGGCGCGCCACGGCGCTGCGCCTCCGCGTGAAGGTGGAGCATCAGCGTCCGGCCGAGCCCCGTGCCGCGCGCGTCCGCGTGGACGGCGATGCCCAGGCTGGGTACTTCGTATCCTCGGTCCCATCCGCGGAGCATGCCGTACCCGAGGACGACACCCCGGGCGACGGCCACGCAGTAGAGGTCGAGTCCAGAGTGGGCGCAGCGTGCCTCCGCCTCGACCCGCGTGAACGGGTGTGGATGGAAGCGCTCTCCCTCTCCCGTGGCGGCCAGATGGTCGAAGAAGGTGGCCAGGGGGCTCTCCAGGCCCGGACCCACCCGGAGCACCTTCAGCTGTCCCGTCTCGATCATCCCGCCTCCGGGCGAGGTGTGGATCCCCATGACGTTCGCGTAGTCGACCGCAACCTCTCTCCATCCGCGTCGACTCAGGCGCATTCGCTGTTCGAGTGCCCGGGCCTTGAACTGCGCGTACCCGCCCTCGAGCTCCCGGAGCGCACGCGCCAGGGAGGCGGGATCACGCGGATCGAACCAGAGGACTTCCCCTCCCACGCGCTCCATCATCTCCCGCATCACCGGGATGTCCGACACGACCGCCGGGATTCCCCTCTCGAGCGCCTCCCACACCGGGAAGCTCCCCCCTCCCTCGGCCAGGGTTGGCATCACGACGGCCCAGGCGCCCTCCAGGATCGCGTAGTAGTCGGGATCGTCGACGTACCCGATGGCGAAGAGGGTCTCGTCGGCCACGAGGCCGCCACGCTCCGCCAGCCCGCGCAGCTCCTCGGCTCGAAGGGACTGGCCTCGGTAGATGTCCGTCCCATCCCCCGTGAGCACGAGGGGATGGCGGGACGCCACGGCTTCCGCAGCGGCGAGCACGACCTCGTGGTTCTTGTGGCGCGAGTGGTTGGCCGGACAGAGCAGGTAGTCGCGGCCGGAGAATGGCCAGGCGCGGGTCGTCGGGGGCCGGGCGGGAACGCCGTGCTGGCCCGACAGGGGAATGACCGAGACCCTTCCGGCCGGGATCCCGAAGTGTCGGCGGAGCAGGGCATCGGTGACCCTCGAGCTGACGGCGATTCGCGCGTCCGACCGGAGCCAGGTCTCCAGGATCTTCCGCTCTGCCCCCGCCCCTCCGGGGAACCAGCGGGGAAACTCGATCATGATGAGGTCGTGGAGGGAACCGACGACCTTGTGGGCGAGCCCGCGCGGGATCCGGTGGCGGTGCAGCCAGGGGAACCAGGCGAGATCGCAGTCCTCGAGGACCTTTCCGGAAACGTCGATCCGGTTGGGGTGGGTCCGCAGGATGAAGTTGAGCGGCCCGGCCCCGGGGATCCCGGCCAGGAGCGTTCGTCCGCGCCAGGCCTGGCTGGGGGGAACGTCGACGAACCCGACATCCATCCCGGCGAGAAGCCCGCGGTAACGCGTCAGCGCGTCGCCGCTGCTCACCACCTCGAACGACAGCCCGGGGATCTCGGCCAGCCCGCGGAGCATCTCGGCGGTGAATCGAACCCCGCCGCCGAGGTTGGCCACGTAGTCGACGATCCGGATCTTCACGTCAGCGGACTCCGTCCCTCACCAGGGACGCCACCCGGTCGACGTCGGAGTCGGCCAGCCGGTTATAAGTGGGAAGGTTGATCCCCGATGCCCCGAGACGGTCCGTCTCGGGCAGGTCCTCGCCTCGGAGCCCCGACTGTTCCCGGTACGGCGGGAGGCGATGGACGGGAACGAAGAAGGGCCGGGTGTCGACGCCGTGCTCCTGGAGCCAGGCCATGGCGCCGTCGCGCGAGCGTCCGTAGGCCTCCTCCTCGACCGTGATGCAGAAGAGCCATGGAGCCGGCTCCGCCCACGGCGCCGTGGGCTGGAAGCCGATGCCGGGGATGTCCCGCAGGGCTTCCCGGTACCGGGCGAAGATGACCCTGCGACGCGCGACGATCTCCTCGGCCCGCTCCACCTGCGCGCAGAGGATCGCGCAGGCAAGGTTGGTGATCCGATAGTTGTAGCCCGTGATCGGGAAGAAGTAGCGCCGGTCCGGATCCACGCCCTGTCCACGGAGGAGCCGCGCCCGCTTCTCCAGGGCCGGATCGTCGAGGGTGACCGCGCCGCCCTCTCCGGAGGTGAGGAGCTTGTTCCCGTAGAAGGAGAAGACCCCGATCCGCCCGAGCCCTCCGACGGCGCGCCCCCGGTACCGGGCCAGGTGGGCCTCGGCCGCATCCTCCACCACCCAGAGTCCGTGCGTGGCCGCGATCCGGTTGATGGCGTCCATGTCGGCCGGGTGGCCGTACAGGTGCACCGGGATGATGCCCTTCGTCCTCGGCGTGATCGCGCTCTCCATCCGCGCCGGGTCGATGCACCAGGTGTGCGGGTCGACGTCGACGAAGACGGGCTCGGCCCCGCAGTAGCGAACCGCGTTGGCCGTGGCGATGTAGGTGAGGGACGGAACGAGAACCTCGTCGCCGGGACGGAGGTCCAGCGTCAGGAGTGCGAGGTGGAGGGCGAGCGTCCCGTTCGTGACACCGATCGCCGACCTCGTTCCGGCCAGCCGGGCGAAGTCGGCCTCGAACCGCCCCACGAACGGCCCCGTCGCGGAGATCCAGGAGCTCCGCAGCGCCTCGAGGACGTACCGCTCCTCGTTCCCCGACAGATCGGGTTCGGCCACGGGGATGTTCTTCATGGGTATCGGGGCCCTTCCGGAAGCGCGTCGAGTCTATCCCGGCTGCGTACGCGGCACGAGCAGGGGAGCCGCGAGGAGGGGCAGGATCCAGGACGAGACCAGGATCGAGAAGGCTGCGCCGCCCACCAGCGCCCCGACGACGCCCAGCCCGGGCGCCAGCCACCAGGTCAGGGCGATGGTGGTCAGCCCGTTCGAGAGCACCAGCCCCACGAGGGGCCAGAACCGGTCCATGATCCAGAGCAGCTCCACGTAGATGGTTCCCCAGACCGCCGCCACGAGCAGTCCGGCCATGGCGGCCCAGACGGTCCATCCGTACGTGATGTCGGGGCGGCGGAGCCACAGGAGGAGAACGCGATCTCCGAGGAGAACGAGCCCCAGTCCGCCCGCGACGGCGAGGGCCATCCGGAAGTTCCGGAGGTGGCGGAAGGCCCGAAGGGCCCAGGCGCGATCTCCCCGCTCGAAGGCCTCGCGAAGGGGAGGCACGAAGGAGGCCGTTCCCAGCTGGATGAGGCTCGCGAGCACGAGGTACAGGCGGAGGGCGATGGAGTAGTCCGCCACGACGGCGAGCCCGCTCCGCTGGGCCAGGATGAGCACCTGGGTCTCGTTCACGGTGAGCGCCCCGAGCTGGAAGAGGAAGATGGGAAGGGATCGCGCCGCCAGCGCCTGGAACGCCTGGCGCGACACGTGGCGAAACTGCACGCGGACCCAGGGCAGGACCTTGCGCGCGAAGGCGAGTGCGAGCGCCGCCGGAAGCGTGCCCGCCACCGAGAGGCAGAGGACCAGCACCGGCATGGACGCCCGGAGCGTCACGGCCACCACCAGGGCGGCCAGCCCGACGAGCGATCCCAGGAGCGCGAAGACGTTCGCGACGTAGGTCTTCTGGTACCCGGCGTACAGCTGTGGAACGGCCCCGAGGGGAAGTCCCACCACGAGCGCGGCAGCAGCGGCCGCCACGCTCCATCGCACCGTCGCCTCGTCCACCTGGCCCCGCACCCCGAGGAACTGGGACCACGGGACGAGCGGGGTCGCGATCGCGAGCACCACCGCGAGCAGCGAGGCGGTGACGGTGAGGGCCCCGATCGCGGTGGAGAAGTACTCCCGCGCCGCCTCCCGATCCTCCCGCCCGTGGGCCGCGGAGATCAGGTTGAGGAGCCCGCCGGACAGGCCGAAGTCGAAGAGGGTGGTCCAGGTCACGACGGTGGTGATGGCGGTCCAGAGCCCGAATCGCTCCTTCCCCAGGTACCCGAGCAGCAGCGGGACCGTGACCAGGCCCGCCAGCACGCCCGCGCCCCTCACGCCCATGCTGGTGACCGTGGTGAGCACGATCCGTCGGTAGCGCTCGTCCGATCGCCCCTCGGGTGTCGACGTGTCGAACGGTCGCCAGCGGGCCACCGTTCGGATCTGGCGGAGGTAGGGAAGCACGGGAACGGAACGAAGCTAGTTCATGGAGGGTTGGCCGTCGAGTAGGATGCCCAGCCTCATGCGCCGCCTCGCCATCGTCGAGTTCACCATGAGCGCCGGGGGCGTGGAGCGCGTCCTGAAGGGGCTCGCGGGCGCGCTGCTCGATATCCCGGAGGCGGAGGACTGGGACGTTACCCTGCTCCTCGCCCGCTACAACTCCGCCCACAAGAAGGTGGAATGGCCGGCGGAGCTGACCGGTCCCCGGCTCCACGTGGAATGGATGGGGCAGGGAACCGCCGTGAGCCGCACGCTCGACCCGCTGGCGCACGCCCAGGGAATCCCCGGCCTCCCCTTCACGCGCATCCCCGGGTACGTGCTCGCCCGGACGCTCTGGAAGATCGGCCCGGAGGGGTTCCGGGCCCTCGTGGGGGATTCGCGCGCCCTCATCTCCCGGGCCAGCCGGCGCTTCGACGCGATGCTCTTCACCTATCCGTTCTGGCTGGAGGCCCCGCCGCTCCACTGCCCCGTCCTCTCCTCGCCGTCCGATCTCAACTTCAAGCACTTCCTGCCGGAGGGGGGACTGCGTCAGCGCATCCACGAGAAGGCGCTCCGGACCTGGCTCGCGCGCTCCGATCGGCTTCTCGTCTACTGCGAGGCGATGGCGAACGAGCTGCGCCACTTCTACCCGGAGTACGCGGCCCGTACCGTCCCGGTCCCGCTGGGCGTGACGACCGGCCGGGCGCCCCCCACCCCCGAGTCCCTGGCCGCCCTGAGCCTGCAACACGGCCTCCCGGAGCGCTTTGCGCTCATGACCGGCTGGATCACGCCCCACAAGGACCCGCTCGTCGCGGTCCAGGCCGCGGCCGAACTGCGGAGGCGGGGCACGCCCATCCCGTTGGTGTTCGTGGGACCCAACGCGACGGAGCTCGCGGATGGCGCGCCCCCGGGCTTCAACGCGGCTTACGTCGCGGAGGTGCGCCGCGCGATGCAGGCGGGCGGTCTCCTCCACGGGCGCGACATCTTCACGCTGGGTTACGTGAGCGATGCGGAGCTGGAGGGACTCTTCCACCTGGCCACCGCCTACCTCTTCCCGACGCGCTACGAGGGGTTCGGCCTGCCCAGCCTGGAGGCGACGCTGGCCGGCTGCCCGGCGGTGGTCTCGTCCATCCCACCGCTCCTCGAGCAGGACCGGGTCCTCGGCGGCGTCTACCGGGTCTTCGAGCCGGGCGACGCCAAGGCGCTGGCCGATTCGCTGGCCTGGGTGCTCGACAACGAACCGGCGGCCCGCGCGACGGCTCGCGCGGCGTCTGCACGCGTGGCGGAGCACTATGACTGGAAGAGAACGGCGCGCGCCTACCTGGCGCAGGCGGCGGAGGTGATCTCCGCGCGGGACGAGGTCAGGAACCCGTGAGCCGGGCCAGGGCGGCTGGGATGCGTGTGAGGAAGAGGAGCATCACCGCGCCCGCCATCGCCCAGACGAGCGCGACCCCGCGGAGAATCCGTGCCACGCCCGGCCTCTCCTCCCCGGCGGCCAGCGGGAGCGCCAGCAGGGGGAACGCACAGGTGGCGCGGGCGAAGGCCCAGCGGTCCTCGTAGACCTTCGCCCCCATCAGCAACGCGAGGAGGACGAATCCGGCGTAGGTCCAGGCCGCCGGGCTCCACCGGCGCCAGCGCGGAAGCAGGGGCACGAGCGACGCGACGGCCAGGGCCAAGGCCAGCAGCGCGAGGGTCTCACCGACCGATTCGAACGTCCACGGCGAGGCGAGCTTCGTCCAGATCCAGGTGAGCGGCGGTCCGAGTTCGAGCGGGTCGCCGCCACGGAAGCCGGGGCGTGAGAGCACCCAGACGCGCCAGCCGAGGGCGATTCCGGCTGGGATCGCTACTGCGCGAGCGGCCCCCATTCTCTGGCCCTGGCGCCAGCGCACGATGGCGAGCGCCCCGGCCGCGATGAAGCTGGTCTCGCGGACGAGCGTGGCGGCGGCCAGGACGGCGACCGCCCCGGGACGGCGTCGGGAATCGAGCCACAGCGCGAGCAGCATGAGGGACGCTGCGGCGGCGTCGGGCGTGGCTCGCGTCATGGAGGCGACGAGGCCGGCCGAGAGGACGAGCGGCAGCGCTCGCCACGGGGAGTTCCCTTCGCTCTCGATCCACCGCGCGACGACCCAGATCCCGAGGAGTCCGAGGAGCCAGGAGAGCGCCAGGTAGGCGAGCGATGCTGCCGGGCGGCTTCCCAGGACGAGCGCCCAGGCGGCCAGCGGCAGCCCGATGCGTCCAGCCCGATACCACGGCAGGTCGAGGAAGCTGGGCGTCTCCGGTCGAAGCAGCAGCGGATCGACCGTCAGGGCGAAGTAGAACTGTCCGTCGTATCCGAAGCCCGGCGCGAGATGGGCTCCCGCCATCTCGGGTGGGTGCGCGAAGAAGGTCCCCGGTAAGAAGAACCCACGGGGGTCCCCGCGGAACGCGAACCCCATCACGCCGGCGAGGATCACGCTCCAGCCGAGCACGGCCACCAGGAGGACCGTGCCCGCCCCTCCTCTGGCCCGCCTCACCGTACCTCCACCGTCGACCGCACCACCTCGATCGTCCTCCGTGCAACCTCCTCCCAGGAGAGGGGCGCCGTTGCGAGCCGGGTCGGCGCCGGCAGCGTGAGCGCGCGCGCCACGTCCGCGGGCACGTCGAAGTCCACCTGGTTCTCCCGGGGAAGCCCGATCTCGTCGAACACCTCGAGGCGGGAGGCGACCACGCGCGCGCCGGCCGCGGCGGCCTCCACCACCGGGAGACCGAAACCCTCGTAGCGGGTGGGGAAGACCACGGCCCGAGCCGCGGCCATGAGCGGTTCGACCTGCCCGTGCGGGACGTACCCCAGGTGAAGGAGGTCACCTTCCACTCCCAGGCTGCGGGCGAGCGGGAGGAGTTCCCGATCCCAGAGCGGGGTCTGCTGACCGGAGAGCACGAGCCGTTCCCGCACCTCCCCCGACCGCCGGAGCGCCGCGTACGCGCGGAGCAGCCGGTCGTGCCCCTTGTGCGGCCAGGTGGCCGCCGGGCAGTAGAGGAAGGTGCCCGGCGCGAGTCCGGCCGGGAGCGGCGTCGGCGCCCCGTCCGGACGAGGCTCGACCCCGAGGGGCACGACCACGCCCTTGCCGCGCGGCAGCCCGCAGCGCACCTCCAGCGCGTCCAGCGTGAAGCGGCTGATGGCGATCACCGCCGCGGCCCTCGCCTGGCTCCGGGGGTAGACCCGGGGACGGAAGGTCCGGTCGAAGAGCCCGAAGTGGTCGGGGAGATGGACGTGCTGGACGTCCACTGCGGTGATCACCGCCGGCCCCGGCGCCCGGTGCGGGAAGATCGACTGCTGTGGGAAAAGGGTGACGTCGGGAGCTGCAGCGGCCAGCACGCGCTCGGAGAGCCGGTCCCGCCAGGGCGTGTAGGCCTCCGCGATGCGCCGGGCCACGAGCGAGCGAGCGCCGTAGGGCATGACCACCTTGCTCCAGCCCTCGCCCGCGATCTCCCGGTCGAGGTCCCGGTCGAGGAGGAGCAGGGGCTCGTCGCCCGTGGCGGCCGCCGGCAGGTGGCGGACGAGCGCCCGGACGTAGGTCTCGACGCCTCCGACCTGACCGGGGCGGAGCGACAGCAGCGAAAGCGCGATGCGCACCGACGCATTGTATAAGGAAGGCTCGCATGTCGTCCCTCTCCGTCCTCGTGCCGGTCTACAACGAGCAGCACCTGGTGGCCGCGTCGCTCGGGCGGCTCGGGGTGCTGGAGACGAGCCCCCACCTCGAGCGCGTGCAGGTGGTGGTCGTCGACGACTCCTCGCGGGACGGGAGC
>CAIVAR010000154.1 GCA_903904005.1 uncultured Anaeromyxobacter sp.
GACCGAACGGCCGCGACGTCCTTCGCGTTCATGGGGGCAGGGGGCTCGAGATCGACCTCCCGGACGGTCAACTTCCGGGCGCCCTGGTGGTAGGCGATGGCGTCCTCGAGACCTGCGCGGATCTTCGAGAATGCGGCGGTCCGGCGGTTGCGGTTCTTCATGACGGCTCCTTCTTCAGTTGCTCGACCATTGACGCGATCATGCGTCGCTCGACCGGCGACAGGTCTACCTTCTCCCTCTTCCCGAACAGCGCGACGAGGTGGGTGACGCCCCGACCGGGAAGATCGAGGTAGTAGACCCGCGCACCGCCTCGTTTGCCTCGGCCCACGCTTCGCTGACCCATCCGGATCTTCCGAAGGCCACCGGTGCCCGGGACGAGATTTCCCGCCTGGGGATCGGCAAGGATGCGTTGCTCCAGGGCGACGATATCCTCATGGACGAGTTCCCCGACTCGCTCCAGCCGCCTGCGGTCCGCGGAGAATCCACGTGATTCGACGAACTTGCGTCGCACCCAAGTATACTACCCAGTAGTATATGAGAGCGCAAGCAGGCCCGATGGTCGGGGTCATCAGGTGAGCGCGAGCGACCCCCAAAAAAATGGCCCCGGAATCCTTTGGGATCCCGGGGCCGGTGGACTGGCGCGCCCTGCTGGATTTGAACCAGTGGCCTTCGGATTCGAAGAGGATATTCACGTATCGTCAAATACGTGGAAGGACGTGCAAGCCTGTGCAAATACGGGAAGTGTGTCCGACGAAAAAAGCAAAAATGTGCAAATCCATGCAAGCTCGAGCAAGAATTTTGCTGGATCCTTGCTGGACGGAACGGCGGATGGCGAAGACGGCCGGTCTGCCCGTTCGCTGCTCTCGGTGCGGCAGGTGGCCAAGTTGCTGGGTGTGTGCCCGGCAACGGTCTACGCGCTCTGCGAGCAGAGGAAGTTGCCCCACTTCCGGGTGCTGAACGCCATTCGGATCGACCCCAGGGCCGTGAAGAGGTTCCTGTCCAGGGCGCGGCGTTGAGACCTCCGACGGTATCGTGTATACTGATACCACATGTACCCCAGGGAGACCCTCCAGGCCTTCGATCGGCTGCTCGCCCAGCGCGGACTGCGCCTGGGCGCCATCGTCGTGGGCGGAGCGGCCCTCAACCTCCTCGGAGTCATCTCCCGGGAAACCAAGGGCTGCGACATCCTGCACCCTTCCCTTGGGGACCTAAGGTCTTTGCCCTCTGCGATCGGGGCTTCGACCTCCCCGACTGCGTCGCCATGAATCCCACCGCCGACGAACTTGCTGATCTGTTGCCTTGGCTGGAGGTCCGCGACCTTCATCCCGACTGGCCTGACCACGTCCGTGCCACAGTCTCCGACCTCGCGAGAAGGCTCGGTCATGGGCTTTAGCCGAGCCGTCGCGCCCGCCAGTCCCCCCGAGGCCGACGCCCTGACCGAGGACATGGCCGGGATCGGGATGAACCTGGGAGGCCGTGCGAACCACCGGGCGAACATCGAGAACACCCTCTTCTTCGCCTCCGAGGAAGGCATGGACCGGGCCGACCTCCGGGTCCTGTCCGTCCTCGTGACCTGGCTCGCCATCCATGGAGCCAGGGTCAACGTCGACCGCCTTGCCAAGCTCATCGAAGCCGGTGGCTCGAAGCGAGTCCGGGCCTTCTGGGCGGCGGTCGGGCGTTGGCTCGCGAAGGACCGGCGGTACTCCCGCCTCATTCGCCTCCACACGGCCAAGCCCCTTGACCTGCTCGACGTGGGAACCGAGTTCCAGATCCGCCGCCACGGGGAGGACCGCCGGTTCGAAGGGACCGCTCTCCGCGTTCCGGGGAACGTGCTCCGCGACCGGCCGGCAGACGTCATGACTCCAGGGCAACTCGCACGCAACCACCGCGCATACTCCTGGCGCATCGTCATCGGCCCGACCTTCCGGGCTGACATGTGGGCGGAGATGGAGGGCACGCCCAGCCTGAAGGCAGCCGAGATCGCTCGAAAGACCTACGGCTCGTTCGCCACTGCGTGGCAGGTGAAGCGGGACTGGGAAGTCTGGGTCTCGGGCAACGACTCGACATGGCGGGCGCGGTAGCCAAACTGCCTGCGAGATCGGCTCAAGCCCGCAGCGCCAGAAGTCGCCCAACCTCGACGGACGGCGTAATGGAGGGACAGGCTTGCGCGGGCGAGGTCCCCGCGACAAGAGCGATCGATGAAGCGCTTCACGACGCCCGCCACCTTCCTCGCCCTCTGCGCACTCGCGGAGCCCACCATGGCAATCGAGAAGCCCCAGTACCGCGTGGTCCAGGAACTCCAGGGCATCGAGGTACGGGAGTACGCGCCCTACCGCGTGGCCGAAACCGAGGTGTCAGGCTCCCGGGAGGAAGCTGGAAATGCCGGCTTCCGCCGGCTGGCCGCCTACATCTTCGGCAAGAACCGGGGCGGTAAGAAGATCGCCATGACGGCGCCCGTCGCCCAGCAGGACGGTGCGCGTATCGCGATGACCGCGCCGGTTTCGCAGCAGGAGAGGCTGGATCGTGGGTCGTCCACCTGGGTGATCCAGTTCATGATGCCCTCGGAGTACGCGCGGGACACCCTGCCCGAGCCGCTCGATCCGGCCATCCGGTTCCGCGAGGTCCCGGCGCGGCGCGTGGTCGCGCTCCGGTATTCCGGGACTTGGTCGGAGGAGCGCTACCTCGAGAAGCTCGCCGAGCTGCGGGCCGCCATGGAGAAGGAGGGTCTCCGTGCGGTGGGGGAACCCGTTTGGGCGCGGTACGACCCCCCGTTCATGCCCTGGTTCCTGCGAACCAACGAGATCCTGGTCGAGATCGCCCCGTGAACGGTTGGAGCCGAGATCGCCCGTCACGGGCGCCGCAGCAGATCCTCGAGACGCCGCTGGCGTGAGCAGGAGCACGCTCATCGATGGCCTTGCGAGCACGCTGTTTGATGGAGTTCCCAGTTCCCGTTCCCGCCTCCTGTAGAGGTGCCGGGAACGGGAACTGGGTAGTAGGCGTTACCTCCGCTCAGGCCTCCTCGTGCCGCGAGGTGTCGCTTCGCTTGGGGGTACGCGACCTTGACGCCACCTCGTTGCGGTCGGGCAGGGAGTCGCGGGGCCAGATGCTGTCTCTTCCCGGCGTCCTCCAGGCGATCCCTTCTGGTGGGCAGGCCAAGGAAGGCATCAACGAGGAGGTTGGCCGACCTGAAAGCCTTGCCAGTCCTCGTTTCCGCTGGTCACGATACGTGAGGGAGAAATGGCCGGACCATCGCGATGCGTGGTCGGGATTGGGGGGGATTCCCATCAGAAACCTTGCTCGCGCTCACGCGCTCCTGGAACGCGTGGCGGAGACGGTCGGCCACGAACCACCGCGCCACGGCGTCGCCGAGCCTCCCGAAGCCAACGTCGTACTCCAGATCGTCGCACACGAAAGTCCCGTCCGCCTCGGCTCGCCGGGCGGACTCGAACTCGTGACGATGCCGCCAGTGCCGGAAGGGTCCCTTCACCTGGACGTCCGTGAAATGGCGGCCCGGCTCGAACTCGACGATGCGCGCCACCCAGGAGGCGCGCATCGGCAGCGGAGGCAGGAGACGGACGGACAGGGTGATCTGCGTGCCCACGCCCGCGGAGGCCGACGATCCCCCTTCGATGCTCCTGATCTCGGTGGCCAGCTCCGGTGGCATGAGCCAAGGCAGGTTGGTGGGGTTCGAGAAGAAATGGAAAACCCGGTCCAGGGGAACCGGTATCCACTGCTCGAACCGGTCGCGCCGGATCATCTCGGTTCGCAGTGGCGGGTCACTACTTCACGGAAAGCACGTCCTCGATCCGCTTCCTCATCTCGGGGGAAGTCGGCTCGATGCTCGAGTCGAGGTGCGCGACCACCGCGCCCTTCGGGTCGACGAGGAACTTGTTGAAGTTCCAGGTCACCTCGCCCCCGTTCACGGGAAGTGTCGTGAGGTAGCGGTAGAGCGGATCGGCCTTGGGCCCCTTGACCAGCACCTTCGCGAAGAGCGGGAAGGTCGTCTTGAAGCGGCGCTCGCAGAACTTCCGGATCTCCGCGTTGGTGCCGGGCTCCTGGCCGCCAAAGTCGTTCGAGGGGAACGCCAGCACCTCCAGGCCCCGGCCCTTGTAGGCCTGGTACAGCTCCTCGAGCCCCTTGTACTGGGGGGTGTAACCGCATTCCGAGGCGGTGTTCACGATGAGGAGGGCCTTTCCCTTGTACTGAGAAAGCGCGACCTCGGCGCCGTCGATGGTCTTGACCCGAAAGTCGTGAACGCTCATGGGGCCTCCTGCGAGGAGAAACGACAGCGTCAGGGTAACCAGCATGGCCGTTATCTAGGGGCCGGTCCGGCGTATTTCCACGCGGACTGGTGGAAAGGGCTTACCTCGAAGAGGAGTACCGCTCCGCTGCGGAGACATCGGGCCTCTCCCCCCAGCGCTGAGGTACCTTGCGGAGCATCGCCAGGTCATAGCCCGCATCCTTCACGATTCCCGTGAGTCGGGCCCAGTCGGATTCCGTCACCGTGGGGGTCCTCGCCATCACCCACACGTAGTCCCGGGCGCCGCGCCCGATGACGGTCTCCCGGTACTCCGGGTCCACGTGGACCACGAGGTACTCGAACCGGAACGGCCCTTGCCACCAGTAGAACTTCATCCCCCACTCCGCGCCGCCTCCTTCGTTCACGTATCCAGTGGGGCGCAGGGTCGAAAGCGGCCCGTCGAAGCCGCCCTGACGAAAGGTGAAGGTCGTCTCCACGACATCCGTCTTCCCATCCTCCAGGCGGTAGGACTCGACCGCGTTCCAGGCCTCCTTCTCGGCCGGGGCCGGGATATGGGCGAGGACGTACCAGTCGCCCATGAAGCGGGGGATGTCGACGTGGTCGGCGATCTTCATGGGCGTGGTCGCGCAGGCGGGCAGGAGGGAGAGGGCGAGCACGGCGAGCGGAACCACGCCAAAGTGGCGGCACGGGAGCATTCCCATGACTAACCAACCAGGGGCTCGGGCGCCGTGTTCCAGGGCCCGCGCCCCCGGCCTTTGCACTACGCTGGCGCCATGATCCATCTGTGCCGCCGGGTCGCGTCGAGCCGCTGGTTTCAAAACGCGGCTCTCGCAGTCATCGTCGCAAACGCCGTCCTGATTGGTATTGAGACCTCTCCTGCGCTGTGGGAACGCCATCCGGATCGACCCCAAGGCCGTGAAGAGGTTCCTGTCCAGGGCTCGGCGTTGAGGCCCCGAAAGGCGAGGGGACCGGCGGCTAACGCAGGCCATAGATGTGAAGGAGGAGAGCCCAGCCGCTCGGCATAGAACTCGGCGCGTACCCAAGGTCGTGGCCGTACCGGACGGCCATCTGCAGGAAGAAGCGCGCGTGGAAGAAGGCCTCGTCGATGGGGCGCGTCACTTCGGACCAGCGACGGTTGTCCTCGATCGAGAAGGTCTTGCCGGTACCATGCCTGACGATCTCGGTCGTCAGGTCCTACAATCGGAAGACCTTGTAGCTATGGTGGTAGTAGCGATAGATGCCGTCCTCGGCGCCCCAGTGATCGTCCACTCGAGCAAGCAACTCTGCGAGGCCTTGATCTCTTGCTGCATCTGCGGGTATCGCGTCTCCCGGAATCTGGACGGGAGGCGGGCGTCGGCAGCGACCACAGCGTCGAATGGATCCACCCCGTGCCTGGCGTCCACGGCGCGACCATTCCGATCTCGGAAGGAGAAGGCAAAGACCCGCTCGTTGAGCGTCAGGGCTACCCTGGTGCAGTCAGAGTCGATCATGTCGCGGATGAACTCTCGTGCGCAGGCGACAGAGAGGCGGAGTTGCTTGAGTGCCGCGGGCGAGTCGTATCCCGGCAGCGTCATCGCGTTGTGGACCCGACTTTCCATGACCTGAACGGGGTGCATGATCCGGAACAGGATGCCGGTCGACGTTCCGGCAGCGTCGAGGAATGTCACGATGCCAGTGCTTGGTGTGTGGTCGTCGATGGTGGCGACCCTCGCGATTCCACCGAGCCGCTC
>CAIVAR010000155.1 GCA_903904005.1 uncultured Anaeromyxobacter sp.
CCCGTCGTGGAGATGAAGCCGTGAAGCTCGAAGACGAACGCGGGCGGCTTGGGCGTCTCCTTCACGACCACGGTCACCGTCTCGGACTTCTTCTCCTCCACGACGACGTTCTGTGCCTGGGCGAGGGCCAGGCCTGCGTATCCGAGAACTGCCAGACTGAAGAGTGCCTTGATTCTCACGTGTGTCCTCCGGTTGAACCGTGCGGGAACGGCGTCTGTCGCCTGGGCGGCGGCCTTGTCGGCGATTGTGCGCAATCTTGTCGCATGCGATTGGTCTCGCCGCAAGTTGCGGCGCGTCATGCCCCCTGTAGGGTCGGACGGACTTGATCCGGCGCAATTTGTCGCGAAATACCGTGGATTCCGCTCGGGTGACGTCCCAGCCTCGCCCACCCCCGTCCGGGATTCCCGGGTCGGGAAAATGCGAGCACCCCGGAGCCGCCCCGTCCTCTTGTCCCGGCGTCGCGCCGGATGGTACGACCCTCGGTCCCACCTCGCCCAACGGAGGTTTCATGATCCCTTCGGTTCGCTCCCTGGCCGCCACCGCGGTCGCATTGCTCGCCCTCCCCACCCTCTCCTCCGCCGAGAACGTGAAGATCGGCGCCGCCTTCTCCCTCACCGGCAACGCCGCCGCCTACGGCGCGCAGCAGAAGGCCGGCGTCCAGCTGGCCATCGACGAGATCAACAAGAGCGGCAAGCTCAAGGGGATCACCCTCGAGCTCGTCCTGGAGGACGACGGCACCTCGAAGGAGCAGGGCATCGCCGTGTTCCAGCGCTTCATCAACCGCGACAAGGTGAGCGCCATCATCGGGCCGACGCTCTCCACCACCGCCACCGCCGCCGACCCCATCGCGCAGCAGTCGAAGACCCCGGTCGTCCCGGTCTCCAACACCGCGCCGAAGGGCATCACCGACATCGGCGACTACGTCTGGCGCGTCTCCCTCACCGAGGGGCAGGTGATCCCGTCGGCCCTCAAGGTCGCCCAGGCCAAGATCGGCTTCAAGAACGCCGCCATCCTCTACGGCAACGACGACGCGTTCACCAAGGGTGGATTCGACGTCATGAAGTCCTCGCTGGAGGCCGCCGGCATCCCCATCGTCGACATCCAGACCTTCGCCACCAAGGACCGCGACTTCAACGCCCAGCTCACCGCGCTCAAGGCCAAGAACCCCGACTTCCTCATGGTCTCGGCGCTGGTCGAGCAGGCCGCCGCCATCGTCACCCAGGCCCGCCAGCTAGGCTGGAACGTCCCCATCATGGGCGGCAACGGCTTCAACTCGCCCAAGCTCATGGCCAACGCCGGCCCGGCCGCCGAGGGCGTCATGGTCGGCACGGCCTGGAACAAGGCCTCCACCGACCCGGTGAACGTGGCCTTCATCGCCGCCCAGAAGGCGCGCGGCAACGACCCCGACCAGTTCTGCGCCCAGGCCTACACCGGCGTGCTCGTCATCGCCGACGCCATCGCCCAGGCCGGCATGAAGGGCGGCCGCGACGACATCAAGGCCGGCTTCGCCAAGGTGAAGGACCTGCCCACGCCGCTCGGCAAGTTCTCCTTCCTGCCCAGCCGCGACGGCAGCCACCCGGCCGCCGTCCAGATCGTGAAGAACGGGAAGTTCGAGATCCTGCAGTAGCCCCGGGGCCACGCCGCGTGGGGCAGCAGATCGTCAACGGCCTGTTCCTGGGGAGCATCTACGCGCTCTTCGCGCTGGGGTACACGCTCGTGTTCGGGGTGCTCGACATCCTGAACCTGGCGCACCAGGCCGTCTTCATGGTCTGCGCCTACGCGGCGCTGGTCCTCGTCGGACACCTCCACCTGCCGATGTTCGCCGCCTTCCCGGTGGCGGTGCTCCTCGGCGGTTTCCTCGGGATGGCGGTCGACCGGATCGCCTTCCGGCCCCTGCGCGGCCGCAGCGACTCCAACATCGCCGGGCTCATCAGCTCGATCGCGCTCGCCACCATCCTGGAGGCGGCCGTGGTCCAGGTCTTCGGCCCGGACGTGGAGCGCTTCCCCTTCGGGGCGGTCCCCACCCGGAGCCTGAAGATCGGCGGGGCGGTGGTCTCGGAGCTGCAGATCGTCATCATCGCCATCGCCATCGCCATGCTCCTCGGCCTCACCTGGCTGCTCCGCCGGACGCGGCTGGGGCGGCGCATCCGGGCCGTCGCCGAGAGCCCCAAGGCGGCGCGGGTGCTGGGCGTCGACGTCGACCGGATCATCTCGGCCTCCTTCTTCGTCTCCTCGGCGCTGGGAGCTGCGGCAGGGGTGCTCTTCGGCCTCGCCTTCAACAACGTCTCCCCCGACATGGGACGTTCGGTGGAGCTGAAGGGGCTCGCCGTCATCGTGCTCGGCGGGATGGGCAGCATGCCCGGCGCGGCGCTGGCCGGCGTGGCCCTGGGCCTGCTCGAGGTCTTCACCGTCGCCTGGGTGGGCTCCTCCTACCGGGACGCGGTGGCCTTCGGCGTCCTCTTCCTCGTCCTCGTGCTCCGCCCCCGGGGGCTCCTCGGATCCGCGGCGCTCCGCGAGGCCTGACCGCGCGTGACCTCGTCGTCCCTCCAGGACCTCTGGCTCACCTACCAGTCGACCGTGGCCTTCATCGGGCTGAACGGGCTCCTTGCACTTTCGGTGTACACGACCCTTTCCTGCGGCCAGCTCTCGCTGGCCCAGGCCGCCTTCATGGCCATCGGCGCCTACGTCTCGGCCATCCTGACCTTCCACTCCGGCGCCCCCTTCGCGGTGAACCTGGCGGTGGCGACGCTGCTCCCGGCGCTGGTGTCCGTGCCGCTCGGGCTGCCGGTGCTCCGGCTCAAGGGGGTCTTCCTGGCCATCGCCACCATCGGCTTCGGCGAGGTGGTGCGCATCTTCTTCGTGAACCTCGACTACACGAACGGCGCGCTCGGGCTGACCGCCGTCCCCCAGCGGACCTCGATCTGGATGATCTACGCCGCGCTCGGCACCGCCCTGTTCGTGCTCTGGCGCATCCGCGGGTCGCGCGCCGGCTACGCGCTCGAGGCCATCCGCGAGGACGAGCCCGCCGCCCGCACCATGGGCATCGACGCCGCACGCTACAAGCTCGCCATGCTGGCGCTGGGGGCCGCCTTCGCCGGCCTGGCCGGCGCGCTGGAGGCCCACTACACGTACATGGTCTCGCCCTCCACCTACTCCTTCACCCGCGTGGTCGACATGCTGGTCTACGCGGTGGTCGGGGGGACGTCGGTCTTCTACGGCCCGGTGGTGGGAGCGGCCTTCCTCACGGCACTGCCCGAGGTGCTGCGCGAGATCTCCGCCCGGGTGGGGCTCGCGCCCGGGCCGCTGCGCCTCTTCGTGAACGGGGCGGTCCTCCTCGCCGTCATCCTCTTCCTGCCGGAGGGCATCTCGTCGTTGCCCCGGCGGATCCGCGACCGGCTCCGGGCGCGCCGGGAGGCCCATGCTGCTTAGCCTCCAGGGAGTCCGGCGGACCTTCGGGGGACTGGCCGCCGTCGACGGGGCCTCCCTCGCGGTGGGGACGGGCGAGGTGCACGGCCTCATCGGGCCGAACGGTGCCGGCAAGACCACGCTGCTCAACCTGGTCTCCGGACTCATCCCGCCCACCTCGGGGGCCATCGTCCTCGACGGGGAGCGCATCGACGGGCTCGCGAGCCACGTCATCGCGGCCCGCGGCATCACCCGGACCTACCAGAACATCCGGCTCTTCTCGGCCCTCACCGCCGCCGACAACGTGCTCGTGGGGGCGCACCTGAAGCGGAACGCGCCCCTCTGGCGCCGCATGGCCTTCCTGCCCTCGGCCGCCGCCGAGGAGCGGGCCGCGCGCGCGGCCGCCCTCGCCCTGCTCGCGCGGGTGGGGATGTCGGAGCGGGCCTTCGAGCGGGCCAGCAACCTCTCCTACGGCGAGCAGCGGCGCGTCGAGATCGCCCGGGCGCTCGCCTCCTCCCCCCGGGTGATGCTCCTCGACGAGCCCACCGCCGGGATGAACCCGGGCGAGGTGACCGCCATCGCCGACCTCATCCGCGGGGTGGCCCGGGCCGGCCACTCGGTGCTCCTCGTCGAGCACAACGTGAAGCTCGTCATGGCCGTCTGCGACCGCATCACCGTCCTCGACTTCGGCAAGGTGATCGCCGACGGGACCCCGGCCGAGGTGGGGCGCGACCCGGCCGTCATCGCCGCCTACCTGGGCGGGGAGGCCGCGGCGTGACCGCGCCGGGCACACCGCTCCTCGAGATCCGGGACCTGCACGTCTCGTACGGGCACGTCCACGCCGTCCACGGCATCTCGCTGCGGGTGGACGCGGGGAAGGTGGTCACCCTCATCGGCCCGAACGGCGCCGGGAAGACGAGCACGCTCGCCGCGGTGGCCGGGCTCCTGCAGCCGCAGCGCGGCCAGGTGCTGCTCGAGGGTCGCGACGTGACGGGGCTGCCGGCCCACCGGGCCGTCGAGCAGGGCATCGTCCTCGTCCCCGAGGGGCGGAGCATCCTGGCCCGCATGAGCATCGAGGAGAACCTGGTGCTGGCCGCCGAGGCCCGCAAGCCGCGGCCGCCCGCCGCCGAGCAGCGGCGCCGCATCGACGCCCAGTACGCGCGCTTCCCGGTGCTGGGCGAGCGGCGCAAGCTGCCGGCCGGCTCGCTCTCCGGCGGCGAGCAGCAGATGCTCGCCTTCGCCCGGGCGCTCCTCATGTCGCCCCGGATCCTGCTCCTCGACGAGCCGTCGATGGGGCTCGCGCCGCTGCTCGTCCGGCGCGTCTTCGACCTGGTCGAGGAGATCCACCGGGAGGGGGCCACCGTGCTCCTCGTGGAGCAGAACGCCCGGCTCGCCCTCCAGGTCTCGGATACCGCCTACGTGCTCGAGCGGGGGCGCATCGTGCTCGAGGGGCCGTCGTCGGAACTGGCCGCCGATCCGCGCGTGCAGGCGGCCTACCTCGGCGGCGAGGTGGCCTAGCTACTTGGCCTCGCGCTCGGCGGAGATGCGCTCGGCCTCGGCCACCAGCGCCTCCTCGAGATCCTCGGCCTTCATCCGCTTCACGATCTTTCCGGCCTTGAAGAGCAGCCCCACCCCGCCGTGCCCGTAGGCCACGCCCACGTCGGCGGCGGCGGCCTCGCCCGGGCCGTTCACCTCGCAGCCCATGACCGCGACGTTCACCTCGCCCTTGAGCTTCGAGAGGCGCTGCTCCACCCGCTCGGCGATGGGGATCATGGCCACCGAGCACCGGCCGCAGGTGGGACAGGCGGTCAGCGTGGCCCCGCCGAACTTGAGGCCGAGCGACTTGAGCAGGCTGCGAGCGACCTTGACCTCCTCGACCGGGTCGGCGGCGAGCGACACCCGCAGCGTGTCGCCGATGCCGGCGGCGAGCAGGATGCCGAGCCCCGCGGCGCTCTTGATGGTGCCGGTCATGAGGGTGCCGGCCTCGGTGATGCCGAGGTGGAGCGGGTAGTCGAAGCGGCGCGAGAAGAGCCGGTTCGCCGCCACGGTCATGCCGATGTCGTGGGCCTTCAGAGAGACCTTGATCTCCCGGTAGCCCTCCTCCTCGAGGAGCCGGATGTGGCGCTCGGCGCTCTCCACCATCCCCTCGGCGGTGGGCCACCCGTGCTTCGCGACGATGTCCTCCTCGAGCGAGCCGGCGTTCACGCCGATGCGGATGGGGACGTTGCGCTCGCGGGCCGCCTTCACCACCTCGCGGACGCGGTCCTGGCTCCCGATGTTGCCGGGGTTGAGCCGGACGCAGTGGATGCCGGCGGCGATGGCCTGGAGCGCCAGCCGGTAGTCGAAGTGGATGTCCGAGACGAGCGGGACCGGGGAGCCGCGGACGATGGCGGGGAGCGCCGCGGCGGCCTCGCCGTCGGGGACCGCCACGCGGACGATGTCGGCGCCCTCGGCGGCCAGCGCCCGGATCTGCGCCAGGGTGCCCTCGACGTCGGTCGTCTGGGTGGTGGTCATCGACTGGACCGCCACCGGCGCGCCGTCGCCGACGGGGACCGGCCCGACGCGGATGCCCCGCGTCTTCCGTCGCTCCGCGATGGCGGAGATGTTTCCGTGGTCGTATGCGCCCATGAGGAAAGCCCGGCCCACCCCTGTCTTAGCGGGGCGGTGCCGGGCTCGCCAATCCGAGTCGTCGGCTACTTCGACTGGGCCAGCTCGACGTCGATGACTTCCTTGAAGGCGTCGAAGGGCTGGGCGCCGGAGATGAGGATGCCGTTCACGAAGAAGGCGGGCGTGCCGTTCACGCCCGCCTCGTTGCCGACCTTGCGGCTCTCCTCGACGATGGCGGCGGTGGCGCCGGAGTCGAGGCACTTGTCGAACTTGGCCTGGTCGAGCTTCAAGTCCTTCGCGTAGCCCTTCAGGGCCGGGACCTCGAGGGCCCGCTGGTTGGCGAAGAGCTTGGCGTGCATCTCCCAGTACTTGCCCTGCTCGCCGGCGCAGTGCGCCGCCTCGGCGGCCTTGGGGGCGTTCTTGTGGTTGGGCAGCGGCAGGTCGCGGTAGACGACCCGGATCTTGTCGCCGTAGACGCGCATCACCTCGGAGACGGTCTCCTCGGCGCGGCTGCAGTACGGGCACTCGAAGTCGGAGAACTCGACGATGGTGATGGGGGCGGTGGCCGGGCCGCGCGACGGGCCCTTCGCCTCGACCTGCTGGCGCGGCGCCCGGTAGGGCGGGAGGAGGATCTCGACCTTGGCGTCGGCCTTCAGCTTGTCGTAGTAGGCCTGGGCCGAGGCCTGGGCCTTCTGCTGCTGCACGTAGCGGACGATGGTCTCCTTCACCTGGGCGATCGGGGGCAGGTCGCGCCCCTGGGCCTTGGCGGCGTCGTAGACCTGCTGGACCTCGGCATCGGTGGTGGGCGGGACCCGCGCCATGACCTCGCCCTGGACGAACTCCTCGGGCGACTTGCCGGCCGCCTTGGCCTTGGCGTCGACGAGCCGCTTCATGATGATGGCGTCGAGGGCCTGACGCTTGGTCTGGTACAGCTGCTCCTGGTACTGGGCGTCGAGCTTCTTGAGATCGCCCTTGGCGAAGTCCTCGAGCTCCTTGGCCGAGATGACCTCGGTGCCGATCTTGGCGACCGGGGCGTTCGGGTCGGCGGCGGGCGCGGCCTTGGCCTGTGTGGTGGACGGAGACGTGCAGGCCAGCGCGCCGAGGGCGGCAGCGACCGCGAGGTAGGGGCGGGTCGAGAACTTCATGGGACTCCTGGAAATTGGTGGAAGGAAGCGGGGGATTGTTCTCGACAACCCCCGGCCGGTCAATGCCATTCCCGGGGGGCAGGCCGGGCAGCCGGGCCGCCCGCGCGGGTGGTATCCTGCCCCGGAGGGAAGCCGATGGCCACCGACGTCTGGAAACCGCAGCTTTACGCCCGCTTCCGCGCCGAGCGCTCGCGCCCCTTCTACGACCTCCTCGCCATGGTCCGGGAGCGGCCCGGGATGCGCGTCGTCGACCTGGGGTGCGGCACCGGCGAGCTGACCGCCGACGCCCACAAGCGGCTCCGGGCGCGCTCGACGCTGGGCATCGACTCCTCGCCGGCGATGCTCGAGAAGGCGGCGCCGCTCGCCGGGGACGGGCTCGCCTTCGCGCAGGGCGACATCGCCGTGTTCGAAGACCCCACCGGAGCGGGCTACGACCTCGTCCTGTCCAACGCCGCGCTCCACTGGCTCCCCGATCATCCGGCCCTGCTGGCGCGGCTCGTCCGGCTCCTCGCGCCGGGGGGGCAGCTCGCCGTCCAGGTCCCGGCCAACCAGACCCACGCCTCGCACCGGCTGGCCAACGAGCTCGCCCGCGAGGAGCCGTTCGCCTCGGCGCTCCAGGGCTACGTGCGCCACCGCTCGGTGCTGACCCCGGTCGAGTACGCGCTCCAGATGAAGCGGCTCGGCCTCGTGGACGAGGAGTCCCGGCTCCAGGTCTACGTGCACGAGCTCTCCGAACCGGCCGACGTGGTGGAGTGGTGCCGCGGGACCCTGCTCACCGACTACGAGAGGCGGCTGCCGCCGGAGCTCTGGCAGCGCTATCTCGATGCCTACCGGAGCCGGGTCGGCGCCGCCCTCCCCGACGAACACCCCTACCTCTACACGTACCAGCGCATCCTCTTCTCGGGCCGGCGTCCGAGGTAGGCTGAGGTAGCCTCCCTGACCCTGGGTCTCATAAAACCCGCACATGGCGGGCGGCGCGGTCCTGTAAATTCAAATACTTGAGGAATACATGCACTGGCATGCCTCGCGCAAATACGCCGGGCTGGTGCTGTAGCATGGCTCCTCCACGCCCGAGGCACGGCGGGTTCTCGTCCCCCCCGACGAACCCGAAGTGTCTCGGGCATTTCATTTTCCGGAGGAGCGAGGAGAGCGTCCGCATCTCGCCGAAGGCGCTCCCCGGCACCCCGAACCTCCCCGTGACTTCCGGTCCCGACCGGGCTAGATCGATCGAGCCCCCATTCCACGCGGAGAAAACATGCCCCAGCACCAGAGGCTCGTCATCATCGGGTCCGGTCCGGCCGGCTACACGGCGGCGATCTACGCCGCACGCGCCAACCTGGCCCCGCTCCTCTTCGAGGGGATGCAGCCCGGCGGGCAGCTCACCATCACCACCGAGGTGGAGAACTACCCGGGGTTCGCCGAGGGCGTGATGGGGCCCGAGCTCATGGAGCGGATGAAGGGGCAGGCGGAGCGCTTCGGAACGAAGTTCGTGGCCGGAGAGGTCACCCGGATCGACCTCTCCTCCCGGCCGTTCCAGCTCTGGAGCGAGGGCGACGCGTACACCGCCGACGCGGTCATCGTGGCCACCGGCGCCTCGGCCAAGTGGCTGGGCATCCCGTCCGAGAAGGCCTACCAGGGCAAGGGCGTTTCGGCCTGCGCCACCTGCGACGGCTTCTTCTTCCGCGGCGTGGACGTCGCGGTGGTGGGCGGAGGCGACACCGCGCTCGAGGAGGCCACCTTCCTCACCAAGTACGCGAACAAGGTCTACCTCGTGCACCGGCGCGGGGAGCTGCGCGCCTCCAAGGTGATGCAGGAGCGGGCCCGCAAGACCCCCAAGATCGAGTTCGTGTGGAACGCCGGGGTCGACGAGGTGCTCGGCGACGGAAAGGCCATGACCGGGCTCCGGCTGAAGAGCACGAAGGACGGGAGCACGTCGGAGCTCAAGGTCCAGGGGTTCTTCCTCGCCATCGGCCACGAGCCCAACACCGGCATCTTCAAGGGCCAGCTCGACATGAACGAGGTCGGTTACCTGAACGTGAAGGCGCCCTCGACGCGCACCAGCCGGGAGGGGGTCTTCGCCGCCGGGGACGTGGCCGACCCGCACTACCGGCAGGCGGTCACCGCGGCGGGTTCGGGCTGCGCCGCGGCCATCGACGCCGAGCGCTGGCTGGGCGAGCAGGGCATCCACTGACCCGGGGGTCGTCGTGCGCATGATCGACGTCGGGGAGAAGCCCCGCACCGACCGGGTGGCGGTGGCCCGCGGCTTCGTGTCGATGTCGCGCGCCACGCTCGGCATCCTGCGGCGGGGCGAGGTCGAGAAGGGGGACGTGATCGCGGCGGCGCGGCTGGCCGGGGTCCTCGCGGCCAAGCACACGCCCGACATCGTCCCGCTCTGCCACCCCATCGCCCTCACCGGGATCGAGGTCGAGGCCGTGCCCCGGCCCGGCGGCGTGTCGGTGACCGCCACCGTCCGCACCACCGACCGCACCGGCGTGGAGATGGAGGCGCTCGCCGCGGTGGCCGCCGCCTGCCTGACCGTCTACGACATGCTGAAGCGGTACGAGCGCGGGATGCGCATCGAGGCCATCGAGCTCATCGAGAAGTCGGGCGGACGGACCGGGCGATGGGTGCGGCCGCGGTCCGCACCTCGGCCGGCGGGATCCCCAGCGCCGCGAGCGCGTTCCGCCCGCACACGCGGCGGATGACGGCGTCGGACAGGCCGAGCCGGGCCATCCGGTCGGCCGCGCGCGGCAGCGCGAGCAGGTCTCCCAGCCCGTCCCCGGCGTGCGACGCGAGGGCGATCCCCTCCGGACCGAGCGCGCGGACGAGCCGCGCCACCTCGACCAGGGAGGCCGCGCCCCGGGTCGGGGAGAGCACGGCGCAGCAACCCACCGCGCGGAGCAGCCGCACGCCGGCGGCGTCGACGCCGTCCACGAGCACGGTGCCGGGGGGCACGCCGCTCTCGCGCAGGACGGCGATCGTCCTCCGGACCGCCCGCGCCGTCTCCCCGGCGGGCACGGTCACGAGCACCGGCCTCCGCAGCTCCCGCGCCAGCTCCAGCTGACGGGAGAGGAGCTCCTCCTCCCGCGGCGTCCCGGACCCCGGGCCGATCGGCCCGATGGCGGCCACGCCCCGCCGGGAAAGCCACTCGGGAAGCTCGACGAGGAGCGCCTCGGTCCCGCGCGCCGGGATCCGGCCCGGAGGGATGGAGAGCGCCCCGTAGGCGGCGAGCCCGCCCCGGCGCAGCCGCCCCACCGCCAGGGCGAGCGCCTCCCAGTCCCGCCGGAGCGCCGCGGCGGTGACGGGCGTGCCCCGCCCGGCGAGCGGGAGCAGCGCCCCCCGCACGCCGAAGAAGCGCACGTCGGCGACGTCCCGGGCGGTGAGCGCCGCCCCGTGGAGGTGCGCGTCGAAGAACACGGGCCGAGCCTAGCACCGGCGGCGCCGGCCCACGCGCCGTCAGGGAACGGCGGCCCGCCCGTCGAGCCGCGGCTCGCTTGCCCCCTCGCGCCAGCCGGTGGCCGGGTCGACCCGCACCGCCTGCGGGTTCCCGAAGGGCTCGGCCCGATCCTGGATCCGGTGCCCGCGCGCCTCCAGGGCCTTCCGGGTGGCTTCCTGGAGGGCGCCCGGTTCGGCGAGGATCACGTCCGGCCTCCACTGGTGGTGAATGCGGGGCGTGCCGAGCGCCTGGTCGAGCGCCATCCTTCCGTCGATGGCGCGCAGGATCGCCCAGGCCACGGTGGACGGGATCGTGCTGCCCCCGGGCGACCCCACGGCGAGGAGGATCTTCCCGTCCAGGCCGAAGACCAGGGTCGGCGACATCGAGGAGAGGGGCCGCTTGCCCGGGACCGGCAGGTTCAGGTCCCCACCCTCGAGCCCGAAGGCGTTGCGCGCGCCCGGGGCGGCGTCGAAGTCGTCCATCTCGTCGTTGAGCAGGATGCCGGTCCCCGGGACCACCACGCCCGACCCGAACCACAGGTTCTCGGTGGTGGTGAGCGCGACCGCGTTCCCCTCCGCGTCCACCACCGACACGTGCGAGGTGTGCCCGTCCCGGATCTCGCCAGGGGGCCCCGACGGAGTCGCGCGCTCGCCCATGGCCGCGCGCGACCGGGTCGCGAAGGCCTGCGAACTCATCTCCCGGGCCACCTCGTCGGCGCCCGGCGCGAAGTCCGGGTCGGCCAGCGCGTCGCCCCTCCTCTCGAAAAGCCGCTTCTCGGCCTCGACGAAGACGTGGAGGTACCGCTCCGGGAGCCGGGCCGCATCCTCCGGCCGCTCCCCCTCCATCGCCCGGAGCAGGCCGAGGACGACGGCGCCGCCGGCCGAGGGCGGCGGGAAGGTGGCCACCCGGTGCCCCCGGAACTCGCCCCACAGCACCTCGCGGCTCCGGGTGCGGTAGGCGGCCAGGTCGCGGGCGGTCAGCAGGCCGCCGCGGGCCCGGACGGCCGCCGCGATCCGCTCGGCGAGCGGACCGCGATAGAAGGCCTCCGGGTCCCTTCCCAGGAGCCGAAGGGTCGCCGCCAGCTCCTTCTGGACCAGCAGGCTGCCGGGCACGGGCGGTTCGCCCCGGACCAGGAAGGTGGAAGCCCCGGTGGGATCCTGGAGGAGGCAGGACCGCTCGGCGCTCGCCGCGCGCGCGGTGAGGCGCCCGACCGGGACCCCTTCCCGCGCCAGCTTCACCGCCGGCGCGACCAGCTCCGGGAGCGGCTTCCGTCCGAAGCGGCGCGCGATCTCCGCGTAGCCCTTCATCGCGCCGGGAACGGCCACCGCGAGCCCGCCGCAGCGGGAACGCAGCGGGTCGGGCTTGCCGTCCACGAGGAACATGTCCTTCGTGGCGGCCGCGGGGGCGGTCTCGCGGAAGTCCACGGCGTACACCCGGTCCTCCCGGGCCACGTAGACGAGCGCCAGGCCGCCCCCCCCGATCCCGGAACTCTGCGGCTCGGCCACCGAGAGGGCGAAGGCGGCGGCCACCGCCGCGTCGGCAGCGTTCCCCCCCGCCCGCAGGACCGCCGCCCCGGCCTCGCTCGCCGCCGGGTGGGCGGTGGCCACGGCGCCGCGTGGCGAGACGGCCACGTGGGCGAGGAGGAGCGATGCCAGGAGGGGTACGGCGGGCATGCCCCCATGGGTAGCACGGCCCGGCGGGACGGGTACCTGGGGGCGGTTCTTGATTCCCGCCCCGCGTGGCCCTAGCCTCGGCGCCATGCCGACCAAGTCGAAGAAGCGCAAGGGAAGCGCCCCGCTCGCCGCCATCGTCCTCGCCGCCGGGAAGGGCACGCGCATGAAGACGCGCCGCGCCAAGGTCCTGCACAGGGTCTGCGGCCGGCCCATGGTGTACTTCCCGGTGAAGCGGGCCCTCGAGGCCGGCGCCGACCCCGTGGTGGTGGTGGTCGGGCACCAGGCCGACGAGGTGGAGGCGGAGCTCCGGGCCGCGTTGCCCGACGCGCCGTTGCGCTTCGCCCGCCAGGAACGGCAGCTCGGGACCGCCCACGCGGTGCTCGCCGCCAAGGGGTGCCTGCGCGGCCACACCGGCCCGGTGATGATCCTCTCCGGCGACACGCCGCTCCTCACCACCCACACGCTGGCGTCGGTGGTGGACGCGCGCACCTCCCCCCAGTCGCTCGCCTTCGCCACCATGGACCTCGAGAACCCGGAGGGCTACGGACGCGTGGTCCACGCCCCGGGCAAGGGACCGGCCCTCATCGTCGAGGAGAAGGACGCCACCCCCGAGGAGCGGCAGATCCGGGAGGTGAACGCCGGCCTCTACGTCGCCGACTCGGGCTTCCTCTGGTCCACGCTGGCCCGCGTCGACGCCAAGAACGCCCAGCGGGAGTTCTACCTGACCGACCTCGTGGCGCTCGCGGCCGACGGCCCGGGCGCCGTGGCGGTGCGGGTCTCCCCGGTGGAGGCCCAGGGCGTCAACGACCAGGAGGACCTCTCCCTCGCGGTGCGCGCCATGACCCGGCGCATCGCCGCCTCGCTCATGGAGTCCGGCGTGACGCTCGAGGATCCGGAGCGCTTCGACGCCGACGAGGGGGTGGTGGTGGGTCCGGACACGATCATCGAGCCCTGCGTGCGGCTGCGCGGGGCGACCCGGATCGGCTCGGGCTGCGTCATCGGCCAGGGCGCCATCCTCTCCGACACCACGGTGGGGGACGGCGTCGAGATCCTCCCCTACTGCCACTTCGACCGGGCCCGCATCGGCGACCGCTGCCGCGTGGGTCCGTTCTCCCGGCTCCGCCCCGAGGCCTCGCTCGCCGAGGAGGTCCACGTCGGCAACTTCGTGGAGCTGAAGAAGACCTCGATGGGCAAGCGCTCCAAGGCGGGCCACCTCACCTACCTGGGGGACGCCACCGTCGGCGCCGACGTGAACGTGGGCTGCGGCACCATCACCTGCAACTACGACGGCGAGCGCAAGCACCCGACCGTCATCGGCGACGGGGTCTTCGTGGGCTCGGACTCGATCCTCGTGGCCCCCATCTCCATCGGCAAGGGGGCCTACGTGGCCGCCGGCTCGACGCTCACCGAGAGCGTCCCGGCCGGCGCGCTGGCCCTCGGCCGTTCACGACAGGTGAACAAGGCCGGATGGGCCCGGAAGCGGGCGTCTTCGAAGATCTCCGGGAAGGGGCACTAGCCGATGTGCGGGATCGTGGGGTACGTCGGTCCGCGCCCCTGCGTGGACCTGATCGTGGGCGGCCTGCGCCGGCTCGAGTACCGGGGGTACGACTCGGCCGGCGTCGCCGCGGTCGGGCCGGGCGGGCTGGAGATCCGGCGCAGCAAGGGCAAGCTGCAGAACCTGGTCGAACGGCTGAAGACCGAGCCCCTGGCCGGCTCCACCGGCATCGGCCACACCCGCTGGGCCACCCACGGACGCCCCTCCGACGAGAACGCCCACCCGCACCGCTTCGGCGGGGTGGCCGTGGTGCACAACGGAATCATCGAGAACCACCTCGAGCTCAAGTCCGCGCTCCAGGCCCGCGGCCACAAGTTCTCCTCCGAGACCGACACCGAGATCTTCGCGCACCTCATCTCCGCGGCCATGGACGGCCCGGCCCGGGGGGACCTCCGCGCCGCGGTGCGCGAGGCGCTGGGGCAGGTGCGGGGAACCTACGCCATCGCCGTGGTCGCCGAGAGCGCGCCGCGCACGGTGGTGGCGGCCAAGAACGCCAGCCCGCTCGTGGTCGGCTACGGCGAGGGGGAGAGCTTCCTCGCCTCCGACGTCCCGGCCATCCTCGAGCATACACGGATGGTGAACTACCTGGAGGAGGGGGAGCTGGCCGTCCTCACCCCCGAGGGCATCGCCATCGAGGACGCCGCGGGCCGGCCGGTGACGCGCCCGCCCCGGCGGATCGAGTGGAGCGCGGTGGCCGCCGAGAAGGACGGCCACAAGCACTTCATGCACAAGGAGATCTTCGAGCAGCCGCGGGCGGTGACCGACACCATCCGCGGGCGGGTCTCGCTCGAGGAGGGGGACGTGGTCCTCGACGGGATGGAACTCGACCCCGCCTGGGTGAGGGAGATCGATCGCGTCGTGGTGGTCGCCTGCGGGACGAGCTGGCACGCCGGCCTCTCCGGGCGGCTCATGATCGAGCAGCTGGCCCGGCTCCCGGTGGACGTCGAGCTGGCGAGCGAGTTCCGCCACCGCGACCCGGTGGTGGGACCGCGGACCTTCGTCCTCGCCATCTCCCAGTCGGGCGAGACCGCCGACACGCTGGCGGCGGTGAAGGAGGCGAAGAAGCGGGGCGCCCGCGCCTTCGCCATCTGCAACGTGCTCGGGTCGGCCATCCCCCGCGAGTGCCAGGGAACCCTCTACACCCACGCCGGCCCCGAGATCGGCGTCGCCTCCACCAAGGCCTTCACCACCCAGCTCGCCGCGCTCTTCCTGCTCGCGGTCCGGCTCGGGCGGATGCGCGGGACGCTGTCGGCCGAGGCCGCCCGGGAGCACCTCGAGGCGCTGGTGAAGATCCCGCAGCAGATGGAGCACGTGCTGCGCCAGGAGCCCACCGTGATCCCGGTGGCGAGGCGCTGCGCCTCGGCGCGGGACGTGCTCTTCCTGGGGCGCGGGTCGCAGTTCCCGGTGGCGCTCGAGGGGGCCCTCAAGCTGAAGGAGATCTCCTACATCCACGCCGAGGGCTACGCCGCCGGGGAGATGAAGCACGGTCCCATCGCCCTCATCGACGAGAACCTGCCGGTGGTTGTGCTGGCGGTGAAGGAGCCGAGCTACGAGAAGACGCTCGGGAACGTGGAGGAGGTCCGTGCCCGGGGCGGACAGGTCATCGCCGTGGTCGCGGAGGGGGACACCCACGCCGCCGGGCTCGCCACCGTGGCGCTGGTGGTGCCGCAGAGCCCGCCGCTCCTCGCCCCGCTCCTCACCATCCTGCCGCTCCAGTTCCTCGCCTACCACGTGGCGGATCTGAAGGGCACCGACGTCGACCAGCCGAGGAACCTGGCCAAGAGCGTCACCGTCGAGTGAAACTGCGCCAGGAGCGGGAACCCACGGACGCTGCGGGGGGGGATGCGTCCGGAGGCTCCGCTCCTGGCGACCGACGCCCGATTCCGGGCGCGCGGATCTTCGAGGGTTGCCCCTCTATCGGGTGAGACACCTGGGGTGGGCTTCCCGTGCCACCCCGATCCCTGTTTTCACCTGGCGCGTGTGAGCCGGAGGACGGCGCCGGACGCGGTCGTGTTCACGGTGACGCCCGAGCGGTTGGCGAGGAGGTAGATCTCCCCCTCGGCGTCCTCGCCGAAGCCCAGGACCGCCCATCCGAGCGTGGGGCTGCCGGCCACGCCGAGCTCGGTCACGCACTGCCGCGTCCCGGCACAGGGGGTGTCGGAGAGCACGAAGAGCCTCCCCTGGGGCGTCGCGAAGACGCGCGAGTAGTCGCCGAAGACGTACCGGCCCCGGAGCTCGTGGATGGCCTTGCCCCGGTAGACGAAGCCGCCGACGGAGGCGGTTCCCTCCCTCACGCCCGCCACGGCGGTGGTGTGGTCGTACTGGGCCACCGGGTCCACCATGCCGGCCGGCGCCCCGGGGCTGTCGGCCGTCACGAACCCCGCGCTGTCGAAGAGGAAGGTCCCCTCCTTGACGGGCCAGCCGTGGTTCCTCCCCGGCCGGACCACGTCGACCTCCTCGACGTCGTTCTGGCCGACGTCGGCGGCCCAGAGCCGGCCGGTCTTGCGGTCGAAGGACATCCGGAACGGATTGCGGAAGCCCCAGGCCCAGACCTCGTCGACGCCGCCGCCGAGGATGGGGTTCTCCTCCGGGATGCCGTACCTGCCGTTCCGGGAGTCCCTTCCGAGGGGATCGATCCGCAGGATCTTGCCGAGCAGGTTGCCGGGGGCGAGGCTCTGCCCGTTTCCGCCCGGGGCGTGGCCCGGGCCGACGTCGTTGGCGGCGCCGCCGTCGCCGACCGACACGTAGAGCATCTCGTCCCGCCCGAACACCAGGGTTCCGCCGTTGTGGTTGAACTGCGGCTTGTCGATGCGGAGCACCTCCCGGGCGCTTCCCGGGTCGAGGACCAGGTCCCGCGCCTCGGGGTCGAGGACCGCCCACTCGATGACGACGCTCTGGCAGTTCGCGACCACGCCCGCCGGTTGGGTCGTGAAGTCGGCCGGACCGGCCACCGGCTCGGAGGTGAAGGTGTAGAGGAGGCCGTTCTCCTCGAAGTCCGGGTGGAAGGCGAGGCCGAGGAGACCGCGCTCGTCGTAGCCGCGGAAGATGCCGAGCCGGACCAGGCGGGAGGAGAGGTCGGCGAAGAGCCGCTTCCCGCCGCGCCCCAGGTCGATGTCCCAGATCTGGCCGTTCTGATCGGCGACGAAGAGGTGGCGTCGGTGGCCCGGCGCCACGGCCGCGGCGGTGGGCGCGAGGAGGCCGTCGGCCACCTGCTCGAGCCCGATGGTGACACCGCTCGCTGGAATGGGAGCCGGGATCGGGTCCACGAGCTTCGTCCCCTGGGCGCTTGCAGGCCCGGCGAGGAGGAGCGCGGAGAGGACCCAGAGCGGGTAAGTCTCGTGCTTCTTCATGTTTTGCCTCGTTCGGTTGGTTGTGACCGCCCGGACCGGGGCATCCCGGCCGGGTCCCCTGTTCCCACACTTCGGACCGGGCCAAGGCGCCAGGAATTTCGTGGACCGATCGAGGAAAAGTTCTTTGTGTACGAATAGTTACGTTTACTTTCCTCCCTCGCAGGGCGCCGTGGCCCCCGTTCACGTGACACGGATTGTTGACCGTCCCGGGCTTGATGGGTGTCAAGCCCGACATGGAGACAGCCAGGCGCCCGGTCGCGAGGAAGCGCACCCCCAAGCTGGTCGACCCCCCGCGGATCGACCTCGTCGACACCGTCGCATCCGAAGATCCCGACGACTCGGCCCTCCGGGAGTGGGCGCAGCTCGTCTCGAGCTCGCGCTGGCTCATCGCCGGGGTGGTGCTGGCCTGCCTGGCGGTGACGGGGGCCTGGGTGCTCGTCGCGACGCCGATCTTCCGCTCCGACGCGGTGGTGCAGGTGGAGGAGCGGGCCAAGGGGATCGCCGGACTGGAGGAGTTGACCGCCGCCTTCTCGAGCACGACGCCGGCGGAGACCGAGATCGAGGTCATCCGCTCCCGCGCGCTGCTCGGGGGCGTGGTGGAACGGCTCGGCCTCGACGTCATCGCGGTCCCGCGCCACTTCCCGGTCGTGGGGGCCGCCGTGGCCCGGCGCCGGGACGGGTCGGGGCCCGCCTCCGCGCCGCCGATGCTCGAGGGCTTCGGCTGGGGCGGCGAGCGGATCGGGGTCGGGCGGCTCGACGTGCCGGAGCCGCTGCTCGGCAAGACCCTCGCTCTCACCGCCGGTGAGAACGGCCGCTACACCCTGGCCGACGCCGACGGACGCCCGGTCCTCGAGGGAACGGTGGGCGCCCCGGCCTCGGCGGGCGGCGTCGAGCTCTTCGTCTCCCGCCTGGAGGCGAGGCCCGGGACCCGCTTCCGACTGACCCGTCTTCCGCTCGAGGAGGCGGTCGAGCGGCTGCAGGCCCGGCTCGCCGTGGGCGAGCGGGGGCGCAAGACCGGCATCCTCCAGATCGCGCTCGAGGGTCCGGACCGCGACGTCGTGGCCCGCACGGTCGACGCCGTGGCCCAGGACTACCAGCGCCAGAACGTCGACCGGCGCAGCGCCGAGGCGGAGAAGACGCTCGCATTCCTGAGCGGCCAGCTCCCCACGCTGCGCGACAACCTCGACACGGCCGAGGCCGCGCTCGAGAAGTACCGGCGCACGCACGGCCGGGTCGACGTGGGGCTGGAGACCAAGGGGGTCCTCGACCGGTCCGCCGAGACCGAGCGCCGTCTCTCCGAGCTCCTCCTGCAGCGCACCGAGCTGCGCCAGCGCTTCACCGACAGCCACCCGACGGCGCTCGCGCTCGAGGACAAGATCGGCAAGCTGCGCGGCGAGCGGGATGCCTCCCTGGCCCGGCTCCGCGACCTTCCCGAGGCCGAGATGCGCTCCGCCTCGCTCCTGCGCGACGTGAAGGTGGCCAACGAGCTCTACCTGCTCGTCGTGAACAAGGTGCAGGAGCTCAAGGTGGTGAAGTCGGGGACGGTCGGCAACGTCCGGGTCCTCGACACCGCCGTGCGGGCCCGCCGACCCATCCGCCCCGATCCCCTGCCGGCGCTCGCCGCGGCGCTCGCCGTCGGCCTCGCCCTCGGCATCGGGCTGGCCTTCCTCCGCCGGGCGCTGGCGCGCGGGATCGAGGACCCGGAGGCCGTCGAGCGGGTCACCGGCCTCTCCGTTTACGCCTCCGTGCCCCACAGCGACGCCCAGGCCGCGCTGGCCCGTTCCCAGCGGCGCGGCGGCTCGCTCGAGAACCCGCTGCTCGCACGGCACGACCCGAACGACCTCGCCGTCGAGGCGCTCCGGGCGCTGCGCACCAGCGTCGCCTTCGCGCTCGCCGAAGGGGACGGAAACGTCGTGGCGCTCGGCGGTCCGAGCCCGGGCGTCGGCAAGTCCTTCGTGGCCGCCAACCTGGCCCAGGTGCTCGCCGAGTCGGGCAGCCGCGTGCTGCTCGTCGACGCCGACCTCCGCAAGGGGCGGCTCCACGAGCTGCTGGGCGGCGGCGGGGAGACCGGGCTCGCCGAGATGATCGCCGCCGGGGAACCGCTGCCGGGCGCGGTGCGCCCCACCGCCCAGGCCGGCCTCGACTTCCTCCCCCGGGGACGGATCGCCCCCAACCCGTCGGAGCTGCTCGCCAGCGACCGCTTCCGCAAGGTGATGGAGTGGGCGTCGCGCAGCTACGACGTCGTGGTGGTCGACACCGCGCCCATCCTGGCGGTGACCGACGGCGTGCTGGTGAGCCGCCACTGCGCCGTCAACCTGCTGGTCCTCCGGGCCGGGCGCCACCCCGTGCGGGAGATCGGCGCGGCGGTGAAGGCCTACGCCCAGGGCGGCGTGGAACTCCACGCGGTGGTGCTGAACGGGGCTCGTCCCTCCCGCGCCGGCGGCCACGGATACCACTACCAGTACTCGTACCGGTGAGACTTTCCGTGAATACGATCCCCGGCGCCGGCCCCGCGGCCGCCACCCCGGAGGCGGGGACCGCGCTCGCGGGGCTCGTGGCGTCGCTGCTGCCCGCCGGCTCCCTGCGCCGGCGGGTGGCCTCGGGCGCCGCCTGGTCGGTGCTCGGGTCGGGGGTCTCCCAGGGGATGGCGCTCGTCGCCGCCGCCCTGGCCGCGCGTGCGCTCGGCGCGGGGGACTACGGCTCGCTCGTCGTGGCGGTCGGAACCTGCACCCTCCTCGCCGAGGTCGCGGGGGCCGGTCTCGCGGTGGCGGCGACGCGCCACGTGGCCGAGGCCCGCGCCTCCGATCCGGATCGGGCCGGACGCCTGGCCGGCGGGGCCGTGACGCTCGCCGCCGCGGCGGGACTCCTGCTCGCCGCCCTCCAGTTCGTCCTCGCCCCCTGGGTGGCGGGGAGCCTGCTCGCCGCCCCCGCGCTCGCCCCGCTGCTGCGGGCCGGCGCCCCGCTCACCTTCGCCGCCTCGGTCTGCGCCGCGCAGGCGGGGGCGCTCTCCGGGCTGGAGGCGTTCCGCGGACTTGCCGGCGCGGCCGCGATCCGCGGGGCGATCACGCTCGTCGCCGTGGTCCCGGGCGCCCTCCTGGCCGGACCCCGGGGCGCGCTGGCCGGCACGGTCGCGGCGGCGGTCGCCTGCGCCGTGGCCCAGCACCGCGCCCTCCGGAGCGAGGCCGCCCGCCGGTCCGTCGCCCTCGCCTTCGCGCCGCGCTCGGCCGACCTCCGGGAACTCGCCCACGTGGGGGTGCCCGCGGTGGCGGCGAGCCTCGCCCTCACCTTCGCCACCTGGGCGTCGACCGCACTGCTCGCCCGGACGAGCCTCGCCGAGGCCGGCGTGCTCGGGGTGGCCCGCCAGTGGCAGGCGGTGGTGCTCTTCCTGGCGAGCGCGGTCTCCGGGCTCGGGCTGCCGCTGGTGGCGAGCGCGCTTCCCACCCGGAACCTCCGCTCCCTCCGGCGGGCCCTCGGCGCCAGCTTCGCCGCCTCCACCGGCCTCGCGTTGCTGGTCGCGATCCCGGTCGCGGCGCTCGCCCCCTGGCTGCTCGCCGCCAGCGGGCCGGCCTTCGCCGGACGCGGATCGGTGCTCGTCCTCTGCTGCGGCGCCGCGGTGCTCCTCGCCGCCAACATGTCCGTCGGGCAGGCCATCTGGGCGCTCGGCGCCCACCGGGCGGGCGTTGCCCTCGCGGTCCTCCGCGGCGGGCTGCTCGTGCTCCTCACCGCCGTCCTCGCGCCGCGCGGGGCTGGCGGCGTGGCGCTCGCCTGGTTCCTCACCGCGGCCCTCCTGACGGCCGTCCAGGCCCCGTTCATCGCCTGGGTGCTCTCGCGCAAGCGCGCCGAGTGGGGTTGCCCGTGATCGGTACCCTCCCCGCCGGCGCCGCCATCGCCCCCGGCCTCTCCCGGGGTCGCCCCCTCGTGCCTGCCCTCGTCTCGGGGCTCGTCGCCGTCGGGCTCGCCGCCTCCCTCCTCGCCACCGTCTCGCTCCAGGGTTCGCGGGTCGCGCAGGCGACGACGGGGGTCTGGGAGGACGTGGCCGAGGCCCCTCGGCCGGCCCTCTACTACGCCGCACACGCGCTGCGCCTCGCGGCGCTGACCGCAGCGGGCGCCCTCGCCTTCGCGGTCCGGGGGCGGCGGATGTCGCCGACGCTCGTGGCCTGGTTCGGCGTTTTCCTCGCCGCCGGGATGCTCTGCGCGGTTCGCGGCATGGACACGGCCGACTTCCTCTCCTCGCGAATCTTCGGGACCACCGGCCCCTGGCTGGCGCTCGTCTCGCTGCTCCTCTTCACCTCGGCCCGCGCCGACGCCCTTCCCCCCGTCGGACGGGCCCTCGACCTGCTCGCCTGGGCCCTCACCGGGCTCGTGGCCTGGGAGACCGTGCACCTTCGCTCCTTCCTCCGCCAGGAGACGGTGGCCGCCCTCTCCGGATACCTGAACGCGCTCTACTTCCCGGCGGCGTGGCTCGTCTTGCGTCCCCACCGCGGAACCTCGGCCGCGCGCCACCTGCGCTGGGTGCCGGCGCTCGCCTACGCGGCCGGCTCGATCCTCGTCCAGACCCGGCTGAATCTGGTGATGCTGGCGCTCCTCGTCCTCGCCGATGCCTGGATCTCGGCGCGCCGCGCCGGGCGCCCGGTGGCCCGCGTCCTCGAGGCCGCCGCCGCCGCGGCAGTGGTCGCCGGCCTCGCCTCCTGGCTGGCGAGCGGGACCGGGATGGCGCGGGTCTTCGAGCTGTCGTTCCTGGGTCTCGCAGAGCGGATCGGCGAGGACTCCCGCACCGGGCAGATCGCCGCCTTCCTCGCCGATGTCCCGCTCTCCGACCTCGTGCTCGGGCGTGGCGCGCGGGCCACCTGGAACTGGCCGGGCATGAGCCCTCGCTGGGCCGGCGGTACCGACGTCGGTTACCTCTCCCTGCTCTTCTTCGGCGGCGTGCCGCTGCTCGTCGGCTGGTGCGCGGTCCACCTGGGCCCGCCGCTGCGCGTGTTCCGCTCCCCCGAGACCGGGGCCCGCCTCGCCTTCGCGACCGTCGCCCTCCTCTGGGGGGCCCGGATGCTCTCCTCCTCGTTCCCGAGCGCCGCGCTCGACTACGAGGTCGTCCTCCTCTGCGTCGGGGCCTGCGCCGCCCCCGCAGGTCGGGCCCCCGGCGCGCCCGCGAGCCGATGATGCGCGTCCTCTGGTTCACCAACATCCCCCTGCCCGCGGTCGACCGGAGGACCGGGCGCCCCACGGCCGGTTCCGGCCACTGGATGGCCCAGCTGCTGCTCGCCCTGCGCGAGGTCCCGGGGATCGAGCTCGGCGTCGCCACCTCCTACCCGTCGCTGCCCGACATGCAGTTCGACGAGGACGGCGTGGAGTACTTCGTGGTCGGACAGGGGCGCTTCGCCTCCCACTTCGGGGCCTCCCGCTCCGACCTGCTCGCCTGCCGGAACGTCGTCCACCGGTTCGACCCGGACCTCGTCCACGTGCACGGCAGCGAGCGCTTCTTCGGGCTCCTGCGGGCCCGCGGTCTCGTCGACCGCCCCACCGTGGTCTCCATCCAGGGGCTCCTCGCCGCGAACGCGCGGGACTTCTACGGCGCGCTTCCGGCGGCCGACCGGCTGGCGGCCCAGCGGGTCTCGGAGCTCCTCACCGGTCGCGGCCTCTTCTGGGAGCGGCAGGCCTTCCGGCGCGGCGCCCGGCGCGAGGCAGAGGTGCTGCGCGGCGTCGACGCGGTGCTGGGGCGCACGGACTGGGACCGGGAGCAGGCGGCGGCCATCGCGCCCGCCACCCCGTGGCACCGGGTGGGCGAGCTCCTCCGGCCCGAGTTCGCGGCGGCGCAGTGGAGCCTGTCGCGCTGCCGCCGCGGTCGGGTGGTGGTCACGAACGCCGGCCAGCCCCGGCGCGGCCTGGAGACCCTGCTCGAGGCCGCCTCGGCCATCGCGCGCCACCACCCGGGGCTCGAGATCGACGTCGCGGGCGGGATCTCGGAGCGCTCCGGCTACGGTCGCCTCCTCCGGGAGCGCATCGACCGGATGACCTTCTCCGGGCGGGTGCGCCTGCTCGGCTTCCTCGACGCGCCGTCGCTCGCCCGGCTCCTCGCCGGCGCGCACGCCTACGTCATGCCCTCGTTCGCCGAGAACAGCTCCAACAGCCTGTGCGAGGCCCAGACCGTCGGCGTGCCCTGCGTGGCCGCCGCCGCCGGCGGGACCCCCAGCCTCGTCGAAGACGGGCGCACCGGGCTCCTCTACCCGGCCGGGGACGCGGCAGCGCTGGCCGACCGGGTCGGTAGCATCCTCGGCAACGACCTCCTCGCGACCCGCCTCGGAGGCGCCGGGCGGGGCGAGGCGCTCGTCCGGCACGGCCGCCGGCGGGTGGTCGGGGAGCTCCTCGGCGCGTACCGGTCGATTCTGGGTCTCACGGCGGACGGCGACGGTGTCAGGGAAGGCATGGAGATGCCGGCATGAGACCCGTCACCCGGGACAGCCTCCCGCACCTCGTCGCCGTGGCCCGGGACGGGCTCCGGCAGCGCCGGGACACCCTCGCGGCCCGGCTGCTCGCCCGCTGGTGGGGGATCGAGCTCGAGGACGGGGTCCGGTTCCTCGGGCTGCCGCTGTTGCGCCGCCTTCCCGGGACGCGGATCCGGATCGGCGCCGGAAGCGAGTTCCGCTCGGCCCGCTGGTCGAACCAGGTCGGGCTCGACCGTCCCTGCATGCTCTCCACGCTCGCCCCGGGCGCCGAGATCTCGATCGGGCGAGGCGTCGGCATGTCCGGGACCGTCCTCGGCGCCGCGCTTCGCATCTCCATCGGCGACGGGGTGCTGTGCGGCGCGAACTGCACCATCACCGACACCGACTGGCACGCCATCGACGCAGCAGACCGCGCCGCCGAGGTCCCGGCCCGCGCGGCCGCCGTGGTGATCGAGCCGGGGGTCTGGCTCTCGATGAACGTGACGGTCCTGAAGGGCGTCACCATCGGCGCCGGGACGGTGGTCGCCGCCGGCAGCGTGGTGTCGCGTTCGCTCCCTGGCGGGGTGATCGCCGCCGGGTCGCCAGCCGCACCGGTCCGCGACATCCGCCCGCTGCGCCGCCTGGCCTGAGGAACGACCGTGACCCCTGCCGCCCCACTTCGCGTCGTGATGGCCTCGACCCGGCTGCCGCCGCCGGGCACGAACGCCACCGGGACGCCGGCCCACATCCGCAAGGTCGCGGCCGCGGTGCGTGCGCTGGGGGTCGAGGCATCGATGCTGGAGGTCGATCCCGGCGGCGCGCCCCAGCCGCTCGGCGTGCTCGGCGCCGCGGCCCGCGCCCTCTCCGCCCTGCGGTCGGCTCGGGCCGACGTGGTCCACGTCCACGGCCACCTGGCGGCGCTCGCCGTGCTGCCGGCGGCCCGCATCCTCGGGGTGCCGGTCGTCGTCGAGCTTCACGGAACGTACGTGCCATCCCGGCCCGGCCAGCCCGGTGCACGCCCGCTCCTCTCTCGCCTCGGCGCGGCCGCCGAGTTCCCGGTCCTCCGCCATGCCGACCACGTCATCGCCCAGGCCCGCGCCCAGCGGGACCGCGTCGTCGACGGAGGCGTCGACCCGGAGAAGGTGACCGTCCTCTACCCCGGGCTGCGCACCTCCGAGTTCTCCGACCCGGCCACCGTGCCGGCCGTGATCCCCGGCATCCCGCCGGGAAGGCCCGTCGCCATGTACGTCGGGTCGACCCACGCCTACCAGGGGCTCGACCTGCTCGCGGCCGCGCAGCGCCGGCTGGGGCACACGTTCACCTTCGTCCTCGTCCTCTCGCGCGATGCCGGGGAGCCGGAGGACGCCATCGTCCGCTTCGGCTTCGACCCGGCGTGCACCGTGGTCCTCCACCCGGGCGACCCGGGTCAGCTGCCCTCGCTGCTCGCCGCGGCCTCCGTGCTCGTGCACGCCCGGCCCGACTGCCCGGACAACCTGAACGTGCAGAGCAAGCTCGGCCTCTACCTCGCCTCGGGGCGACCCATCGCCGCCACCGACGTGGGGGACTACGGACCGCTCCTCGCGCCCAGCCGCGGCTGCCGGCTCGCCCGGCCCGACCCGGTCCGCCTGGCCTCCGCGATCGCCGCCGCCGGCGGGGACCCTTCGGTCGCCGAGGCGGCCCGGCGGGAGAACCCCGTCATCGCCCGGCGCCACTTCGAGTCATCGGAGAACGCCGCCCACCTCCTCCGCATCTACGGCCGGCTCCACCGGAGCCGCCGCGGAGCCGAGCCCTCCATCCATCCCCGGAGCGCACCATGAGCCCCGCCGCCATCCTCCTCGGAGTCCCGGTCTGGGGCCTTTCCCGGGACGCCTTCGTGGACCTCGCCGTGGCCCGGATCGCCGCTCGCGAGAAGACCCTCTTCACCACGGCGAACGCCCACTCCATCGTGGTGGCCCAGCACGTCCCGGCCTTCCGGGCCCACTTCCGCGAGGCCAACGCCGTGCTCCCCGACGGCACGCTGGCGGTCTGGGGCGCGCGCCGGCGGCGTGGCCCCGTGGCCGAGCGGGTGGCCGGCCCCGACTTCGCCGAGGCCTTCCTCGCGCGGGCCGAGCGGGAGGGTCTGTCGGTCTTCTTCCTGGGCGCCTCCGAGTCCACGCTGCGCCGCATCCGCGAGACCTGCGCCGCCCGCTGGCCCGGCCTCGTCGTGGCCGGGACCCTGTCCCCGCCCTTCGGCGAGTGGGACGAAGAGACCGATCGGGCCATCGTCGACGCGGTGAACGCCGCCCGCCCCGACGCCCTCTTCGTGGGGATGACCGCGCCCAAGCAGGAGCTCTGGCTCTCGCGGAACCACGGGTATCTTCAAGTACCGTTCGCCATGGGCGTGGGCGCGGCCTTCGACTTCCTCGCCGGAACCCGGGTTCGCGCGCCCGAATGGGCGGGACGGCACGGGCTGGAGTGGCTCTACCGGCTCGCCCAGGAGCCGCGCCGGATGTGGCGGCGGAACCTCGACAGCGCGATCTTCCTCTGGAAGGTTCTCACCGAGCGGACGCTCCGGCCGGCGACGCGCCCGGTCCGACCGGCGCGACCCGCCGCCCGCCTTCAGACCGCGGTCCGCTGGCCGCGGGCTGCCGCGTAGATCGCGAGGAGCGCCTGGTAACTCCGGTCGGCGGTGTAGCGGACCTCGAAGGTGGCCCGAGCGGCCGCGCCCATCGACGCGAGCCGCGCCGGATCTCCCCAGGCCGCCTCCAGCCGGCGGCGAAGGTCTGCCGCGTCGCCCGGCGAGAAGAGGATGCCGGTCGTCCCGTCTTCCACGATCCGCTCCAGCGCGCCGATCCGCGACGCCGCCACCGGGACCCCGGCCGCGAAGGCGTCCCGGATCACGAGGGGAAAGCCCTCGAAGCAGAGGGAGGGGACGGCGAGCAGGCTGGCTCCGGCCATCCACCGCTCCACCTCCTCGGGTGGCAGCTGTCCGAGGAACCGGACGCGGTCGAGGATCCCGTGCGCGCGGGCCCGCGCCTCGAGCGATGCGCGCTCCGGTCCGTCGCCGGCGATGTCGAGCCGCGGCGCGCCGGTCCATCCCGCCCAGGCGTCGAGCAGGACCCGGACGCCCTTCTCCGGCCCGAGCCGGCCGGCGAAGAGGACGCGCGGCTCCCGCTCCTTCCAGGGCACCACCGGGGGCGGCGCCTCGCGGAAGTTGGGCTTCACGTGGACACGGCCGGCGGGAAGTCCGGCCCGGACCACCATCTCGCGCTGGAAGTCGGTGAGCACGACGAAGGCGTCCACCTCGCGGGCGAGCGTCCCGTTGTGCCGGAGCAGCCCGATCATGGCGGCGAGCGGCAAGGTGGCCAGGCGGCTGTCGCGGTAGCAGCCGTGCAGGAGCCCGGGCAGCGGGCTCGCCCGGTCGATGCACGCGGTGCAGGGCGATCCGTTCCGCATCAGGGTCGCGGCGGCGCAGAACGGGCGGTAGTTGTGGAGCGTCCAGACCGTCGCGACCGGCAGCCCGCGCGCCGCGTGGAACACGGCCGGCGAGAGGAGCGGGAAGGGGTTGTGGACGTGGAGCACGTCGGGGCGCTCCCGCTCGAGGAGGGCGCGGACCTGGCGGGCCGCGAAGGGGTTCCAGGGGGTGGCGAGCGCCCCCTCGGCGAGCCCGCGGATCCCCCGCGCGCGGATCCCGTCGCTGTGGCGCTCGAAGGAGAGCACCTCGTGGCCGCGCTCCCGGAGCAGCCGGCGCTCGGCCTCGAAGACCGCGTTCTCGCCGCTGGGCGCCGCGGAACCGTAGTGGTTGTGGGCGAGGGCGACGCGGAGCTTCCGCTCCTCCCCGGCCGGCGGCGCGCCGGTCACGCGAGCCCCGGCCAGGCGGTGGCGAGACGTCCGGGAAGCTCGGCGAGTGCGTAGCGGCGGGCCACCTCGAGACTCTCCCTCGCCGCCGCGGCCGGGTCGAGGGAGAGCGCCCGGCCGAGGGCCCGGGCCAGCTCGGCGGGGTCCCGTCCGTCGACGACGAAGCCGTTCCTCCCGGGGCGCACCAGCGCACGGGCGCCGCTCACCGCGGTGGTCACGAGCGGCTTGCCGCATCCGAGCGCCTCGAGCATGGCCACCGACCAGCCCTCGCGGTGGGACCCGACGACCACGACGTCGGCGGCGTTCACGTTCAGTGCGACGGCGGACGGGGTGAGGAACCCGGTGACCGAGACCCGGTCCGCGACGCCGAGGTCGCGGGCCGCCGCCTCGACCTCCGGCCGGTCCTCCCCGTCGCCGACGAAGCGGAGGCGGGCGCCGGGACGATCGGCGCGGAGCCGTGCGAAGGCGGCCAGCACGAGGTCCCATCCCTTCACCCGGTTGAGCCGCCCCACCGAGACGACGAGGGGGCTTCCGGCCTCGCCGCCGATCCGCTCCCGGGCCTCGGCGCACGGGATCGGGAAGAAGACCCGCTCGTCGTAGTGGCTCGGCAGGCTGTGGACGCGGGAGCGGGGGAGCTTGCCGCCGGTGCGGGCCACCAGCGCGTCGACCGCCTCGTCATCGGCGCTGGCGAGGACGGCGTCGGCGCGCCGCAGCGCCCGGAGGAGCAACCGGTCGTGGACCGCGGCGAGCGGCCGGGCCCAGGCGTAGCGCGCCGAGGCGAGCGGGTTCTCGGTGCCGGGGAAGCAGTAGCAGAGCCGCTCGAACCCCCAGCCAGCGACGGCGAGGAGGTCCTCGGGCGCCTGCGTGAAGGCGGCGCGGACGCCCAGCGAGAGGATGGCCTCGCGGTGGCGAAGGAGCCCCAGGTGGCGGGAGAGCCGGGCCGGCACCCTCGGCTTCCCCGCGCCGACCGCGCGCCGACCGGTGGCGAAGAAGCGGAAGCGCCGGCCGTCGATCTCCCGCTCCACCCACCGCCCCACCGGCGTGCCGTCCGTCGAGATCCCCACGAGCGCGAGCCTCGGCCCGAACGCCGCCATGAGCTGGCGCGCCACGGCGAGCTGGCCGCCCGCCGGGAACCGGTCGAAGTCGCACCCCTCGAGGAGGAGGCAGTCTGGTGGCGTGGACATGGAGACCCGCAAGCAGGTCACACCCTCGCGCCCCGGCATGCGACATCACGCCCCATCCGGGCTGTCCCGGGGGAACCGGTGGAGTGTCATGGAGGCATGTTCGCCACGACCATCGCGCTCGCCGCCTCCTTCGCACTGGCGCTCGCCCTCACCCCCCTGGCCGGCCGCCTCGCGCGCCGGGTCGGGGCCCTCGACCACCCGCTCACCGGCCGGAAGTCACACGCCACGGCGGTTCCGCGCATCGGCGGGCTGGCCATCGCCGCCGCCTTCCTCGGGGGGACCTCCCTGGCCGCCCTGGCGGCGGGCCCCGCGATCCAGGGACAGCGGCTCGTCGCCATCGCCCTCGCCGGCATCTTCATCGTCGCGGTCGGCGCCGTCGACGACATGCGCGGAATGGCACCGCGCCTGAAGCTCCTGGCCCAGGTGGCCGCCGCGGCGCTCGTCTGGGCAGGGGGGCTGCGCATCGAGGCCATCGCCAGCCCCTTCGGCGACCCGCTGCCGCTCGGAGGGCTGGCCCTGCCGTTCACCCTGCTCTTCCTGGTCGGCGCCATGAACGCCATGAACCTCATCGACGGCCTCGACGGCCTGGCGGGCGGGATCGCCGCGGTCGCGGCGGCGGCGGCGGTCGCGGTCGGGGTCCGCCGGGGCGATCCGGTCCTCGCGGTCACCGGCGCGGCGGTGGCGGGGGCCTGCCTGGGATTCCTCCGCCACAACCTGCGCCCCTCGAGCATCTTCATGGGGGACAGTGGCAGCCTCTTCCTCGGCCTCGTCCTGGCGGCGAGTTCCATCCCGGTGGCCGGGCAGGCCGCGCAGGGCACCGAGCTGCTCGCCCCCGTGGTGGCACTCGGGGTCCCGGTGCTCGACACGGCGATGGCGCTCTTCCGCCGCGCCGCCCGCGGGGCGCCGATCTTCTGGGGCGACCGGGAGCACCTCCACCACCGGCTCGTGTCGATCGGCCTCTCCCCGCGCCGCGCCATGGCCGCCCTCGTCGCCGCCGGCGCGGTGCACGCCGGGTTCGCCGTGGCGATCGCCGGGGCCACCGGGGCGCAGGTGGCCCTCCTCCTCGCCGCGATCGCGCTCCTCGACCTCGCCGGGTTGCGCGCCATCGGCTACCTCCGCCCGGGCGTCATCGACCGGCTCATCGCCGAGCGTCGGCGCTACGCCGTTCTCCGCTTCGCGGTCCGCGTCGCCGCGACCCGCCTGAAGGACGCCCGGAGCCTGGAGGAGGTCCAGGCCGTCCTCGACGGCGCCGCGCCCGCCATCGGCGCCAGCCGGGCCCGGATCCTTTCGTCGAACGGCCCGCGGGTCGGCCGCGGCGGATCCCTCACACGCCACGGCCTTCGCGGCGAGCGTCCGGGCGGCGGCTCGCTCGAGTTCCGCTGGAACCGGTCGCGCGCCGGCCTGGATCGCCCCACGGAGATGGCGGCGGAGATGCTCAGCGCGCGGGTCGCGGTGGCGGTCCGGCGGCTTTCCTAGTCCAGCCGGGGCAGCGGCTTCCACTCGCCGGGCGCGCCGGCGAGGGTGCAGACCCATCCGATGGGCAGCCCCTTCCCCGGGCTCGAGTTCCAGACGATCGAGCCGACCGACCAGGGTGCGTTGCAGTCGGCCGGGGGCCCGCCGCCACCTGCGATGGCGATCCCGGCGCCCGCCCCGGGGCCGCCGGCGCGCGCCACCACCCGGCCGCGATCCCAGACGTCCCCGCTCGCATCGTAGGCGGAGATCCGCCCCCGGTACTGGTCGAGGGTGGCGCCGGTCACCCTGGGTGGATTGGCGCCCGGAAGGTCGAGGCCGAGGACGGAGAAGTTCCAGCCGTTCTGGGTGAGCCGGATGGTCTCGAGCGGCGGATCGTAGCCCGTGGCGTAGCCGCCGATGACCCCGCCGCTGCGCACGCGATCCACCCGGATGGCACCGTATCCGATCTGCTTCGTCCAGGTGGCGCGGTAGCTCCCGCCCACGATGGTGGCCGAGGCGGCGTGGAGCGGATCGAGCCCGATCTCGACGTCCCAGCCGTGGTTCCCCTCGAAGTACGGGTGCAGCAGCGTCACCTCGGTCGTCGCGCCCGTGGTGGGGGTGCCGATGACGATCCCCTGCGAGGTGGCCGGGCTCTGGATGCTGCCGCAGGACTCGGAGGTGAGCTGGTCGAAGAGCACGCCGTAGGCCTTCTCCACGATCACGCCCGGGCCGGTGGAGAGCGTGGTGGCGAACTGCTCGACGTGGACGGTGGTGGCCTCGATGCCGGCAGCCGTGGCGCCGATCCAGAGCCCGGTCCCGGCGTGCCGGGCCCGGAGGTGGGAGAGGCGGGCGTGGAGCGTCCCGCGGATCCGGAAGGCGTAGCGGCTGGCGTAGGACACCGTGATGTTCTGGAGCGTCGGCCAGGTGGCGCCGTGCACGACCACCCCGTCGCGGAACTTGTTCACACCGGAGCCGTAGACCGTGAAGTCGGTCAGGAACACGTTTCGACCCGCGCCGCTTCCGTCACCGACGGTGAGGACGTCGGAGGAGGTGTCCATGTCGGCCCGCAGCGCCGTGGTGTGCGCGCCGTGCCCCTCGATGCGGACCGCGTCGCCGCGGACGGTGAGGGGCGAGGCGACCCGGTAGACGCCGCGTGGCAAGGAGACCGTCCCGCCCACCCCCTGGTTCCACTCGAAGGAGTCGATGGCGGCGTGCGACGCGGCATCGATGGCGGCCTGGATGGCGGGGGCGTCGTCGGTCACGCCGTCGCCCCGGGCGCCCCACCACTGTGGGTACACCCGCGCGTTCGGCACCCGGACGTCGAGGGTGCCGCCGTTCAGGTGGAAGATGCGCGACCAGGTGCCGAGGAGCGGGCCGCGCAGCGCGAGCGAGGCGCCGGGCCGGAGGTCGAAGCTCCCCGACCCGACGAGCTGCACCGTGCCGTTCACCACGGCCGCGCCCGACGCGAGCCGGAGCTTGCAGGGGACGATGATCGTGTCGCCGGACTTCCCGGCCGCCTCCGCAGCGGCGAGGAGGGCCGGCGCGTCGTCGGCGATGCCGTCGCATCGGGCCCCGAAGGAGGTCGGGTCCACCACGCCGGCAGGCGGCTGCCCGGCTCCCCCCAGCGCGGTGAAGACGGCGGTGATGCTGGCCGCACCCGCCATGGTGACGTCGCAGGCCCCGGCGCCGGCGCAGCTGCCGCCCCAGCCGGAGAAGCGCGCGTCGGGCCCCCCGGGGACGGCGGTGAGCCGGACCACGCGCGGCGGGCTCGTCGTCGGCACCAGCGCCCAGCAGAGCCGGGCGGCGGACGAGACGTCCCCCTGGAGGACGGAGCAGGTGAGCGGGACACCCGACGCGGTGATGGTCCCGGACGCGTCGCCGAGCAGCTGCACCGAGAGCAGCACGGTGCCCGTGGAGGCGCCCGGCTGGCCCGAGGCCCCTGCCGCGGTCCCCGTCGAGGTGCCGGACGTCGCGCTCGTGCACCCGGACAGGGCGACGAAAAGAAGCAGCAACAGGGCCGGGGCCCTGACGGGACGGCGCTTCTGGTTATCCAAGTTGGAGGCTCCTTCTTTCCTGACACCATCCTCCTCCAGGGCGTGCCCTCCCGCATGGGTCGTGTCATCCGCTTGCGTTCGAACGGATGTTCAGTATTCTTCCGTTCAGGTAGGTTGTCGGACCCCCCTGCTATGAGGCGGGGCGTCGGAACGAACGAACGGATGAACGAGGGGGCGCAACGCGCCCCGACAAGGAGCGGTGAAGATGCCCGTGGCACCGGAGAAGGAAAAGGCGATCGAGCTGGCGGTCTCCTCCATCGAGAAGGCTTTCGGCAAGGGTTCCATCATGCGCCTCGGCAACGAGGAGGCGATGGTGAAGGACGTGGAGGCGATCTCGACGGGGTCCACCTCCCTCGACATCGCGCTGGGCGTCGGCGGCCTGCCGCGCGGCCGCATCATCGAGATCTACGGCCCGGAGTCGTCCGGCAAGACCACGCTCGCGCTCCATGCGGTGGCCGAGGCCCAGAAGAAGGGGGGCATCGCCGCCTTCATCGACGCCGAGCACGCGCTGGACGTCGGCTACGCCCGCAAGCTCGGCGTCCGCACCGACGACCTGCTCATCTCCCAGCCCGACACCGGGGAGCAGGCCCTCGAGATCACCGAGACGCTGGTCCGTTCCGGCGCCATCGACGTGCTGGTCATCGACTCGGTGGCGGCGCTCGTCCCCCGCGCCGAGCTCGAGGGCGAGATGGGCGACGCCCACATGGGCGTGCAGGCCCGCCTGATGAGCCAGGCGCTCCGCAAGCTCACCGGCACCATCTCCAAGTCGTCCACCATCGTCATCTTCATCAACCAGATCCGCATGAAGATCGGCGTGATGTTCGGCAACCCGGAGACCACCACGGGCGGCAACGCGCTCAAGTTCTACGCCACCCAGCGGCTCGACATCCGTCGCATCGGCGCCATCAAGGACGGCGAGCAGGTCATCGGCAACCGCACCCGCGTCAAGGTGGTGAAGAACAAGGTCGCGCCTCCCTTCAAGGAGGTCGAGTTCGACATCATGTACGGCGTCGGCATCTCCAAGGAGGGGGACCTCCTCGACCTGGCCTCCAACGAGAACATCGTCGAGAAGAGCGGCGCCTGGTACAGCTTCGACGGCGAGCGCATCGGCCAGGGGCGGGAGCAGGCCAAGACCTTCCTCCGCGAACACCCCGCCATCCTCCAGAAGATCGAGGGGCTGGTGCTCGAGAAGTTCGGCATCCACCGCGCCCCGGTGGCGGTCCCGGCAGAGGAGCCGGCCGACGAGGGCAAGCGGGCCAAGGTGAAGGCGGTCAAGTAGCTCCCTCCCCGAGGGAAGTCCCGCTGCGCTCCGGCACACGGTACACTCGCCCTTTCATGGGCGGCCCCCTCGACTCGAAGGACTGGCTCTCGGCGACCATCGCGTCCCGGCTCGACGGGCACGAGCCGGCCGCGGTGCGCGCCCGCCTCCCGCGGGAGTTCCGCGACGCCGACCCGGAGGGTCCCGACCTCGAGGCCCGGGCCCGCATGCTCGTGGCCCGTTCCCTGCGCCACCGCGTGCTCGACCGGCAGGCCCAGGACGACGAGACCACCGTCGGCACCGTCGCCGGCCACCTCGACATGATCCTCGACGTGGCCGCGCTGCTCGAGGTCCCGTTCGAGGCCGCGGCCTGCCGGGCCGAGCTCGCCGCCATCCTCGCCGCCGGCACCGGTGACGTCGCCGGTGCGCTGAAGGTGGTGCCCCGCAAGGGCGTGGCCCCGCCCGCCGCGCTGGTCGGCCGCACGCTCGCGAAGGCCGGGCAGCGGCTGCTCCGGGTGCACTTCCCACCCGGCGATCCCGAGCACGGCCTGCCACTCTACGCGGGCACCATCGCCATCCAGCGCCGCCTGCTGGCGCGGCTCGCGCTCGACTATTTCCGCGCCGGGGAGCTCGAGCCGGACGACGCCGTCGTCGACCTCGAGCAGGCGCGGGACGAGGAGCTCCTGCTCGTGGAGGCGCTCGCCGGGCTCTCGAAGGCCGACCCGCTCGCGCCGCGCCCCGACCGCCGGGTGGTCTCCCGCCAGCTGGAGCGGATCGGGCTCGACCGCGACCGGGTCCAGGACGCCCGCGCGGCCTCCTCGGATCCCCGCGAGCCCGAGGAGATCGTCGCCGAGACCCCCCCGCGGCTGCGGAACTTCCTCGTCGAGCAGCTCCTGCTCGCCGCGCTGGGGATGCCCTCCGGCTCCACGCCCCGCGCGGAGTACCTGGCCCGCTTCGCCAGCGCCGCCGAGATCTCCCCCGACCGGCTCGCCGCCATGCAGGTGGAGGCCGCGGCCTTCCACGCCGACCACCAGGCCTGGTTCCGCGCCTTCGGCCTGCCGGAGGAGGCTGGCTGGAGCGAGCTGACCGACGAGTGGAACGACTTCGGCGAGCGCATGGTCGACAGGGTGGCCACGGTCGTGAACGAGAACCTCGACGCCATCGCGGTCGAGTTCCGGCAGACCGGTGAGCTCGGGACGCTTCTCGCCAAGGCGGCGGCCGGCCAGCCGCTCGACGCCGTCGAGCGGCGCAAGGTGAAGGAGCAGCTCATCGACCTCGCCAAGGCCGTGCCGGCGCTCGCCATCTTCGCCGCCCCGGGCGGGATGGTGCTCCTCCCGCTGCTCGCCAAGCTCCTCCCCTTCGACATGCTGCCCTCGGCCTTCCACCCGAGCAGCAAGGAGGCGGCCCGCAAGGAGCGGGAGGCGGAGCGCGGCCGGAAGGGGCGAAGCGGCAAGGCCTGAACCGCCTCCGCTTCCGTTGTATACCTCCGCCCATGCGCATCGCCTTCCTCGGCACGCCGGCGTTCGCCGTCCCGGCCCTCGACGCGCTCTCCTCGGCCGGCCACGAGGTGGCCGTGGTGGTGGCGCAGCCCGACCGGCCCGCGGGTCGCGGGCAGGAGCTGCGGGAGCCGGCCACGAAGGGCTGGGCGCGCGCCCGGGGCGTGCCGGTGCTCCAGCCCGCGAAGGTGCGCGACGGCGTGCTGGCCGGGCAGCTCGCCGCCCTCTCCCCCGACCTTCTCGTCGTGGTGGCCTACGGGCGCATCCTCGGCGACGACCTCCTCCGGCTCGCGCCCCAGGGCGCGGTGAACGTGCACGCCTCGATCCTCCCCCGGTGGCGCGGCGCCGCTCCCATCCAGTGGGCCATCGCCGAGGGGGAGCGGGAGACCGGCGTCACCATCATGCAGATGGACGCGGGGCTCGACACCGGCGACATCCTCCTGCAGCGCACGCTCCCCGTCGGCGACGACGACGCCGGCGCACTCTCCCCGCGGCTCGCCGCGCTCGGGGGAGTGGCGCTCGTCCAGGCCCTCGCCCTCCTCGAGGCGGGCGCCGTCGTCCCGGTGGCGCAGGACGGCGCGAAGGCCACGCTCGCCCCCGTGCTCGAGAAGGAGCACGGCCGGCTCGACTTCCGGATGCCGGCGGCGCGGCTCGCCGCACGCATCCGCGGCTTCAGCCCCTGGCCCGGCGCCTTCACCGCGCTCGGCGGCCGCACCCTCAAGGTGCACGCCGCCCGGGCCGGCGGGGATGGGGGCCTCCCCCCCGGCGCGGCGCGGGGCAATCCGGAGGGGCTGCTCGTCGGCTGCGGCGAGGGATCGACGCTGCTCGTGACCGAGGTCCAGCTGGAGGGGAAGCGGCGCGTCCCGGCCGCCGAGTTCCTCCGCGGGCATGCGATCCCGGAAGGCACGGTTCTCGGACCGTGAACGCCCGCGAGATCGCCTTCGAGGTCCTGCGCCGGGTCGAGGAGGGCGGCGCCTACGCCTCCCGCGCCCTCGACGCCGCGCTCGACCAGGCCGGCGCCATCGACCCCCGCGAGTCGGCGCTGGCCACCGAGCTCGTCTACGGCACGCTGCGCCGGGCGCTCCAGCTCGACGCCGCGCTCGCTCCCCATTCCCGGCGGGCCGTGGACCGCGTGGACCCGGCGGCCCGGGTCGCGCTCCGGCTCGGCGCCTACCAGCTCCTCTTCCTGCGCACCCCGGCCCACGCGGCGGTGGGCGCGACCGTCGACCTCGTGAAGGGGGTCGACCACGGGCGGGCCGCCGGATTCGTGAACGCCGTGCTGCGCTCCCTCTCGCGGGCACCCTCCCCGCCCTCGCCGCCGCCCGCCGACCTCGATCCGGTCGCCAACCTGGCGGTCTCCGAGTCGCTGCCCGGCTGGCTCGCCGCCGAGTGGATCGCCTGGCTCGGCGAGCCGCGGGCACGGACGCTGGCCGCCGCGATGAACCGGCCGGCGCCGCTGGTGCTTCGTTCGCCCCGGCGCGACGAGCTCGTGGCCCGCCTCGTCGCGGCCGGCGTCGAGGCACGGCCCGCCGACCGGTCGCCGCACGGGGTCGTCGTGGGCGGGGGCGCGGTGGAGCTCGTCTCCCGCGCCGCCCGGGGAATCCCGTTCCAGGTGCAGGACGAGTCGGCGCAGCTCGTCACCCTCTTCGCGGCCGGCGGGCTCCCCGACCGCGCCCTGCGGGTCCTCGATCTCTGCGCCGCGCCCGGCGGCAAGGCCTTCCACCTGGCCGAGATCCTGCCGGCGGGGTCGGAGGTGGTGGCGGTGGAGATCCACCCGCGCAAGGCCGACGCGCTCCGGCGAGAGGCCGCGCAGCGGGGGCTCACGGGCGTCCACGTCGTCTGCGCCGACGGCTCGAAGCCCATCCCGGGGATCGAGCCGGCCAGCTTCGACGCGGTGCTCGTCGACGCCCCCTGCTCCGGGCTGGGCACCCTGCGGCGCCATCCGGAGCTGAAGCTCCGGCGCCAGGCCGCCGATCTGCCGCGCTTCGCCGACCTCCAGGAGGGAATCCTCCGCAACGCGCTCGCCTACGCGAAGCCGGGGGCGCCGGTGACCTACTCGGTCTGCTCGCTCTCGCGCGCCGAGGGGCCGGAGGTCGTGGCCCGCCTGGCCGGCGTGGCCCACCGGATCCCGCCACCCCCGGGGTTTCCCCCCGACGCGCTCACCGCCGAGGGGGACCTCCTCACCCTCCCCGACCTCCACGGCGGAGACGGCTTCTACGCCGCGCGCCTCGTGGTCTAGACTCCACCCATGAAGATGCCCATCCGCATCGCCCCCTCCATCCTCTCCGCCGACTTCGGGCGGCTCGCCGAGGAGGTCCGGGCCGTCGAGGCGGCCGGCGCCGACTGGATCCACGTCGACGTGATGGACGGCCGGTTCGTCCCCAACATCACCATCGGCCCGCTGGTGGTGGAGGCGGTGCGCAGGGCCACCCGGCTGCCCATCGACACCCACCTCATGATCGTGGAGCCGGAGCGCTACGTGGAGGCCTTCGCCCGGGCCGGCTCCGACACCGTCACGGTGCACGCCGAGGTCTCCCCCCACCTGCACCGCACGCTGCAGGCCATCCGGGGCGCGGGGGCCCGGCCGGGCGTGGTCCTCAATCCCTCCACCCCGCTCGATTGCCTCGAGTACGTGCTCGGCGACGTCGCCCTGGTGCTGCTCATGTCGGTGAACCCGGGATTCGGGGGGCAGAGCTACATCCCGGCGGTCACCGAGAAGGTCCGCCGGCTCCGCCGCATGGCCGACGAGCGGGGGCTCGAGCTCGACATCGAGGTCGACGGCGGGATCAAGGGCTCCACCGTGGGCGCCGCCGCCGCGGCCGGGGCCAACGTCTTCGTCGCCGGCACGGCGGTCTTCGGCGCGCCCGACTACGGGGCGGCGATCGCGGGGATCCGCGACGCGGCCTCGAAGGCGCGCGGTTAACGCTCCGGGAAGGTGGTGCGGATCTCGGGGTGGCGCGCCAGGCGGCGCAATGCCGCCTCGAGCAGCGTCCGTCCCGGCTCGACCTTGTACCAGGTCGAGGCGCCGCTGGGATGGGGGAGCGCGATCACGTCGACCTCGGCCCCGTGATACTCCTGGTGAATGACGCCGCCGACCACCTCGTCGAGCCGGGCGCCGCGCCCCAGCACCTGCTCGATGGCGAGCCGCCCCACCGGGATCACCAGGCGGGGGCGCAGGATCGCCACCTCCCGCGCCAGGAAACCGCGGCTCGCCTCGATCTCCTCCGGCGACGGGACGCGGTCGCCGCCACCGCGGGTCTTGCCGGGGAAGGCGCGCACCACCGCCGCCATGTAGACCCGGGCCCGGAACGCCTCCTCGGTGGCGCCGAAGGACCGGGCCATCCAGGCGAAGAGGGTCTTGCCCGCGGTCCAGGCGAAGGGGCGCCCGAACTTCGCCTCGTGGGGGCCGGGGGCCTGGCCGACCAGGAAGACGCTCGAGAGCACCGGCGGACCGTGAACGGGCGGACCGGCGAAGCCGGGCATCCGGAGCGCCCGGATGTCCCGCTGCACCTCCTCGAGCGCGGCCACCCGCGCGGCCTGGCTCACCTTCGCCATGGCTCGTCGGGGATCGAGTAGATCCACCCCTCGCTGCGGGGCACGTCGTGGGGGACCTGGTGGAAGTTCCCCTGCGCCGCCGCGGCGGCGGCGACGGCGGCGAGCACGGCATCGAGGAAGGCGCCGGAGCCATCCCCCACGATCTCGGCCGCCTCCTCCATCTCGAAGCGGAGGCGCGCCGCGCTGCGCACCGTCCGGAGGATGGCGGCGCGGAGGGCCGGCCGCCCCTTTCCGTCCCCGTCGCGGTAGCCGCAGATCCCGGCCAGCGCGCGCGGGAGGTGGGGCGGGTAGACCTCGACGACGGAGGGGACCCCGGCCTCGGGCTCGTCCCAGGGGAGGAAGGCCGCAGCGGCGCGGGAGAGGGCGACGATCCCGAAGAGGGCGCGGCGCAGCGTCGCGGCGCGGCCGGGGATCGGGACGACGGCGCGGTAGCAGTCGGTGGAGCGGGGCTGGTCGCGCCCCAGCTCGGCCCGCACCGCCTCCGCGGCTGCCCCCACGTCGGCTCCGGCGGGGAGGTAGCGCTCGGAGAGCGCCTTGCCCAGCGCGGCCGGCCCGGAGATGGCCTGCCGGAGCACGCCCAGCTGCCGGAGATGGGTCTCGGCGAGGCTCAGGGGGAAGTCCACGCCCACGGTGAGGCGCCCGTCGGCGAGCCGGGTCTCCTCCTCGAGCCAGGCGGGCATCCGATCGATGACGTTCCGCCGCGTGGGGGTCTCCTGGAAGGGGTGCCACAGCTCGGCCAGCCGGACCCGCTCGGGGTCGCAGTGGAGCCGCGCGGCCACGATCTGGCTCCCGGCCCCCTGGGCGGCGCTCCAGGCGACGCCGAGGAAGGTCCCGCGCTCGGGCATCCGGAGCTTGGGCGCCGGGCAGCGACCGGTGGCGGCGTCTCGGGTGGGCTCGGAGGTGCGTGGCATCGTCGCCTTCGTGTAGCCGCGGGCGGGCCCCGCGGCAAACTCCACGCGGGTCGCCCCGGTCGGGCCTCGTCTCCCTCGCCGGGGCGGCGTAGCATCGCCCCGTGGGCGACGGGCCAGGAACGCGGGATCGCGGGGGGGCCGTCCACCGGCTGCTGGATCGGCTCGCCATGTCGGTCGAGGACCTGGCGGCGCGCCCGCCGGTCCCCTGGCGGCCGGGCCCGGACCTCCCCTTCGACCCATCGGGGCCGCTCCCGGCGCTCCCTCCCATCCGGACCACCCGGGCCCTGGGGGAGCGGCGCGGGACGGTCGTTCTCGTCCCACCCTGGAAGATCCGCTCCACCGCGATCCTCGCGGGCTGGACCCGGTCGCTCGCCGCGGAGGGGCTCGAGGTCCGGATCCCGGTGCCCCCCTTTCACCTGGAGCGAACACCCCCGGGGGAGCGGCCCGGCGAGGGGTCGCTCGGCCCGGACCTGGTACGCACACGGGAGGTGCTCTCCACGGCCGTCCTGGAGGTGCGCGCCTGCCTGGAGCAGGCGTGCCGGGAGCGGACCGGGGGCGCGGGTGGAACGGTGGCCCTCGTCGGGCTCTCGCTGGGCGCGCTCACCGCCGCCTGGGCGGCCACCGGCCCGGAGCGGATCGACGCGGCCGTGCTCGTGGCTCCGCCGGCGGACCTGGGGGCGGTATTCCGCGCCACCGCGATCGGGCGTCGTTACGCCCGGCTCGCCGAGCGGGCGGGGGCGCCCCTGCCCGGCGGGGACGAGGTGGAGCGGCGCCTCGCCTGGCTCTCCCCGGTCGGCCGGATCCCGACGGCCGCGCGGGTCCTCGTCGCCGGGGGGCGGCACGACCTCATCGCGGTGGGCGGGGCGTCCGCCCTGGCGAGCGCCTGGAACCTCCCCCTGCGCACGTTCCCGCGGGGGCACCTGACCCTGCTCCTCGCCTGCCCGGCCCTGCGACAGGAGGTGGCGGCCTTCGCCGCCGGCCGTCCGGCTACTTCTTCGCGGCCCGCTGGGCGTCCCTGACGGCCTTCACCTCGTCGAAGAAGGCGGCCGGGACCACCTCGCCGCGGACCACCGGCCAGGACTTCTCGGCGGTGGCCCTCCAGGCGGCGGCGTCGACCTTCACCACCTTGAGCCCCTGCTTCTCCATGGCGATGACCGCGTCGGTGTTGAGCTTGGCCACCTCGTCGTCGACCTTCTTGCCGAGCTCCTTGGCGATGGCGAGCAGCTTGGGGCGAAGGTCGGCCGGGATCTTCTCCCAGGCGTCCTTGCGGATCACGGTGGCGCCCACCAGCCAGCCCCAGTTCACGTCGATCATGTACGGCACCTTCTCGAAGAGGCGCGCCGTGAGCACGTAGAGCGGGACGTTGGCGATGCACTCGATCATCCCCGTCTGCAGCGACGTGATGACGTCCGTGGAGGAGAGCACCACCGGGTTGAAGCCGGTGGCCTTCCAGGCCTTGACGCTCGCCGGGTCGCCCTCCCAGGCGAAGATCTTGGCGCCGGCGGCCTCGGCCGGCGTCCGGAAGGGCTTCGTGCAGAAGAGCTTGAGCGCCCCGATGGCGCCCCAGGTGAGCGGCACGTAGCCCTTCCTGTCGAGGATGGCATCGAGCTTGGGCTCGAGCACCGGCAGCGCGCGCTGGAGCTCGGCGGCCGAGTCGAACATGAGCGGGACGGCGAGGGCCTGCGGCTCCGAGGCGATGTCGTGGAGCCCCACGGTAGTGACGGCGGCGCCCTGCAGCTGCCCCACCGCCATCTTGCGGATCATCTCCCCCTCGTTGCCCTGCGTCCCCCCGGCGTAGATGCGCAGCTTGACGTTGCCGCCCGAGGCCTGGCCCCAGCGCTCCGACATCTCCTTCAGCAGCTCGTGCCAGGTGGAGCCGTTGGGGGCGAGCGTGCCCAGCTTGATCTGCACCTGCTGGGCGAGGGCAGGCGGGGCGACGGCGAGCAGCAGCGCGGCGAGGAGGGTCTTCTTCACGGGTGGCTCTCCGGGTTCAGGCGAACAGGTCGTCGAGGTGGGCGAGCAGCGCCCGGGCGCGCCGCTGGGCGATCAGGTTCGCGAGCCGGTACTCCGGCGCCGAGTCGACGTCGAAGGCGAGGACCCTGCGGAGCTCGGCCTCGAAGGCGGCCCGGTCCTGCCCCTGGACGAGCACGGTCTCCGCCCAGGCCACGCGCACACCGAGCTTCTTGCCGCCGGAGAGGGCCAGCGCCCGCTCCATGTGCGCGCGCGCGACGGCCGGCCCGCCGCCGTCGGCGACGCTGCGCCCGCCCTCGTAGGTCACGAAGAACTCGTCGAAGGCGCCGTGCTCGAAGGTGGGATCGAGGGCCAGCCCGCGGCGCATCATCGCGACCGGTGCGGGGAGCTCGGAGACGAGTTGCATGTCCGACTTCCCGTCGGCGATGGCGAGTGCCCAGGCCGCCGCCGTCCAGTAGAGCAGGTCGGCGTCCTTCTCCTTCACCCGGGCCAGGGCCGGACCGAGGTCCCGCGCGGCGCGCAGCCTCGCGGAGATCCCCGGGTAGAGCTCGTCGAGGCCGCGCAGACCGTAGTCGCGCGCGCGCAGGAAGAGCTTGCGGGCCCGCTCGTGGCCGGCCCGGGCCTCGGCCGACTTCCCGTCCAGCTCGGCCAGGTCGGCGTCCTGGTCGACGAAGGCGTAGCCGTACTGGGTGAAGTTGGCGGCGAGCGCGCGGAGGAGGTCGACGTCGTCCGGGATGGTCGCCAGCAGCGACTCCATCGTCTTCAGCGCGAAGGGCACCGCGTCGCGGACGAGCTCCGGGTCCTCGTCGCGGGCGAAGGTGTCGCCGGAACCGGTGAAGGCGCTGGCGGCGATCTTGGCCCCGGTCGTCCTGCAGCCGAGCAGGAGGAGGGGCGCGGTCACCGCGACGAGCAGCCTATTTTTCCAGGGTTTCACTGGGCTTCGCGTGGTAGTCCTACGTTCCAGTCCGCTCGGGATCGACGCCCCTCCTCTTATGACGCATTCATGACCGGATCAGCCAATTCGCCGGACCACACACCCCCACCGGGGGTGACGCCGACCGGCCCGGTCGGGCCCTGGGCCCGGGTTCGCGGGCTCTCGAAGCGGGGGGCCACCAGCCTCGCCAACCTCTTCGTGGTCGTGGTGCTGCTCTCCATGGTCGCGCTGCCGGTCGTCTCCTCGCTCTGGAGGCGCTTCACCGGGCAGTCGATCACGAGCGCCACCGTGCTCGTCCAGCACCTGACCCTCTGGGTGGGGTTCCTGGGGGCGCTCCTCGCCACCCGGTACGGCAAGCACCTCCACCTGACTACCCTCGACCTCTTCCCGGATGGCGCCGGCCGGCAGGCCGTCCAGGTCTTCACCCGATGGGTCGCGGCGGCGGTGACCGCCGTGCTGGCCTATGCGTCGGCCCGGCTCGTCCACGTCGAGAGCGAGGCGCGGATGGTGGTGGGGGGCATCCCCTTCTGGTGGAGCATGATGGTCATGCCGGTCACGCTCGCCGCCATGTCGCTCACCTTCGCGTGGAAGGTCGAGCCAGGGCCGCGGCGGAGGCTGCTCCAGATGGCCGGCCTCGCCGTCGTCTTCCTCACCTTCCTCTGGAGCGAGGCCGCCCTGCCCGACCCCGGGAGCTGGCCGCTCGATTCGCTGGGCGCCCCCGGCCGGGCCTTCGCCGGGATGGCCGCCGGGTTCGGCAAGCTGCTCGGCCCGCTCGCCACCCCGTCCGCCCTGGTCTGGACCTTCGGCGCGGCGGTGGCCCTCGCCTTCCTGCTCGGCGCGCCGGTCTTCGTGGGCATGGCCGGCATCGCCATGGTGCTCTTCGTGAAGGATGCCACCCCGGTGGCGGCCGTCCCCACCCAGACCTTCACGCTGGTCTCCTCCCCCACGCTCGCCGCCATCCCCCTGCTCACCGTGGCCGGGTACGTGCTGGCCGAGGGGGGCGCTGCTCAGCGGCTGGTGCGCGCCTACCGCGGCCTCTTCGGCTGGATGCCGGGCGGGCTCGCGGTGATGACGGTGGTGGTGGCGGCCATCTTCACCACCTTCACCGGCGCATCGGGGGTCACCATCCTGGCGCTGGGTGGGCTCCTGCTCCCCACGCTCCTCGAGGACGGCTACCCGGAGGGCTTCTCGGTGGGGCTGGTCACGGCCGCCGGGTCGCTGGGGCTGCTCTTCCCCCCTTCACTGCCCGTTATTCTGTACGGCGTGGTGGCGGGGACGGCCATCGAGGACCTCTTCATCGGCGGGCTGGTGCCCGGCATCCTGATGATCGTGCTGGTGGCCGCCTACGGCGTCTGGATGGGGGTCCGCTTCAAGGCGCCGCGCCAGAAGTTCCTGCCCGGCGAGGCGTTCCGCTCCCTGTGGGGGGCCAAGTGGGACCTGGGGCTCCCCACCCTGGTGGTCGTGGTGGTCCTCACCGGCTTCGCCACCATCGTGGAGGCCTCGGCCATCGCCGCCGCCTACGCGCTCCTCGTGGAGCTCGTGATCTTCCGGGACCTCAAGCCCTTCGGCCGGCTGCCGGGCGTGCTCCTCGACGCCGGGACGCTGGTGGGCAGCGTGCTCATCCTGCTCGGGGTGGCGCTCGGCCTCACCAGCTGGTTCGTCGATGCCGAGATCCCCACGCAGCTCGTGAACTGGATGACCGCCCACGTGAAGAGCCCCGCGCTCTTCCTCCTCATGCTCAACGTGGTGCTGCTCGTCCTCGGCAGCGTGCTCGAGATCTACTCGGCCATCGTGGTGGTTGCGCCGCTGGTGGCGCCGCTCGGGGTGGCCTACGGCATCGACCCCATCCACCTCGGCGTGGTCTTCCTCGCCAACCTCGAGCTGGGCTTCCTGCTCCCGCCCATGGGCCTGAACCTCTTCCTCTCGGCCCAGCGGTTCGGCAAGCCCCTGCCCTTCGTCTACCGGAAGGCCTTCCCCTTCCTGGTGATCATGTCGGCGGGCGTGCTGCTCGTGACCTACCTGGAGCCCATCACCACCGGCGTGGTCCGGCTGGTGAAGGGTTAGCGGGGACGCGGCCACCCCTCCCGCAGCACGAAGATGGCGAAGGTGATGGCCCAGGCCCCCACCACGTCGATCGAGTAGTGCAGGTGGGCGAGGAGCACCGACGCGGTCACCGCCAGGCTCGCGAGGAGCGCCACCGGCGCGAGCACCGGGCGCCCCCGCAGATAGAGCCAGAGCAGGAACGTGGTCGCCACGTGGCCGGAGAAGAAGAGGTCCTTGGTGAGGTAGGCGGCGATGGCGCCCCGGTCGAAGACGCCGAGCGGCGAGAGGAGCTCGGCGAAGGCCGTCCCAAAGTCTCGGCTGCCGATCCCGGGCCCGGCGTGGGCCGGGTCGGGGGCGCCGAGCCCGGTGAGCGCGATGGTGACACCGCGGGCGAGGGAGACGAGGCCGCCCGTGACCATGTAGCGGACCCAGCGGCGCGGCTCGGTCCAGAGCAGGACGGCGGCGAGCGGCAGGTAGACCGCGAGCCACACCCAGTAGTTGGCCCGGTCGATCCAGGGGACGTAGGGCAGCCGCTCCAGCAGCGCGTCGGGCAGCGTGGGGGCGGCCCGGAGCTCGCCCCACAGGGCCAGCGCCGTCATCCCGGCGTAGGCGGCGTAGCGGAAGGTGAGCGCGCCCAGGATCGCCGGCCACGCCGCCAGGACCGCGCGCAGACCGCCACGCCCGGGGAGCGCGCCCCCCCCGCCGGTCACGGGAACCGGCCGGCCGCCGAGAGCAGGTCGAGGTTCGCCTGCCGGACGGCGTCCTCGGCGATGACGGCGGTGGTGCCCGCGTCGCGGGCCCGCCGCTCGGCGTCGATGACCTCGAGGTTGCTCGTGGCCCCGGCCCGGTAGGCCTGGTTGGCGAGGTCGAGCGCGGCGACGGCGGTCTCGGCGCCGCTGCGGGCGGCGTCGTAGCCGGCGTAGGCGTACTTCATGGTCTCGAAGGAGAGGCGCACCTCGGAGCGGGCCTGCCGCACCAACCCCTGGAGCGACTCCTCGGCCTCCTGGAAGAGGGCGCCCCGCTCCTTCGCCTGGGCCGGACGCAGCCCGCCCTGGAAGATGGGGAAGGTGAGGAGGAACTGGGCCACCCAGCCCGAGGGCGGCGTGGGGTCGGTCGCGTTGGTCTGGACGTAGCCCTGGATCCCGCCGGTGATGACGGGGAGATAGTCGGACCAGCTGTCCTTCCAGACCGCGCGGGCGAGCTCCGCCTTCCCCGCCGACGCCTTCACGTCCTGCCGGTCCTTCACGGCCTGCTCGGCCTGCTCGAGGTCCGGGTAGAACTTCACCGGCGGCACACCGGTGGTGTCGAGCGGCACCTTCGCGCCGCAGATGACCCCGAGCGCTTCACGCCCCCGGGCGAGCAGCCCGTAGGCGGCCTGGAGCTGCACCTCGGCCGCCCAGCGCTCCTGCTCGGCCCGCTTCACGTCGAGCTCGTTGCCGACCCCGCCCTTGCGGCGGGCCACCGCGTAGTCCTGGTGGGCGCGGCCGACCTTCACCGCGCTCTCGCTGACGTCGATGGCGCGGTGGGCGGCCACGACGGTCAGGTAGGCTCGGGCGGCGGTGATGGCGACGGTGCGATTCACGTCGGCCTCGGAGAGATTCGCGACGTCGACCCCCTCGACCCCGTGGGCCCAGCCGTACCAGCGCGACGCCGCGACGAGCGGCATGGTGGCGTTGACGGTCCCCTGCATCGACTGGCCGGGCGTCACCAGGCGGCCGTTCAGGATCCGGTCGTGGTCGAGGATGGTCCAGGAGCCGCCCAGCACCACCAGCGGGAGCGCGGCGGCGCGGGCCTGCCCCATGAGTCCCTCGGCCCGGACGATCTCCTGGGCGGCGATGAGCGCGCTCGTGTTGAACGCGATGGCACGCTTCACCGCGTCCGCGAAGGTGACCGGCTCGGCCGGGGTGACCCGGGCGCGCAGGACCACGTCGGGGGCCGGGGCGAGCGCCACGGGGAGCTCGCCGGCGGCGAGCGAGGCCGTGGACGGGGACTGGGCCGCCGCGGCGAGCGGCAGCGCTGCGAAGGCGAGGAAGAGGAAGAGGAGCGGTCTCACGTGGCGGCCTCCGGGGAGCCCTCGTCGGGGTCGATCCCGTCGGCGCCGGTCGCCGGCTTCTCGAAGCGGGCGAGCAGCGTGTAGAGCGCCGGGATGAGGAAGAGGGTGAAGAAGGTCGAGACGGTCAGCCCGCCGATGACGGCGCGTGCCAGCGGCATGTTGGTCTCGCTGCCCTCGCCGATGCCCATGGCCATGGGCATGAGCCCGGCGATGGTGGCGATGGTGGTCATGAGGATGGGGCGGAGCCGGGTCTTGCCGGCCTGGATGGTGGCCTCGACGAGCGGGCTGCCGCGCTCGCGCAGGACGCGGGCGAAGTCGACGAGGAGCACGCCGTTCGACACCACGATGCCCACCATCATGATGATGCCCATGAAGCTGTTCACGTTGAGCGTGGTGCCGGTCATCCAGAGGGCGATGAACACGCCGCTCACCCCGAGGGGAACGGAGAACATGATGACGAGCGGGTCGAGCAGCGATTTGAACTGCGAGGCGAGGATCATGTAGACGAGCGCGAGCGCCATGAGGGCCGCGAAGCGCAGGCTCCCGAAGGCCTCGCGCTGCGCCTGGGTCTGTCCGGAGAGCTGAACCGAGAAGCCCTCGGGTGGCGGGACCTCGTCCAGCACCCGCTCCACCGCTGCGCTGGCCGCGCCCAGGTCCACCCCGGGGCCGGTGTTGGCGGTGAGGTCGACGACGCGCTGCAGGTACTTCCGGTTCACCTGGACCGGGCCGGCCGAGCGCTTCACCTGGGCCACGTTGGCGAGCGGGAGCACCGTGCCGTCGGAGGCCTTCACGAGCACGTCCTTCAGGTCGGCCACCTCGTTGCGCCCGTCGTCGGAGAGCCGGACGTTGATGAAGTACTGGTTTCCCGTCTTCGGATCGGTGAAGGGCACCGGGGCGAACTGGGTGTTGCCCACCAGGCTGGCGAGCACGGTCTGGGCCACCTGCTGCTCGCTGACGCCGAGCATTCCGGCCTTCTCGCGGTCCACCACCACGTCGAGCTGGGGGTAGTTCTCCTCGCGGGAGACCTGGAGGTCGGTGAGCAGGGTTCGCCCGTCCGGGGTGGCCAGCGCGCGCAGCCGGGGCAGGAGCCGCTTCGCGTAGGCGCTCCCCGCCTCGAGGTCGTAGCCGACGATCTCGATGTCGATGGGGGCCGCGGCGCCGAAGTTGAGGATCCGCTTCACGATGCCGCCCACGAAGAAGTAGGACTGCACGCCCGGGATGGCGTCGCGCAGCGCGACGCGAACCTTGTCGGCGGCCTCCTCGTCGGTCACGGAGCGACGGGTGTGGGGAACGAGGTAGGTCTGCACCTGGCCAGCGTGCGGGCCGGTGTTGCCGCTGAAGAGCGCGCCGCGCCCCTGCGGCAGCCCCACCGTGGAGATGACCGTGCTGGCGATCGGGCCGCCGTCGTCGGCCTTCAGCGACGCGAGCGCGTCCCGGATGGTCTGCTCGATGCGCTTGGTCACGTCCTCGGTGCGCTCCACCCGGGTCCCCACCGGCCCCTTGAAGTTGATCCGGATCTGGCTCTCGTCGCTGGGCGGGAAGAACTCGGTCCCGACCCGGGTCACCAGCGCCATCGAGGCCACGAAGAAGACCAGGATGGAGACGATGACCTTGCCCCGGTTCCGCAGCACCCAGCCGAGCGAGCGGGCGTAGGCCTCGTCCATCCGGTTGAGCTGGCGGGTGATGCGGCGGGCGAACCCCTCCTCGCCCATGCGGTGGCCGCCCCGGTCCAGGTACTTGAGGCAGAGAATGGGGGTCACCGTCCGGGAGACGAAGAAGCTCATCATGAGCGCGAAGGCGATGGTGAGCGCGAGCGGGATGAAGAGGTTGCGGGCCACGCCGGTGAGGAAGACCACCGGGAAGAAGACCACGATGGTGGTGATGGTGGAGACGAAGATGGGCATCGCCACCTCCTGGGCGGCGGCCAGCACGGCGCTCCTCCGGTCTCCCCCCATCTCGAGGTGGCGGTGGATGTTCTCCAGCTCCACGATCGAGTCGTCGACGAGCCGCCCCACGCCCAGGGCCAGCCCACCCAGGGTGAAGACGTTGAGGGTCTGCCCGGAGAAGTAGAGGAGCACGAAGGTGGCCACGATGGAGACCGGGATGGCCACCGCGATGATCCCGGTGGCCGACCAGCTGGCCAGGAAGACCAGGATGACCAGGATGGCGAGTCCGCTCCCCCACAGCGCCTCGTGCTCGAGCGAGGAGATGGCGGCCCGGATGTAGGCCGACTGGTCGAATGAGACCGTCAGCTTCACGCTGGGCGGGATGCCGCGCAGGGTGGGAAGGGTCTTGCGGAGCTGGTCGACCACGTCGACCGTGTTGGCGCCGGGCTGCTTCTGCACGCGGAAGTAGACGCCCCGCGCCCCGTTCACGCGCGCGATCTCGGTCTGGTCGGACGTGCCGTCGATCACCTGGGCCACGTCGGAGATGCGCACCGGGGCCACCCGGTCGTTGCCGGCCCCCCGTCCGGCCGGACGGACGACCACGTCGCGCAGCGGCCGGGCCGAGCCGATCTGGGTGTTGGAGAAGACGTTGTAGTCCCGGTCCCCGGCCCGGAGCGTCCCGCTGGGGAGCAGCAGGTTCGAGGCCCGCACCGTGTTCACCACGTCGAGCACGGTGAGCCCGCGGGAGCGCAGCGCGTCGTTGGCAAGCAGCACCTGGATCTCGCGAATCTTGCCGCCGCCGATGGGGGCGCTGGCCACCCCCTTGATGCGTTCGAGCTGGGGCTCCACGACGTTGTAGCCGAGGTCGTAGAGCTCCCGCTCGTCGAGCCCCTCTGCGCTCATGGAGACGAAGGCCACCGGGATGTTGGAGACGTCGAACTTGACGATGAAGGGCTGGTCGATGCCGGGGGGGAGCGTGTTCAGGATCTGCGCCACCCGCTGCTGGACCTCGAACTGCGCGTTGTCGAGGTTGACGCCGTACTGGAACCACACCGTGACCGCGGAGAACCCCTGCTTGGAGACGCTCTCCACCCGGTCCACGCCGGGTGCAGCCGAGACGGCGCGCTCGATGGGGACGGTGATGGACTTCTCCACGTCGCCCGGGCCGGCCCCCGTGTAGAAGGTGGCCACCTGGATCTGCGGGATGTCGATGTTGGGGAAGAGGTCGACCGGGAGCCGCGTCAGCGCCACCCACCCGAGGGCGAGCGTCATGAGCGACATCATCAGGATGAAGATGGGGTTGCGGAGCGCGAGCCGTGTCAGCCACATGGCTTCACTTCCCCGCGCCGGCGGCCGGCACCGGCTTGCCGGTGAAGGGGTCGGTGCCGCGAACCGGGCGGACGGCCGCGCCGTCGGCGAGGGTGTCGGTTCCGGCGGTGACGACCTCGTCCCCCGCCTTCAGCCCACCCGTGATCTCGAACCAGTTCCCGCCGTCGACGCCGATCTTCACCTCGACCCGCTTCACCTTCTCGCCGTCGACGAGGAAGGTGTAGTAGCGGCCGTCGGAGATCTGGACCGCGCCGACCGGGACCACCACCGCCGCGGGATGCACCGAGGTCACCAGCGTGCCGCGCCCGTACATGCCGGGCCGCAGCTCCCCGGGGTTCACGAGGTGGACCTCGGCGTCGACGGTGCGGGCCACCGGGTCGTAGGCCGGTGAGAGGCGCACCACCTGGCCGGTGTAGCGCTTGCCGGGAAGCGCGTCGAACTCGGCGCTGGCGGCCTGCCCCAGCCGGACGGTGGGCGCGTCCCGCTCGTTGACGGGCACGAACACCCGCAGCACGTCGCTGCGCTGCACGGTGAGGATGGTGCCGTTCCCGGCGTTGGGGCCGACCAGCACGCCCGGGTCGAGGCGGCGCTGGGAGACCACCCCGTCGATGGGCGACTCGATCTTGGTCTCGCCCAGCCGGGTGGACACGGCCTGCAGGTTGGCCTGGGCCGCGGCGAAGGCGCTCTGGTTGTTCTGCAGCTCCTGCTGCGAGACCACGCCGGAGGGGGCGAGCAGCTCGGCCCGCGCCTTGTTGGCCTTGGCGTTCTCGAAGGCCACCCGCGCCGACTCCATCAGGTCGGGGAGGTCGGAGGGCCGGACGACGGCGAGCAGCTGCCCCTTCTTCACCACGTCGCCGCGGTCGACCAGCACGGCGTCGAGGTAGCCGAGCGTCTTCGCCCCCACGTCGGCCTGGAAGAGCGGCCGGAGATCGACCGGGGCGCGGATCTCCACCTGGACGTCCCGGACGTCGACGGGGGCCACGGTGACCGCGGGCGGCGGCCGCTGCCGAGGGGCCGAGGATCCACCCTTGCAGGCGGCGACAGAGAGGAGCAGCGCGACCGCAAGGGGTCGCGCCACCCGATGCGGGAGGGGCATGCGGGCAGGAATAGCCGCCCACCCGGGGAAAGACAAGGATGGCCCGGGCAGGGCAACGCTTCTTCACACGGTGGCGGGTGGGTCCTCCGGCGCCACGTCGGCCGCCACGTCGGCCAGCCCCTCCGGCGCCGCTCCCCAGAGCTCGCGCACCAGCTTCGGACGCACCCCCGCCGCGGCGAGCAGGGCCTCGAGCCGCCCCCGGGCCCCGCGGGATTCGCCGTGGATCTTCCGGCCCAGGATGAGCTCGTTCTTGAGGGAGTGCTCCCACCCGGCGAGCTCGGTCACGGTGACCTGGTAGCCGAGCGCCTCGAGCGCCAGCGCGCGGATCACGTTGGTGAGGTGGGAGCCCAGCTCGCGCCGGTGCCAGGGGTGGCGGTGCATCTCGCCGAGGGCCGGGTCGGTGCCGCTGCCGGCGGCGAGCTGCCGGGCCACCTCGGCCTGGCAGCAGGGGACCAGGGCCACGTGGTCGGCGCCGTGGCGCGCGGCCAGCACGATGGCGTCGTCGGTGGCGGTGTCGCAGGCGTGGAGGGCGGTGACGAGATTCACCCTCGGTGGAACGGGCGCACCGGACACGTCGGTGGCGAGGAAGCGCATGCGATCGTAGCCCAGCCGGGAGGCCCGCTCCGCGGCGGCCTTCGCCAGCTCGGGGCGCGACTCGATGCCGAGGAGGGTGCCCTTCCCGGCCGGGCCCACGCAGAGCTCGTAGAGGATGAACCCCAGGTAGCCCTTGCCCGAGCCGCAGTCGACGACCACCGGGTCGCCGAAGCGGCCGAGGACGTCGTCGAGGGCGGGCGCGAGCAGCCGCACCAGGTGGTTCACCTGCTTCAGCTTGCGCAGGCTGTCGGCGTTGAGGTTCCCCTCGCGGGTGAGGAGGTGCAGCTCCTGGAGGAGGGCCTTCGAGCTTCCGGGGAGGAGCTCGCGGGCGACCTGATCGCCCTTCACGTTGCGGCGCATGCGGGGAGTCTAGCAGCGCCCCCTGCCCAGCAGGGGGCCGGGACGACGCGTGACCGGGACTCCGGTTCGAGTGAAATCAACGACTTCGCCGGTTCATCCGGTGAACTGGAGGTGGCCGTCGGCGCGGACACGTCGCCGCGCAGGACGACCTGCGGACGCCTTGCGCCGCCTACCTCGCATCCGGCGCGGTCACGGCCCCCTCCGGCAACCCCCTCCCCTTCCAGAGCAGGTAGACCGCCGGGTAGACGAGCAGCTCCAGCGCGAAGGAGGTCACGAGCCCCCCCACCATGGGGGCGGCGATGCGCTTCATGACGTCGGCGCCGGTCCCGGTGGACCACATGATGGGGAGCAGCCCCATGAAGGCCGCCGCCACCGTCATGGCCTTGGGACGGAGTCGCTTCACCGCCCCGTGCACGATGGCCTCGGTGAGGTCGCCGCGGGTGTTGAGCATCCCCCGCTTCCTGGCCTCCTCGTGCGACAGGTCGAGGAAGAGGAGCATGAACACGCCGGTCTCGGCGTCGAGCCCCATGAGCGCGATCATCCCGACCCAGGCGGCGATCGAAACGTTGTAGCCGAGCGCGTACATGAGCCACACGGCGCCGATGGCGGAGAAGGGCACGGCCAGCATGACGATGCCCGCCTTGGTCGCCGACCGGGTGTTCATGTAGAGCAGCCCGAAGATGAGGACGATGGTGATGGGGAGCACGAGCTTGAGCCGCTCCCGCACCCGGAGCATGTTCTCGTACTGGCCGCTCCAGGAGAGCGAGTAGCCGGTGGGGACCTTCACCGCCGCGGCCACCACCCGCTTGGCCTCGTCGACGTATCCGCCGATGTCGATCTTCGAGGTGTCGAAGTCGACGTACACGTAGCCGGCCAGCATCCCGTTCTCGTTGCGGATCATCGACGGCCCGGAGACGAGCAGCACGTCGGCGATCTCCTGCATGGGGATCTGCCCTCCCTGCGGCAGCGGCAGCAGCACCCGCTTCAGGGCGTCGAGGTCGTCGCGGTAGTCGCGCGCGTAGCGGACGTTGATCGAGTAGCGCTCCCGCCCCTCCACGGTCACGCCCTGCTCGTCGCCCCCCACGGCGGTCATCACCATGATGTTGGCGTCGTCGATGGAGAGGCCGTAGCGCGCCAGCTGGTCGCGCTTGAGCACGAAGTCGAGGAAGAAGCCCCCGGCCACCCGCTCCGCGAAGACGCTCCGGGTACCGGGAAGCGTGCGGAGCGCAGCCTCGGTCTCGAGGGCGATGCGCTCGATCTCGGGCAGCTTGGCCCCGGAGATCTTGATCCCGACCGGCGTGCGGATGCCGGTGGAGAGCATGTCGAGGCGCCCCTTGATGGGCATGGTCCAGGCGTTGGAGATGCCGGGGAGCTGCAGCGCCGCGTCCATCTCGGTCTTGAGATCCTCCTCGGTGATCCGGTCCCGCCAGAAGGATCGGAGCGGCGCCTTCAGCCACTCCGGGGCCCAGGACGAGTACCAGCGCGTCCGCTCCCGCCACTCCGCCTCGGGCTTCAGCACCACCGTCGTCTCCATCATCGAGAAGGGGGCCGGATCGGTGGAGGTGTTGGCGCGCCCGGCCTTGCCGAAGACGCTCTTCACCTCCGGGAAGGTGCGCAGGATCTTGTCCTGGACCTGCAGCGCGGCCTGCGCCTCGGCCACCGACATGCCGGGCTGCACCGCGGACGGCATGTAGAGGATGGTCCCCTCGTTGAGCGGCGGCATGAACTCGGACCCGAGCCGGAGGTAGACCGGCACGGTGGCGGCGACCAGGAGCAGGCTCGCCGCGATGACGGCGCGGGGATGGCGGAGCACGAAGCGGCAGGGGCGCTCGTAGAGCCGGTGGAGCACCCGGCTGATGGGGTGGCTCTCCTCCGAATGGTACCGGCCCACCACCGCCTGGGTGGCCAGCCAGGCGAGCGCCCTGGGCTTGAACCGGAAGGGCTCGATGCGGGCGAAGAGCATGCGCATGGCCGGGTCGAGCGTCACCGCCAGCAGCGCGGCGATGGCCATGGCCAGGTTCTTGGAGATGGCGAGCGGGCGGAAGAGGCGCCCCTCCTGATCGACCAGCGTGAAGACCGGCATGAAGGCGACGGCGATGACGAGCAGCGAGAAGAAGACCGACGGCCCCACCTCGAGCAGCGCCTCGAGCCGCACCTCGTGGAAGCTCCCCTTCGAGCCCGCCTTCTGCCAGAGGTGGATCTTGTTGTAGGCGTTCTCCACCTCGACGATGGCGCCGTCGACCAGCACGCCGATGGAGATGGCGATGCCGGCCAGGGACATGAGATTCGCCCCCATGCCCATGGCGTACATGGGGAGGAAGGCCAGCGCGACCGACACCGGGATGGTGACGATGGGGACGATGGCCGAGGGGATGTGCCAGAGGAAGATCAGGATCACGATCGACACGATCACGATCTCCTCGACGAGCTTGTTCCTCACGGTTCCGATGGCCTGGCCGATGAGCTCGGAGCGGTCGTAGGTGGTGACCACCTCGACCCCCTCGGGCAGCGACGGCCGGAGTTCCTCGAGCTTCGCCTTCACCCGCTCGATGACGTTGAGGGCGTTCTCCCCCTGGCGCATCACCACGATCCCGCCCACCACGTCGCCCTGCCCGTCCATGTCGGCGACGCCGCGCCGCATCTCGGGGCCGAGCGCCACCTTGGCCACGTCCTTCACCTGGATGGGCGTGCCCCCCTCGGACTTGAGGACGATCTTCTCGAGATCGGCGATCGACTTCACGTAGCCGCGCCCGCGGACCATGTACTCGCGCCCCGAGAGCTCGACGAGCCGCCCGCCCACGTCGTTGTTGCCGCGGCGGACGGCGCCGATCACCGCCTCCAGCGGGAGCTTGTAGGCGGCGAGCTGGGTGGGGTTGACCGTGATCTGGTACTGGCGGACCTGCCCGCCCACCGTGGCCACCTCGGAGACGCCGGGGACGGACTGGATGGCGTAGCGGAGGAACCAGTCCTGGTAGGAGCGCAGCTCGTCCGAGCTCTGCTTGCCGCTCCGGTCCACCAGCGCGTACTGGAAGACCCATCCGACGCTGGTGGCGTCCGGCCCCAGCTCGGTCTTCACACCGGCCGGCAGCGTCCCGGTGATCTTGGAGAGGTACTCGAGCACCCGGGTCCGGGCCCAGTACGGGTCGGTCCCGTCCTCGAAGATCACGTAGACGTAGCTGAAGCCGAAGTCGGAGAAGCCGCGGATGGCCTTCACCTTCGGCGCGCCGAGGAGCGCGGTCGTGATGGGGTAGGTGACCTGGTCCTCGATGATGTCCGGGCTGCGATCCCAGCGGGAGTAGACGATGACCTGGGTGTCGGAGAGGTCGGGCAGCGCGTCGAGCGGGATGTTCCGCATCGCGTGGACGCTGAGCGCCAGCAGCACCAGCGTGCCGGCGATGACGAGCAGCCGGTTCTCGGCCGAGAAGCGGATGATCCGGCGGATCATCTCTCCTTCCCCCCCATGGCCGCGAGCGAGGCGCGCAGGCGCGACTCCGAGTCGACGAGGAAGTTGGCCCGGGTGACCACCCGCTCCCCGGCCTCGAGGCCCGACAGCACCTCGACGGCGTCGCCGGTCACGGGCCCCACCTGGACCTCGCGCGGCTGCAGCTTCCCCTCCCCGAGCGCCACGAAGACGACCTTCTTCGACCCGGAGTCGATGATGGCGTCGGCGGGGATGCGCAGCCCCTCCCGCTTCTCGGACCGGAGCGTCACCTCGCCGAACATCTCGGGACGGAGCTCGCCGCGGGGGTTCGCGAACTCGAGCCGCACCTTGGCGGTGCGGGTCTTGGCGTCGAGGATGGGGTCGATGAAGATGACCTTCCCGTGGAAGGCCTGGTTGGGGAAGGCCTGCAGCGAGAGCGTGGCCGGCATCCCCAGCCGGATGCGGGAGAGATCGGTCTCGTAGGCGTCGGCGAGCACCCAGACCCGGGAGAGGTCGGTGATCTCGTAGGGCATGTCGCCCTCGTTGAGCCGGTGCCCCATGACGATCTCCTTCTTCGTCACCACCCCGGTCATGGGGGAGTACAGGGTCAGGTTCTTGGTGGGCTTGCCGGACTTCTCGAGACGCTCCACCTCGCTCTCGGGGATGTCCCAGAGGCGCAGCCGCTCGCGCGCGGCGTCGACCAGGTCGTCCCCGGCGCCGGTGGCCACCCCCCCCTCGGCCAGCGCCTTCCGCGTCCGCAGCGCGAGCAGGTACTCCTGCTGCACGGAGAGGAGGTCCGGGCTGTAGATGGTGAAGAGCCGCTCGCCGCGCTTCACGGGGCGCCCCACGTAGTCCACGTAGACGGTGTCGACGAACCCGCCCACCTTGACGTTCACGTGGTGCACGTTGGTCTCGTCGACCGCCACCTTCCCCACGGTGCGCCAGCTGTCGCCGACCGGGCCCCGGGTGACCTCGACGGTGCGCAGCCCGATGAGCTGCTGCCGCTGCGGGTCGATGGTGACGGTCGCCAGCCCCTCCACCCCGGCGCCGTCGTGCCCGTGGCCGCCGTCCGCCCCGGATCCGGCCTTCACCAGGGCCATGCCGCAGATGGGACAGTCGCCCGGGTGCTCCGACACGATGGTCGGGTGCATGGGGCAGGTGTAGCGGGTGGGCGCCGCGGCCTCCGGCGCTGCGCCCCCGGAGGGTGGGGCCGGGGCACGCAGGAACCAGGCGGCTCCCGCGCCGCCGGCGAGCCCCAGCGCCAGGACCAGGAGGAGCGCCCCCGTGCCGAAGCGGCGGGACGGGGCGGGTGCGTTGTGTTCACTCATCGTCATTCTCCTGGGAGTCACATGCCGGAAGGGGTGCCGGTGGCGGCGGGGACGGCGGCGGGCTGGGACGAGCTCCCCGCCCCCCCGGGGCGGCCACCGGTGGACATGGCCGCGACGCCGGGCATCGAGCCGCCCGAGCCCCCGCCGGAGAGGCCGTCGGGCGGGGCCAGGCTCACCTCGCGGTCGGCGATGGCGAGCCGCTGCACCGCCGCCAGCGCATCCAGGTACCCGCCCTCGTCGACCACGAGCCCGCGCAGCACCTCGAGCACCGAGGGGAACGTCACCTTGCCGACCTGGTACTGGGTGAGCGTGGAGCGGACCGCCGCGTCCGACTGGACGAGGATGCCGCCCCGGTAGATCTCGAGGGTCTGCAGCGCGGCGCCGAGCACCGTCCGGCGCTCCTGGGCGCGCAGCTGGACGAGCTGGCGGACCGCCTCCTCCCCGCGCAGGTCGGCCTCGCGCCGGCTCCGGCTCTCCTCCACCCCGCGGGCCTGCTTGGTGGCGCCCCAGACCGGGAGCGTGATGCCCAGCTGGACCGTCCACATCGGCTCGATCGCGCCCCGCGGCATCACACCGGCGGTGACGGCGAAGTCGGGGAACCACTCCCGGCGGGCCGAGTCGAGTCGCCGGTCGGCGGCCTCCACGGCCAGCGTGGCGATGGCGAGGTCGGGGCTGCGCCGCTCGGCGTCGGCGACCGCCTCGGCGGCCGGCCGCAGGACCGGATCGGAGAACGCGGCGAGCGGGCTCTGCGTGGGCAGCGGCTCGTCGAGCGGCCGGACGCGGAGCCGGTTGAGCGCCTGCACCCGTGTCCGCTCCTCCCCCTCGAGCGCCACGCGCCGCTGCCGGAGCCGGGTCCGCTCGAGCTGGGCACGCAGGAGGTCGGACTGTGTTCCCTGCCCGACCTCGTAGCGGGTGCGGGCCATCGCCTCGGCCTCGCCCCAGAGCGCCTCGAGCTTCCCGAGCAGCCCGAGCTGCCCCCGGGCGACGAGAAGGTCCACGTAGGCCCGCTCCACCTCGGCGGCCGTGGTGAGCCGGAGCCGCGCCGCCTCGGCGCCGACGACGCCGGCCTGGGCCCGGGCGGCGGCCTCGCGGGCCGAGAGCTTTCCGGGCCACGGCACCGGCTGGGTGAGCATCACCTGCCAGTACGAGGTCTCCATCGTGCCGATCTGGATCCCGTTGAAGCCGTCGTTCTGGATGCCGAGGGTCAGCGTGGGGTCGGGAAGGGAGGAGACCTGCGGCGCACGCTCGCCCTCGGCACGGGCGCTGGCGTCGGCCCGGCCGATCTCGGGACTGTTCCGCAGGGCCTCGCCGACGAGCGCCACGACCGCGGGGTCGTCGGGGAGCGGGACCTTCGGCTGGGCGACCGCGGCGACCGCCAGGGAGAGGAGGAGGGAGAGCATGGGTACCCGGCACGAGAGCAGCAAGCATGCCGGGGATGGCCCGACCCGAGATGGATCGTGAGGCGAGGAATTCCGGGAACTTGGCATCCAGGCGCGTTGCCGGAAAGGGGACAGCGGGTCACCGATTGGATTACACTGTGACCTCCAGGGTTACCCACCGATGATCTCCACATGGTCCGGCACCGCGCGCAGGCTCCTCCTCGGCTTCGGGGCGATGGTCGCCATCTTCGGCCTCGCCTCCTGGGTCGCCCTCACCGGTCTCCAGCGGACGCAGGACGCCGTGGCGCGGATGAAGGTCGCCGAGGAGGACGTCCGGGTGGCCCTGCAGCTCGCGAGCGCGGTGCGGGACCAGTACGCGCACCAGGCCCACACCATCATCATCGGGGACGAGAGCCACCTCGGCTTCTACTCCGAGGCGGAGGCGCGGGTGCTCGAGCTGACCCGGCGGCTGCGGGAGAGCTCGAGCTCCCCGGAGGCGCTCGCCTCGGTCGACGCCATCGAGCGCGCCAGCCGCGAGCTCGACGGCATCTTCCGCCAGGGCATCGTCCCGGCGGTGGTGCGGGGAGACCGGGCCTTCGTGCAGGAGGAGCACGCCCGCGCCCAGCTCGTCGTCACCCGCATCCAGGACCTGGCCGAGGCGCTCGTGGCCCGGTCGGAGGGATCGATCGCCGCGGCCCGGGCCGAGGTCGAGGGGGTCGAGCGGCGCACCAAGGCCTGGATCGTGGTGCTCCTGCTCGGCGCGCCGCTGGTGGCCGGGGCGGTGAGCCTCTACATCGGGCGCTCCATCGCCCGTCCCATCGCGCGGCTCCAGGAGGGGGCCGCCCGGCTCGCCGCCGGACGGCTCGACACCCGCATCGACGTGGACACGCCCGACGAGTTCGGCGCGCTGGCCCGGCAGTTCAACGCCATGACCGCCTCGCTCACCGAGCACCAGGACCGGCTCGTCCAGAGCGAGAAGCTGGCCGGCATCGGGCGGCTCGCCGCCGGCGTGGCGCACGAGATCAACAACCCGCTCGCGGTGATCCTGGGCTACGCGCGCCTGCTCAAGAAGAAGGCCGAGAGCCCCCTCAGGGAAGAGCTCGGGATCATCGAGGACGAGGCCCTCCGCGCGCGCGACATCGTGGAGGGGCTGCTCGACCTCTCCCGTCCGCTCCCGGCCGGCCTGGCCCGGGTCGACCTCCGCGAGCTCTGCGACGACGTGGCGGCCCGCCACTGCGAGGCCACCGCCATCGACGCCGCCACGGTCCGCGTGGAGGGCGCCGGCGCGGCCCCGGGCGTCCCCGCCAAGCTCCGCCAGGTCCTCGCCAACCTGGTGCGCAACGCCACCGAGGCGGCCGGCCCGGGCGGCCGGGTGATCGTGCGCGTGGTCCAGGATCCCGCGCAGGTCCGGGTCGAGGTCGAGGACACCGGCCCGGGGATCGACGGCGCCGCGGCGGCCCGCCTCTTCGAGCCCTTCTTCACCACCAAGGACCGCGGGACCGGGCTCGGGCTCGCGGTCTCGCGGGCCATCGCCCGCGCCCACGGCGGCGACGTGACCGGGGAGTCGCGGCCGGGCGCCGGGGCCCTGTTCACGCTCCGTCTTCCGCGCGACCCGGCCGGGGAGGCCCCATGAAGAGCCCCGTTCGCGTGCTGGTGGTGGACGACAAGGAGAACATCCTCAAGCTGTTCGAGAAGATCCTGGCCGACGGCTACGAGGTCACCACCGCCCTCGACGGCGCCCGGGCCCTCGCGCTCGTCGCCAGCGGCGACTTCGACGTGGTGGTCACCGACATCCGCATGCCCGGCGCGGGCGGCTTCGAGGTCCTCGACGCCGTGAAGGCCCGCTCGCCCTCCACCGAGGTGGTGATGATGACCGGCTACGGGACGGTGGGGGACGCGGTCCGGGCCATGAAGCTCGGCGCCTACGACTACCTCGAGAAGCCGTTCGACCCCGACGCCGCCGCGCTCGCGGTGGCGCGCGCGGCCGAGCGGAGGCGCCTGCGGGACGAGGCGGCCAGCCTCCGCCGGGAACTCGCGGGGATCCACGCCTTCCACAACCTGGTGGGGAAGAGCGGCCGGATGCGGGACGTCTTCCGGCTCCTCGAGCAGGCGGCGGGGCTCGACATCACGGTGCTGCTCGGCGGCGAGACCGGGACCGGAAAGGAGCTCGCCGCCCGCGCCATCCACCACCACTCCTCCCGCAGGGCGCGTCGCTTCGTGCCGGTGAACTGCGGGGCGCTGCCGCCCGACCTGGTGGAGAGCGAGCTCTTCGGCCACGCGCGGGGCGCCTTCACGGGCGCCACCACCGCGAAGGGTGGCCTCTTCGAGGAGGCCGACGGCGGGACGATCTTCCTCGACGAGATCGGGGAGCTGCCCCTGCAGACGCAGGTGAAGCTGAACCGGGTGATCCAGGAGCGGGAGGTGCGGCGCGTCGGAGAAGCCTCGCCCGTGAAGGTGGACGTCCGCGTGGTGGCCGCCACCCACCGAGATCTGAAGGCCGAGGCCGCCGCCGGGCGCTTCCGCGAGGACCTCTTCTACCGGCTGAACGTCTTCCCCGTCCGGCTCCCCCCGCTGCGCGAGCGGGCCGAGGACGTCCCGCTGCTCGCCGCCCACCTCCTCGCCAAGCACGCCCGGGCCATGCGGCGCGAGGTGACCGGGCTCGACCCGGAGGCGCTGCGGCTCCTCACCTCCTGGGCCTGGCCGGGCAACGTGCGCGAGCTCGAGAACGCCATCGAGCGGGCGGTGGCCATCGCATCCGGGACGGTCCTCCTCCCGCGCGACCTCCCGCCGGAACTGGCCCTGCCGGCACCCGTGCTCCCACCGGGCCCGGTGCTCGCTACCATGCCCTACCGGGAGGTGCTGGAGCAGGCGCAGGATCGGGTCTCGCGCGAGTACCTGGTCGCGCTGCTCTCCGAGTTCCAGGGCAACGTGACCCGTGCCTCGGCCCGCGCCGGGGTCGAGCGGGAGAGCCTGCACCGGCTCCTCAAGAAGCACGGCCTGCGATCGGACGACTTCAAGCGGGGCTGAGCGCCAGCGCCTAGATCCCCGGGCATGGCCAGTTCCAGGACATCCTCCACCGCTCCCTCGAGCGACGTGGCCTTCACCGACGGGGTCAAGGCGGTCCAGTCCCGCCTCGGTTCCCGATCCTCCTACGCCAGGATGGAGCGCGAGGGAGGCTTCGAGACCGAGATCACCGGGGACGTGGCAGCGTTCGTCGCCGAGCAGCGCAGCTTCTTCCTGGCCACCGCCAGTACATCAGCCTGGGCAACCTCACCGAGAACCCCCGGGTCCACGTCTTCCTCATCGACTACGCCCACCAGCGCCGTGTGAAGATCTGGGGCGAGGCCGGGATCGTGGAGGAGGCCCTCGCGACGCGCGACCGCCGGATCGCGGCTCTCGAGGCCGAACTGGCGGCGCTCCGGGATCGGAAGGCCCGTCCCTCGCGCTAGACCGCGCGGGCGCCGGGGACGGCGGGTCGGGTCGCCTACCGCCCGGAGCCGAGCCCCTGGGCCCAGTTCGCGAGCAGCGCCTTCTCGTCGCTGGTGAGCTTCGTCCCGGGGTGGGCGACCACGTAGAGGAAGGGCGGCATGTCCCCCTTCCCGACCTCCTTGGGGACCTCCTTGGCCGCCTTCTGCTCCGCCTTCGGACCCCACTCGGAGAAGTTGAGCTCCTCCCTCCCCTCCTTGACGTCGTGGGCGACGAGCCAGGAGAGGGGCGCCACGTAGGCCTGCACCGGCCAGACGGTCTCGTTGGAATGGCAGTCGAAGCAGGCCCGCCGCAGGATGCCCGCCACCTCGGGCGGCGCCGGGACCATCGACCGCACCGGCGGGTTGGTACGGGCGACGGGGACGAGCTGGATGGCGACGACCAGGGCGCCGAGGCCAAGGGCTATCCGGGAAAATTTCATCCCCCGAGGTAATCACGGTCCGGGCCAGAGGGCCACCCGGCCGCGCCGATGGCCGCCCGTTTTACAGGATTTACTCGAAATGCCCCGCCGCGGCCGGATCGACCCTGGACCCTTTTCAAATGCTTGGCCGGAAGATCCCGTCGGGGGCGGGACAACGGGCCGATCGCCCCTTACAACGTTGACCCCACCCAGGAGATCAGCATGGACTTCGAAAAGGAAATCGCGCAGCTGAGGGAGTGGTTTGCGAGCCCCCGCTTCGCCGGAATCAAGAGGGTCCACACCGCGCGCGAGGTGATCGAGCAGCGCGGGACGATCCGCCCCGACTACGCCGTGGCGCGAGACGCGGCCGACGCCTTCCACCTCCGCCTCCGCCAGCTCTTCGCCGAGCGGAAGAGCATCACCACCTTCGGGCCGTACTCCCCGGGCCAGGCCGTGGCCATGAAGCGGATGGGGATCGAGGGCATCTACCTGGGCGGCTGGGCCACCTCCGCCAAGGGATCCGACCAGGAGGACCCCGGCCCCGACCTGGCGAGCTACCCGCTCTCCCAGGTGCCCGACGAGGCCGCACCCATCGTCCGCGCGCTCCTCACCGCCGACCGCAACCAGGCCTTCGCCCGCGCCCGCATGACCGAGGAGCAGCGCAGGGCCACCCCCGAGGTGGACTTCCGCCCCTTCATCATCGCCGACGCCGACACCGGTCACGGCGGCGACGCCCACGTGCGCAACCTCGTCCGCCGCTTCGTCGAGGTGGGCGTCCCGGGCTACCACATCGAGGACCAGAAGCCGGGCGTCAAGAAGTGCGGCCACCAGGGGGGCAAGGTGCTCGTCTCCGAGGACGAGCAGGTGAAGCGGCTCTCCGCGACCCGCTTCCAGCTCGACATCATGGGCGTGGCGGGCATCATCGTGGCCCGCACCGACGCCGAGTCGGCCACCCTCCTCGACGGGCGCAGCGACGACCGGGACCAGCCCTTCATCCTGGGCGCCGTGAACGTCGCCATCCCCACCTTCAAGGCGGCCTTCCTCGCCATGCTCCGGCAGTTCCACCGGGCCGGCGTCGAGGAGCTTTCCGGCCACCTCCTCTACGCCCTCTGCGACGAGGAGTACGCCGCGGCCGACGCCTGGCTGACGACCAGCGGCTTCACCAGGGCCGTCGACGCCGCCGCGGCCGAGTGCAAGGCCGGCAAGATCACCGTCGACGCCGCGCTCGACAAGGTCTTCGACAAGTTCGTCGACGCCTGGCAGCTGGAGGCGGGGATCTGCACCTACGCCGAGGCGGTGGGCAACGCCATCGCCTTCCGCCACAACGAGGGCGATCCGCCGCCCGTGACCAAGGAGCAGTGGCTGGCCTACGCCGGGAGCATGCCCTTCTTCAAGGCCCGCGAGAAGGCCCGCCAGATCGGCGTGAACATCATCTGGGACTGCGAGCACGCCAAGACGCCGGACGGCTACTACCAGGTTCGCGGCGGCATCGACTACGCCATCGCCAAGTCGCTGGCGGCGGCCCCCTTCGCCGACATCCTCTGGATGGAGACCAAGACCGCCGACCTGCACGACGCGAAGAGGTTCGCCGACGCCATCCACGCCGTCTTCCCGGACAAGATGATGGCCTACAACCTGTCGCCGTCCTTCAACTGGGACACCACCGGGATGAACGACGAGCAGATGCGCGCCTTCCCCATCGAGCTCGGGAAGATGGGTTTCGTCTTCAACTTCATCACGTACGGTGGCCACCAGATCGATGGCCTCGCCTCCGAGGAATTCGCCACCGCGCTCCGCCAGGACGGAATGCTGGCGCTGGCCCGGCTGCAGCGGAAGTTCCGGCTCCTCGAGTCGGGCTACCGCACGCCGCAAACGCTGGTGGGCGGCCCCCGCGCCGACGCCGGCCTCATGTCCATCTCCGGCCGCACCTCCACGACCAAGGCCATGGGGCAGGGCTCCACCCAGCACCAGCACCTCGTGCAGACCGAGGTCCCGGTCAAGGTCCTCGAGGACTGGATCGACGCCTGGCGGACGCACCACGGGCTGTCCGAGAAGCTCAAGGTCTCGCTCAAGCCGCGCAGCGCCGGCTCCGACCTGCTCGAGCTCGGGCTCCTCGGCCCCGATGGCAAGGTGCGGGCCAACGTGGTGTTCGCGGTGATCCAGGACCGGAAGGGGCGCAACATCCTCTCGGTGCGCGACCAGAACAACTTCGACCTCGCGCTCCGCAAGAAGCGGCTCATGACGCTGCTCCAGCTCTTCCTCATGCACCGGTACAAGATCCACTCGGTGCACTACGTGACCCCGACCGAGGACAACCAGCGTCAGGCCGAGGGCATGAAGCGCCAGGGGCTCTTCAACGTGGTCAACGAGGAGGTCGGCGAGATCATCGTCGCCGACGTGGCGCAGGAGCGGGTGAAGGAGCTGCTGGCCGCCGACAGGGCGGCGCTCCTGAAGCTGATAGCCGTTTAGGGGTCTCCGACCCCTTCGGGATCACCGGAAAGAAGACCCGGGCGGAGCCATTCCGGGTAAACAGACCTGTCTCCGGCCGGATCGGTCCGGCCCCTTCAGAGGAGTCGACCCCATGATCCGCGCGGACATCCTCCAGCAGTTCCCCGGCCTCTTCGGCAAGAAGACCGTCAACGGGCGCGAGCTCGACGTCGACGAGACCATCACGCTGCTCTCCCGGGAGATCGATCCGGCCATCGCCGAGGCGCTCGCCTCCCGGCGCGCCATCCTGGCGGCGCCGGGTTCGGTGACCGCGAAGTACGCCTGGCCGGCATGGGACGAGAGCTTCGAGGACCCGATCTCCGGGAAGGCCTGGACCTACCGGCAGATCGTGCAGGGGCTCGTCGACAACTTCCTGGGACGGGAGACGCCGTGGCGCTGGCGGCTCAACGACCAGGTGGCCATCCCCGATCACGTCCACCCGGGGCGCAACCCGGGACTCGAGCTGACCGGCCCCTGGGCCCCGCTCGACATGGCGATGAACGCGCTCAACAGCCCCGCGCCGATGAACATGCCGGACTTCGAGGACGCCTCGCCGCCCCACTTCCACCCCGAGAGCGCCCCGGCCGGCGAGCCGGTGGGCGTCTACGCGGCCATGCAGAACGCCAAGGAGATCTTCGCGGGGAACTGGGACACGAAACCCTACGAGGTGTCGAAGAAGGGCAAGACCCGCAGCTACCGGATCGACCGGCCCCCGGCCCAGTGGCCGACCCGCCTCGCCCGGCCTCCCAGCATCCACCTGCGCTACGACCACGTCACCGTCGACGGGAAGCCGGCCCCCGCCACCGTCGTCATCGCTGTGCTCTGGGCCTTGAACAACTTCGACGCGCTCCGGCGCGCCGGCAGCGGCACCTACTTCTACATCCCCAAGATGCAGACCCCGCGGGAGGCGCTCATCGTCGAGCGCCTCCTCTCCCGCATCGAGGAGCTCATCGGCGTTCCGGCCGGGACCCTCAAGGCCAAGATGCTCTACGAGGAGGGGATGGCCGGGCGCTACCTGCCGGCCATCGCCTGGACCTTCCGCCGGCGCCTGCTCGGCACCAACGTGGGGCGCTGGGACTACCTGGGCAGCCTCATCGAGATGTGGAAGGACGACCCGAAGGGCATCTTCCCCGACCCGCAGTCGGTGGGCATGGCCACGCCCAACATGATCGCCTACCAGCGCTACAACGCGCTGCTCATGACCATGGCCGGCATGAAGGACGGGGCGCTCACCCACGCCTCGCCCATCGGCGGCATGGCCGCGGTGATGATCTACCAGAAGGGCGATCCGTACGGCCGCGCCCAGTACAACCCGCTCGCCATCCGCGCCATGGTGATCGACAAGATGCGCGAGCGGCTGCTCGGCCTCACCTTCGTGCCCGACGCACCGCTGCCGGCCGGGGCGCGCCCCACCCTCGCCGAGATCCTCGACGGGAAGACGAAGGGGCGGCTCTACGACGCCTACCGGCAGAGCTGGGTGGCGAGCCCCGAGGCCGAGTACGTGGCCGCCGGCAACGCGCCCCTGCAGGCGAAGCTGCCCGACCTCCAGGCCTTCGTCGACCGGCCGCTCGAGACCGTGGAGGTGGCCGGGCGCCCCGTTCCCGTTCCGGCCTCCGGCCTGTCCGCCGCCGAGCGGGAGCTGCTCCAGTCGCGAGGCGTCCTCGACGCCGCCGGGAAGATCACGCCGCTGGTGATCGCCCGGGAGTCGCTCGACGCCCCCGAGAAGCTCCTCTCCGCCTCGCTGTGGGACGCCATCTACCAGGTCCCGAAGGGGGACGTGACCATCGAGCACGTTCAGCACTCGCTCTACATGGCGGCCAACTACGGCTTCCAGATCCTGAACGGCAACTTCGCCGCCGCCATCGACGACTACGAGCTCAAGCTTCGCTTCATGAACGACCTGGCCACCTACCGGATCTACGTGTCGTGGCTCTGGTCGCTCGCCCACCACCAGGCGCCCGTCACGAAGGACGGGACGCTCTTGCGCCAGGAACTCACCGCCGACGGCGTGGTGCTGGGGAGGAAGGCCGAGACGGTCAAGGCCGGCGCCCGCTTCGACCGGGCCCTCTTCGACAAGGTCTTCGCCTACCACGACGAGTGGACGGCGGCCTTCTTCGCCGAGCAGGATCGGCGCGGGGAGCCGGGGCGCTTCGACCGCAGCAAGGCTCCGGTGATCATGGACCTGCTCCGGCACCAGTTGCTCTCGCCCCGCTACGTCCAGCACAGCGCGCGCGTGCTCTTCGTGATCGGGCAGGCGAAGCCGGCCCTGCACGGCCAGATCCTGGAGGCCATCTTCGACCTTCCCCGCGAGGAGGTCGTGCGCCGGGTGAAGGCGGGCACGATGGACCGCGCCGCCCTCGACGCCCACGACTACTGCCTCGACCTGCCGCCCGCGTAGGGCGCCCTCCGGGGCGGGGTCAGGGAACGACGGAGAGGAACAGGTAGGCGGCGAGGATGGTCAGGTGGACCATCCCCTGCAGCACCGTGGTGCGCCCGGTGCCGAGCGTGATCACGCTCACGAGGAGCGTGAGCGCGAGCAGCACGGTGTCCTTGGCCGAGATCCCGAGCGCGATGGGCTTCCCGAAGCCGATCGACACCGCGGCGATGACCGGGATGGTGAGCCCGATCGACGCCAGCGACGAGCCGAGCGCCAGGTTGAGGCTGTTCTGCAACTGGTTCTTGCGGGCCGCTCGGAGCGCCGCCACGGACTCCGGCAGGAGGACCACCATCGAGATGACGATGCCCACCACGGCCACCGGCGCGCCAGCCGCGGCCACGGCCCGCTCGATGTCGGGGGAGAGCACCTTGGCGAGCCCCACCACCGAGACCAGCGCGACGAGCAGGAGCCCCAGGCTGGCCAGGGCGGCGCCGGTGGAGGGCGGGGGCGCGTGCGTTTCGTCGCCGCCGCCGTCCTCGACGAGGAAGTAGTCGCGGTGGCGAACGGTCTGGACGAAGACGAAGGTCAGGTACAGCACCAGCGACACCACCCCCACGAAGACGAGCTGGGAGCGGGCCAGCGTGGGGCCGGGCGTCGCGATCAGGTGGTTGGGGAGCACGAGCGTCATCACCGACAGCGCCGCGAGCACCGCCAGGGCCGCGCTCGCCCCGCGCACCTGGAATCCCTGCTCGTGGTGGCGGACCCCGCCGGCGAGCAGGCACAGCCCCACGATCCCGTTGGCGGCCAGCATGACGGCGGCGAGCACCGTGTCGCGGGCCAGCTCGGGCTTCTCCGCCCCGGCCGAGAGCATGAGGGAGGCGATGAGCGCCACCTCGATGACGGTGACCGCCACCGCCAGCACCAGCGTCCCGAAGGGCTCGCCGATCTTGTGGGCGATCACCTCGGCGTGGTGCACGGCCGCGAAGACCGCGAGCATGAGGACGATCCCGGCGAGGACGCGGACAGCCGGGAGGGGGACGAGGACGGCGAGCGCGAGGACAGCAGCGGCGGCGGCGGGGACGGCCGAGGTCCAGGCGGGATTGGTCTTGGTCATTCGGGGATGCCCGAGGTGGGGAGGCACACCTTTAGCCTTTTCTCATTCTTCTGTCCCACCCGATCGAATCCTTGAACTGTGCATCCGTGCGCCGCACACTCCGGGTATGGGTACGGCAATCTGGCGTCCTGATCTCGCCACCGGCGTCGCGGAGATCGACCGGCAGCACGAGGAGCTCCTCGCGAACGTCACCATGCTGCGGTCGGCGGCCCGGACCGGGCAGGTCGGCATGGCGGAGCTGGTGCTCACCTTCCTGGAGCGGTACGCGGCCGAGCACTTCGCGTCCGAGGAGCGCGCCATGTGGCAGGCCGGCTACCCCGACCTCGACGCGCACTGGTCGCTCCACCTCGCCTTCGCCACCGAGCTGGCGCGCCGCAAGGCCGAGTACCAGGAGAGCCCGTCGCCTGCGGACCTGCTCCTCGAGATGGGGATGTGGATGGACCGATGGCTGGAGGATCACGTGCTCGGCCCCGACGCGGCCATGGCGCGCTTCCTCCGAGGCCACGACGCCCGGCTGGCCGGTCCGGCCCCGCGGGCACCGTCGACCAGACCCACCCCGCCCTCGGCGGCCTGAGGGGCGCTCACCGCCCGCCGGGAGGCTGCGCCGCGGGCGTCAGGGCGACGTCTCCCAGGTCGACCGGCGCGCCGGCGCGCGCCTTCACCTGGATGCTCCTGGGCGCGTAGCCGATCGCCGCCACGCCCAGCTGGTGCTCTCCCTCCGCGGTGATGCGGGTGAAGCGGCCGGCCGGGTCCACGCCGTAGCGCCGGGAGGCGACGCCGTCGACGAGGATGCGGGCACGGGTCACCGCCCTGCCGGTCGCCGAATCCACCAGCCTCCCGGTCACGGTGCAAGCCGGGGAGAGCACGACGTCCACGCCCCTCGACTCCCCGGCCGCGAGCGTGAGCTGCGCATCTCCCATTCGCCCGTCGGCCGTCTTCACGTGGAGGGAGACCTGCCCCGGCGCCACGTCCTCGAGGTCGAAGCTGGCGTTCGCGAACTGCTGCTCCGGCGTGCCGCCACCGGGCAAGGAGGTGCGCTGGCTGGCGGTGACGGAGAAGGTCTCGGGGGCAGGCTCCCCGACCAGGCGCCCGTGGACGGTCGCCGCGGGCTGAAGCTGGACGACCAGGTCGCCCGCCGGCGGCGTGGCCTCGACGCTCCCGGTGCGCCCGCCGCTGCGCGCATTGACCTGGACCGGGCCGGTTCCGGGCGACGGGAGGCTGAAGGCGCCCTCCGTGTCGGCCTGCGTCGCCTGGAGCCCGGCGCCGAGCGCCCCGACCCAGACGATGGCGCCTGCGGCGGGGACGGCCCCGGGCTCGAGCACGCGGCCCGTGATGCCGGGGGCCGGGTCGTCCGGCAACACCAGGCTCACCTCGGCCCGCTGGCCGGCGACGAGCTGCACGGTGGCGAGCGGCGCGGGGCGCCCGGCGAACCGGAACCGGCTCCGGGCCCGGCTCGCGGCCAGTCCGTAGGTGCCCGGCGGGAGGGCGAGCAGGAACGCGCCGGCCCCGTCGGCGGTCGCCTGGCGGGCCTCGCCGGGCCGGGGTGGCCCGGCGCCGCCCGAGGTCCAGACCATCGCGCCCGCGACGGGGTTCCCCGCCGGATCGACCACGGTGCCGGCGACGACGCCACCCTCGACGAGGGAGAGGTCGGCGGTGACGGTCTCGCCCTCCTCGACCGTCACGACCTTGAGGGCGGCGGGGGAGGTGGCGTCCTTCCGGGCCGACACGCGGACCGGGCCCGGCGACACGCCCTCGAGGCGGTAGCGCCCGTCGGCGCCGGTGAGCGCGGCCAGCGACGCCGTGGCGACACCGGCTCCCCCTCCCCCTCCGCCTCCCGGGCCGGGGCCCCGAATCCCCTGCCCGTCCGCGGAGACGAGCGCACCTGCGACGGGGCGCCCGTCCATGTCGGTCACCGTCCCGGACACGGCCGAGGGGGAGACGAGGAGCACGTCGAGGGTGAACCGGTCTCCGGTCCGAAGCGTGACCCCGGGAACGACCGTGGCCGCGAACCCTTGCGCCGAGGCCGAGATCCGGTACACGCCCGGTGCGAGCCCGCGGAGCTCGTACCCGCCATCGGCGCCGGTGGCGCCCCTGGCCGGATTGGCGAGGTCCCCGTGGAGCACGGCCACCACGGCGGCACCGGCGACGGGACCGGCCGCCGACCGGACCCGCCCCGCGATGGCAGCGGAGGGACCGAGCCGGATCTCGACCCCGCGCACCGTCGCGCCCGCGGCGACCGCGATGACCCGCCCCGCCGTCCCGGTCGCGCCCCCGAGCCGGGCGAAAGCCCGGTGGAGACCGGGCTCCACCTCCGCGGCGAACCCACCGACGGGGCCCGATTCCACGAGCACCGGCTCGCCCGCGGCCAGGATCGACACCGTCGCGCCCGGCACCGGCCGTCCGTCCCGGGTCACCACGCCCTCGACGACCCCGGCGGCCGGCAGCTCGAGCAAGAGCTCGGCGCCGCGCGGGACCGCCACGTCGTGGGCACGGGCCATGGCGTGCCCGACGGCGCGCGCCTCCACCTCGATCCGGCCCGCGGCGAGCCCGGCGATGCGAAACTCGCCGCGCTCGTCCGAGGTGACCGTGATGCGCTCCTCGGGCGGGAGGTCGGGACGGCGGAGCGCCAGCCCTCGACGGGTCGGCGCGACGGTGACGGTCGCGAAGGGAACCGGGTTCGCCCCCGTGCGCTCGACGGTCCGCCCGGCCAGTCCGACCGCCGCGGGCAGCTCGATCACGACGCGGGTCCGCTCCTCCCCGGACGGCCGGACGACCTCCTGGTGCGAGCGGGCGAGACCGGGGGCCGACGCGGCGACGAGGTGCGCCCCCACCGCGGCGGCGAGGAAGATCGCCCCGTCGGGCCCGGCCTGCCCCGAACCGGCCGGGTCCCACCTGTCGCGCCCGGCGACGGCGACGGCGGGCCTCCGGTAGAGCCGGACCTCGGCGCCGGGGACCGGCCTCCCGGCCGCCCGGACCTGGACGAGGAATCCCCCGGCCGGCGCGTCGGCCGCCGGCAGCGCCGCCTCGCGCTCCGCGGGAGGGCGCGCAGCCGCTCCGCGCCCGACGTCCTCGACGCCGGACGGGCGCGCCTCGGAACGAGGGGCCGTCGCGGCCGGATCCGGGGCCCGGGTGGCGAGGAAGATCCCGGCGACGATCGCCGCGGCGATCACCAGGAGCAGGGCGACCCGGCGTCGATCGGGTCTCGTCACGCCACCACCATCAGGTCGTCGGGGAGTTCCGTGAGCCGCTCGCCGCCCCGCTCCCCCACCGCCCAGGTGTTCTCGATTCCCACGGCGCCCTGGCCGGGAAAGACGAACTTGGGCTCGATGGCCACCACCTGCCCTTGCCGCAGCGGGGCGTCGAACCCGGGGGCGAGGACCGGAAGCTCATCGAGCTCGAGGCCGAGCCCGTGGCCGACGAATCGCGCCTGCGCGCCGGGCGGTCCCATGAATCGGTCCCCCAGCCCGGCCTCGCCGGCCCGCTCGAGCGCCGTGGCGAAGAGCCGGCTCGGGACCGCGCCGGGGAGAAGCCCCGCGGCGAGCTCGTCCTGGATCTCGCGGGCCACCCGGAAGGCCCGCTCGAGCTCCGGCGCCAGCCGGCCGCACACCGCGATGCGCGTCATGTCGGTGACGTACCCGCCCCGGATGGCCGTGTAGTCGATCAGCACCGGGACGTCCCGGGCGATGACGTCGACCGAGGCGCCCAGCGGCGAGGAGGGAGAGAGGCCGCGCCCGGTCACCGGGCCGTCGAAGTAGCTCGGCGCGGTGGCGGCCCCGCCGGCGATGGCGAGCCCCATGAAGAACTCCTGGTTGAACCCGCGGACCCGGGGGCTGCCCTCGTTGCCGGCCCGGCGCATCCGCACCTCGATCTCCGCGGAAAGGTCCACCTCCCGCATCCCGGCGCGCAGGAACGAGGGCACCTCCCGGAACACCCCGCCGAGGAGGCGCGCGGTCTCCCGCATCCGCTCGAGCTCCCAGGCGGATTTCACGCTCCGTTCATTCCGGACCAGCGCCGAGACGTCGAACCACTCCGCGCCGGGGAGCGCCCGCGCCCAGAACTGGTGCGTCGCCACCGGGACGGTGTCGAGGGTCAGGCCGATGCGGCGGGCCGGCCCGAGGCGCCCGGCCAGCTCGCGGGACGGGGGGAAGGGGACGACGTGCTCGAGCGGGCTCTCGGCGCGGGCGCGCTCCAGGCTCTTGCGCACGAGCAGCATCGGCTCCCCCACGGCGGGAACCCAGAGCGCCGCGTTCTGGCGGGTGCCCGATCCCCAGAGCACGTCGACCGCCTGGAGGAGCAGCGCCCCGTCGAGCCCGGCCGCGTCGAGCCCCCGCCGGAGGAGCCCGAGCCGGCGCTCGCTCTCGGCCGCGGGGAGGGTGGAGACTTCCACCCCTCCATCCTACAGCAGCCGGAAGGCCTCGCGGATGGTGTCGCGGTTCCGGGCGCGGAGGTCCTCCTCGAGCTGCAGGAGGGCGTCGTGCAGGGTGCGGGCCGCCGCCACGTGGCTCTCGCCGCAGTGGCGCGCGCACGCGAACCAGGGACCGTCGCCGTACCACCAGAGGGCGGTCACGCCGGAGACGTGGCGGACCCGCTCGGCGGCGATCTCGACGGCGTCGGGGCGGGGCATGGGTGGCGGCGGAGCCGCCGGATGCTCCCGGCCAAAGAGTCCAGGCATGTTCACTACCTGTCACTTCCGTGGCGCCCCACTCCATCGCCCGGATCTGGACGGAGTAGACCCGATCCCGTGACCCCGATTCTCCGATTCGTTTGGGGCGTGCCGGGAGGGGGGGCCACGCACTGAGAGTCTCTCACGGCTCGGTGCCGAGGAGGGGGACGGGACGGCCGTTCGATGGGCGTTCCTCAGGATGGGCGCCCCCTCCGGTCCCCGACTATGCTTTCCCTCGTCATGCCTCGCCCATCCCGCCGGGAAGATCCCTGCCCGAACCTCCTCCGCACCCGGCACGGATCGACGGCGGCCGTCGCCCTCGCCGCGCTCCTCCTGGCGGCCTGCGGGGGCTCGAGCGATCCCGCGCCGGGACCCTGCTCCTCGCCGGCTCCGGCGCTCGAGCCGGCCTGCACCGGCGCATCGTGCGGCGCGGTGGGCAGCACCACCTACTCCGGAAGCGGGACCGGCGTCTGGCGCTTCCGGAACACGACTTCCTGCCCCGTCACGCTCGACTTCCGCCTGACGGGGATGTCGGCCGGAAAGCAGGTCCTGCTCCTCTTCTCGAACGGAACGGCGATCCCCGTCGACACCCTTCCCTCGCCCGGGACGCTCGCCTCGCCACCGGCGCCGGCACCGGCTGCGCTCCGGATCGAATCCCTCCCGGCCGCCGGCCCGGACGACACGGGGCACGATCGATGGCACGAGGGGCTCCTCCGGGAGAACCGGCTGCTGGGGTTGTCGCTGCGCTCGTTCGCCGGTCCGGCAGCCTCCGCCGATCCCCGGGCCCTCACCGCTGCGTCGTCGGCTCCGGCCGCCCTGAACGACCCGCGGGACTGGCGGGACAACGCCACCACCCCGGCCCCGACCTACGCGACCTTCGCCCGGGCGATCTGCAACCTCCCCGGTGGCAGGCGCGCGGTCTTCTGGGTGGACCCCCACGCCGAGACGGCCGGCAGCCTGACCGCCGACGACCTCGCCTATTTCCGGACGACCGTCTGCGGCGCCGCCGGCGACGAGGCGAACGGCGGCTTCGCCCGTGTGAAGGCCCTCCTCGGCGACGTCTGGGGGACCGTCGGCCCCTCGATCGCGGGCCTCCTCATCTCGGACGCCCCCGGGCTGCAGGACGTGAACGTCGTCTTCCTCCAGGTCCCGATCGATCCGGCGAAGCGGAAGACCTGGGTGGGCTACTTCTACGGGATCAACAACTTCCTCCAGGGCGCCGGACCGGAGTTCGGCTCGTCGAACGAGGCGCTGGCCTTCTTCATCGACGCGGCGCAGGTGCACCTCAGGGACACCAGCCGGAGCTACCTGGGCTCCGCGCTCCTCCACGAGCTCACCCACATGGTGAACTTCTACCAGCGGCCGGTCCTCCGGGACGTCACCAACGACACCTGGCTCGAGGAGACGACCGCGACCATGGTCGAGGACATCGTGGTCCCGGTCGCGACGCCCGACCAGACCTCCATCATCCCGACCGAGCGGATCCGTCCCTACGTCGGGTCGGGCGGAGGCATCAGCTACACGGGCTGGCTGTACCCGGAGCAGAACAGCTACGCGCTCGCCGGCGCCTTCGGCGCCTTCGTGAACCGTCGATACGGGACCTCGATCCTGAGCGGCACCATCACCTGCGCCACCGGCGGCGTCGCGTGCCTCGACGGCCTCATCCGGAACGCCGGCGGCACGGGCTTCGCCGACGAGTTCGCGCGTGCCGGCGCCTCCCTCTTCGGCCTCTTCCCGGCCACCGCGATCCCCGAGGGCTACGGCTACCCCACGCGGGTGACGGGCGCCTACACGCTCGCGGCCATCGACGTGTCGGCCTACTCGACCGTCCGGAAGGGAACGGCGACGGCGCTCACGCTGGACTTCCCGGGAGCCAGCCACACCTACAAGCTCGACACCGTGCCCGCGGGAGGCACGGCCTACGCCCGGACCGGCATGGTCGTGCCGGTGGGAACGTCGGTCCACGTGGTGGTCAGGTAGGGAACCAGATGAACCGAGCCCCGATCGCCGCCCTGGCCTGCGCCCTCCTCGGCACCGCGCTGGCCGGTTGCGCCCGCCCCGCCCCCCAGCCGGCGAGCCCGCCCGTCGCGGAGCTCGCTGGCGGCGCCACCCGCGAGCTCACCGGGTTCCTCTCCCGCAAGGGCCCCGCCGAGACCTCGTTCTGGGCCGTCACCGACCCGGACGGAAAGGTCTTCGAGATCGTCGAGGTCACGCCGCAACTGGAGACCCGTTTCCGGGATCTCCAGAACGGCCGGGTGACCTTCCGGGTGGAGCGCCGGGGGCGCGTGCTGCTCGAGCAGGTCCGCGTGACCGAGGTCCTGCTCCCTGCCCGGTAACGGCCACGTCGTGTAGAGGAACACGAGGACCGCCGCCGCGACGAGTCCCCCGATCCCGATGAAGATGCGGGTGGACGTCGACCCGTGCGGTCTTTCTGCACCGCGAGGGATTCGTTCCTGACGGCCGGCGCTTGGCCCGGCAGGGATCCCCGGCGTCGCCCCATGCTACGCATGAGGTGGAGGATTCCGATGCCCTGGTCCGACCGTACCTTTCCCTTTCGCACCGTCGTCGCACTCGCGCTCCTGTCGCTGGCCGGGCCCTCCCGGGCGCAGGCCGGGAAGGCGGGCGCCGGCTCGCCGGTGCTCCACGAACTCAACGCGGCGGTCTCCCGGCTGGTCGCCAAGGTTTCCCCGGCGGTGGTCCAGATCCGGGTCACCGGCTACGGCCCGGCCGGCGAGCCCGTCGGCGCCGAGGGGCCGCTCGTCTCCCGGCAGCGCACCATCGGCTCGGGCGTGATCGTCGACCCGTCCGGCTACGTCCTCACCAACGAGCACGTGATCCACGGGGCGCAGAAGATCCAGGTCGTCCTGCCCGGACCGCCCGACGGGGATGGCCCGGCAGCGCGGCACGGCCGGCAGCGGATCTACGACGCGCGGGTGGTGGGCACGCAGGCCAGCATCGACCTGGCGCTCCTGCGCATCGAGGCCACCGGACTCCCCACCCTGGCCCTCGATCCGGCAGCCAAGGTGAAGCAGGGCGAGCTGGTCTTCGCCATCGGCAGCCCGCAGGGGCTCGCGAACACCGTCACCATGGGGGTCGTCTCCTCCTCGGCGCGGCAACTCGACGTGGTGACGCCGCTCCCCACCCCCATGCTGCTCATCCAGACGGACGCGCCGATCAACCCAGGCAACAGCGGCGGGCCGCTGGTGAACGCGGACGGGGCGCTGGTGGGGATCAACACCTTCATCGTCAGCCAGTCGGGCGGCAGCCAGGGGCTGGGCTTCGCCATCCCGGTGCCGATGGTCCGCTTCGCCTACGACAGCCTCCGGAAGCATGGCTACGTCCGGCGCATCGAGGCGGGCATCGCCGCCCAGGCGGTGACGCCGGTGCTGGCCACCGGCCTCGGCCTGCCCCGCGACTGGGGCGTGCTGGTCGCCGACGTCGTCCCCGGGTCGGCCGCGGCGACGGCCGGGGTGCAGCCGGGCGACGTCATCGACACCTTCGACGGCCGGCCGGTCGACAGCCTGCCCGCCCTCACCGGCGCGCTCTTCCTCCACCAGGTGGGCGATCCGGTGCTGCTCGGCGTGCTGCGCGGGGACCGCCGCATCGAGCTCACGGTGAATGCACCGGAGGCGAAGCAGCCCACCGACCTGCTCGCCGACCTCGCCAACCCGGACAGGGGGCTCGTGCCCCGCCTCGGGATCCTGGGCGTGGAGGTGAGCGACAAGCTCCGGGGCATCATCCCGCCCTTGCGCATCGGCCACGGCGTGGTGGTGGCGGCCCGGACGGTGGAGGGCGGCGCCAGCGGGATCGCGCTGTTGCCCGGGGACGTCATCCACGCCATGAACGGGACGCCCGTGGAGTCGGTGGAGGGGCTCCGGCAGGCCGTACTCGCCGTGAAACCAGGGCAGCCGGTGGTGCTCCAGCTCGAACGGCAGGGGCGGCTCAACTACCTGGCGTTCGAGATGGAGTAGGACGCCTCGCCATCCGGTACCGGAGGAACAGGTAGCAGAGCTTGAACACGACCCACCGGACGACCACGTAGGCGAGCGCGGTGTTCCAGACGTGCACGCCGGGATAGCAGGCGTGGGTGACGAGCACGATGGCGGCCAGGTTCCCCAGCGCCGAGGTCACGCCCAGGCTGATGCCGTCGCCGCGGTCCGGACCTCCGGCCCGGTAGCCGGCCCAGAGCGAGAAGGTCACGGCCAGGAAGATGGCCGCGAAGGAGGGCGCGTCGAACCTGGCCAGGGTGGTGAGGGCCGGCCAGAGGAAGGCCGCGAGGAGCACCACCATCGCGACCCGGGCGAAGGTGCCTGCCACCCGCGCCAGCACCGCCGCCCCCGAGGGGAGCCACTCGCGACAGGCCAGCCCGAGGGCGAGCGGGAGCAGCGTGTAGGGGGCGATCTCCAGGAAGAGGGGCAGCGGCGAGACGGCCAGGTGGAGGGGGAACCAGCGGCTGAAGATCCCCAGCCACACCGGGACGGTGAAGGGCATCACCAGCACGAGCACGGGGAAGAGGGCCGAGGCCAGCGCCAGGTTCCCCTTCTTCCCCTTCGCCTCCACCAGGTCGAACGGATCTCCGGGCGCCACCGAGGCGATGAGCATCACGCCACCGAGGAGGAGCGGGACGTGGAGGAACTTCACCACGGCCGCGGTGGCGAGCGGGACGAGGACGCAGGCGACGACGAGGGTTCGCAGGAGCAGGCCGCCCCTGCCTAGCTGCCGGGCCACCTCCTGGAAGGTGAGGGTCGTGCCGATGGCGAAGACCACCGCCGGGAAGAGCGCGTGGGCCAGGAAGGCGATGACGCGCATCGCCGCCGGGTCGCCGAGCAGCCAGGCCACGTCCGGACCCTATCCCCTTCCGCCCTTCCCGTCCCTCGCGAGAAGCTCGCTCCCCACCCAGTGGGCGGCGAACTGGAACGCGATCCGGCCGCTCGCGTCCCCCTTCCTGTGGGTCCAGGTGACGGCGGCGTCCCGCGCCCGGGCGTCCCACGGGAGCACGGTCCCGCGCGCGGTGCACAGGCGGTCGATCCACTGCCGGACCACGGCCAGGTACTGCTCGGTGCTGAAGGAGTGGAACCCGACCCAGAGGCCGAACCGTCCGGAGAGGGAGATCTTCTCCTCCACCGACTCGCCGTGGTGGATCTCGTCGTTCACGAGCATCGCCCCCCGGTTGTCGGTCTCGAACTCGGGCAGCAGGTGGCGGCGGTTCGAGGTCACGTGGATGAGCACGTTCTCGGGCACCGCGTAGACCGAGCCGTCGAGGGCGCTCTTCAGCGCCTTGTAGCCCGACTCGCCGGGTTCGAAGGAGACGTCGTCGGCGAAGAGGACGAAGCGGTAGGGCTGGTCGCGCAGGCTGTCGACGATGTCGGGCAGCATCACCAGGTCGGCCTTGTCGACCTGCACCAGGCGGAGCCCCCGGGGGGCGTAGGCGGCGAGCAGCGCCCGGACGAGCGACGACTTCCCGGTGCCCCGCACCCCCCAGAGCAGGACGTTGTTGGCGGGGAGGCCGGCCAGGAACTGCCGGATGTTCTGGTCGACGACCCCCTTCTGCTCGTCGATGCCGAGCAGGTCGTCGAGTCCCGGCCCCCCCTGGGACCGCAGAGGCTCCAGCCAGCCGGCCAGCGGCCGGCGGCGCCAGGCGGCGGCGTGGTGGACCGTCCAGTCGGTGGCCGGAACCGGGCGGGGGAGGATCTGCTCGACGGCGGTCAGAACACGGCGGATTTGTTCGATCAGGTCGGCATCCAGGGGCACGGATCCTCCGGGGGATCCCATTCATAGCAGAAGGCGTATGCTCCACCGATGCGCGACGAGCCCGTCATCGACATGCGTCTCACCCACCTGATGGCGCTCGACGCCAGCCTCGCCGATGTCCGGGGCGCCCTGCTGCGCGCCGCCCGCATCCGCACGCCCCACTGCGCCGAGATCCGCGCCCTGCTCGCGCAGGTCGACGACCTGGGCCGACGCGTGATGGTCGAGGTCACCACCCCGTGATCACGTTTCGCGTCGGCGCACACGACGTCGGGGTCTGGATGAAGGAGGGCCGCTGGTACGTGTCGGTCGACGGGACCGAGCTCTCCATCTGGTACAAGGTTCAGGCGGACGCCTGGACGGCCGGCGTGATCGAGGCCGACCGGCTGGACCGGATCGGGAAGTAGCGCGGCGCTCGCCCCCCCGCGCCCCCTGGGCTACACTCAGCGTCCTCGTGCCCACCCCCCGTCGGAAATCGGCTGCGGCCGAGACGCGCCTCCTCAAGCTCGCCACCTGGCTCGCCTCCCGCGGCGAACCGGTGACCCGCGAGACCATCTACGAGGCCTTCCCCGGCGACTACGCCGGCGGCGACGCGGCGCGGGAGAAGAAGTGGACGCGCGACAAGACCGACCTGCGCCGCCTGGGCATCCCGCTCATCTTCGAGGAGGACGAGGGGCGGGAGGGCGCCTACCTGGTCGACTCCCACGCCTGCGTCCTGCCCAAGCTGGAGTTCTCCCCCGAGGAGGCGGCGGTGCTCTGGACCGCCGGGCAGGCGGCGCTGCGCACGCACGACCACCCCCTCGCCGAAGATCTGGAAACCGCCCTGCGCAAGCTCGCCGTCGGGGCCAAGGGGATGCCCCCGCGGGCCGCCCTCCTCGAGGCCGACTGGGGTGCAGGCCCGCCGGAGTCGCCGGGAAAGCTGCTCGGGCGGCTCGCCGACGTGGTGGAGCGCCGGAAGCGGCTGAAGATCGCCTACCGCAAGACCGACGGATCGGTCACCGAGCGGCTCGTCGACGTCTACGGCTACGCCTGGCGCCGCGGCCACTGGATCTTCGTGGGGCACTGCCACCTGCGCGGGGGCCTCCGGATGTTCTACGTCGAACGGGTCCGCGCCATGACCCTCGCCCCGGCGCGCCCCCGCGGGCACGACTACGAGGTCCCGGCCGACTTCGACCTGCGGGCCTGGTCCCGGCAGGAGACCTGGGAGTACTTCGAGCACGAGCCCGTCGACGCGGTCGTGCGCTTCCGCGGCTCGCTGGCCCCGATCGCGGCGCGGCTCCTCCCCCGTGCCTCGTTCACCCGGGATCCGGATGGTTCCCGCCGGGCGCGGCTCGTGGTGCGCAACCTCCGCGGGATGGTGCGGCAGGCGCTCGCCTGGGGGCCGGAGGCGGAACTGCTCGAGCCGGCCGAGGGCAGGACCCTGGCGCGCGCCATCCTCTCCTCCCTGTCGGCGCGGCTCGGCGAGGGGGCCCCCCGGTGACGAACCCGGTCGGCCAGGTCCGCAAGATGCTCCTCCTCGTGCCCGAGGCCTGGCGCGCGGGGACGCGCGGACTCCCCCTCGAGAAGGCCGTCCGCGTCACCGGTGCGCGCGGCCCCAAGGAGGTCGAGGAGATCGTCGCCGCGCTCGGCGACATGGAGTTCGGACCTTCCCTCCCGGAGGCGGTCCTCTCGGTCACCGTCGAGGATGGGCGTGTCATCGTCGACCGCGCCATGCACCTCTCCTCCCCTCCCCCGCTCTCGCTGCGCGAGGGGGCCGCGCTGCTCGCCGCGCTGCGCCCGTTCGAGGGCAACGCCGGCCCGGCTGTCTCGAGGGCCTCCCGGAAGCTCCGGCGCGCCGTTCCCGAGCCGTTCCGCGAGACGGCCGAGGCGCTGGCCCGGGCCATCGACTACCCGGTCGATCCGCCCGGCGAGTGGGCCGAGGCGCTCGCGTCGGCCGTCGAGCGCCGCCTGGAGGTCACCGTCGACTACCGCGCCGAGGCCTCCGGAACGGGGGCACCGCGCACCCTCGAGCCGCGCACCGTCTTCCACAAGGACGGCCACTGGTACCTGGCCGCGTGGAACGTGGCCAAGTCGGAGGAGCACCTCTTCCGGCTCGACCGGATCGCCGGGGTGGCGATCGGGACCCGCTTCTTCGGCGAGCACAAGGGGCCGCCGCTCGACCGTTACCGCGCGCGCCACCTCTTCTTCCAGTCGGGGAGCGAGCGGGACGTGTCGGTCCGCTTCACCGACGAGGGCGCGGCGCTGGCGCTCGAGCAGTGGCCGGAGCGTGCGACCCGGAATCCGGATGGATCGGTGACCGTGGCGGCGCGCCTCTCTCCCGGGAACTTCCTCCTCGGATGGGTCCTCGGGTACGGGGGGCAGGCCGAGGTGGCCGAGCCGGCCGACGTGCGGGAGCAGCTGCGCGCGCGGGTGGCGGAGCTCGAGCAGCTCTACGCCGGGTAGCGCGGGAGCGCCCCCGGCAATAACGATCCCCGACGATGCGCTGGGCCTCCGCCCTCTCCCGCCGTCCCGACCCGTCCGGCGCCTTTGCCGAGGCGGTCCAGGCCGTGGAGGCTGGGCTCGGCGGCGAGCGGCCCGACCTGCTCCTCGCCTTCGCCTCCCCCCACCACCAGCAGGATTTCCCCGCCCTGGCGGGTCTCGCGGCCGGGCGCCACCCCGGCGCACTCCTCGTCGGCTGCACGGGTGGCGGCGTGATCGGCGGCTCGCACGAGGTCGAGGAGGGGCCGGCCCTCTCCCTCACCGGGGCCTCGCTCCCCGGGGTCACGTGCAAGGGCTTCCACACCGAGATGTCGTCGCTTCCCGACGAGGACACCGGGGCCGCGTCCTGGCACGCCCTCGCCGGCCTCGGACCTCGCGCCCGTCCCAAGTTCCTGCTCCTCGCCGACGCCTTCACGATGGACGCCGACGCGCTGGTCCGGGGACTCGACCGCGCCTTTCCGCGCGCACCCAAGTTCGGCGGCCTGGTGAGCGGCGGCAGGGGCACGGGCGAGCACCGCCTCCTGCTCGGCGGCGAGGTCCACCGGAGCGGGGCCGTGGGCGTGGCCTTCTCGGGCGACCTCGAGGTGGACACCATCATCGCCCAGGGCTGCCGGCCGGTCGGCCCGCCCATGCTCGTCACGCGCTGCCGCGGCGGCGTCCTCCTGGAGCTCGACCGCGGCAAGCCGCTCGAGGTGCTGGCCGAGATCTACGCGGAGCTCCCCCCCGGGGATCAGGCGCTGATGCGCCACTCCCTCTTCCTCGGGCTCGACATGCGCGAGGAGCGGGTCGAGTACGATCCGGGCGAGCTGCTCGTGCGCAACATCCTGGGCGCCGACCCGGACACGGGCGCCCTCACGGTGGGCGAGGAGCTCCACCCGGTGCAGGCCGTCCAGTTCGTGCTGCGCGACGCTGCGGCGGCTGCGCAGGATCTCCGGCGCATGCTCGAGACCCGCCGCGCCACGGGCGCCCCCCGGCCGGAGGGGGCCCTGCTCTTCTCCTGCACCGGCCGCGGGTCCGGCCTCTTCGGCCGGGCCGACCACGACACCGGGATGTTCCAGGAACTGCTCGGGCCCGCGCCGCTGGGCGGATTCTTCTGCAACGGCGAGATCGGCCCGGTGGGAGGGACCACCTTCCTGCACGGCTACACGAGCGCATTCGCGCTGTTCCGCGGGGGCAAGCGCTAGGGCCTGGTCCCTTCGCTGGCGATGCCGAGCGCCCGGGCGATGAGTTCCCGGTGCCGGTCGTCCTGCTGGGCCAGGGCCTCGAAGAGCTTCTGCACCTCGGGGTCGCCGCTCCGCGCGAGCTCCTCCGCGTGGACCGATCCGAAGCGCAGCTCCATGTCGGCGAGCGACCGGAGCACGTCGCGGGCGTCGCTCCTGGCGTGGAGCTTGCGGAACGAGACCTGCTTCTCGGTGAGCTCGGCGGCCAGTGCGTCCAGGTCCGATCCGATGCGCTCGAGCTTCTCGACCGGCCACGGCGCCTTGCCGGCGTGCCGGTCGAGCAACCGGATGCGCATGGCGTGCTGCCCCTCCTCGATGGCCAGCTGCCCGAAGAGCTCCTTGAGGAAGGGCTGGTGATCGAACGTCGTGGCCAGGTTCGCGTAGATGTCCTGGGCCACCGACTCGATTCGGGTCGCGGCCCCCAGGATCTGCATCGCCGTCCTCGTCATGTCGGAACTCCCTGCCGCTTCGGGTTCCCCGGCCGTCCGGGTTCGGCGGTCCCCAGGAGGAACTTCGCGAGGGCCACGTCGTGGGCGAGGATGTGGTAGCGGAACCATTCGGGGAGGCGGTTCGACGCCCACTGGCGGAACCCCGGCGTGACGCCGCCCCGCTCCAGCTCGGAGAGGAACCTCCGGGCGTCGCCCACGAAGAGCATGTGGGCCTCCTCGTGCCGCACCCGGGACGGGTAGGACCGCCCCCGCATGAGCTCCTCCTCGTGCGCGAAGTGGTCGGCCACCGCGGCGATCAGGTTGGCCATGGCGGGACGCACCGCCGCGGCGTCACCGGCGTCGATCAGGGAGACGAACTCCGTGATCGCCCCGGCGATCTCCTGGTGCTCACGGTCGATGGGCGGGTGGCCGGTCTCCATGAACAACTGCTGGGCGGCCTCCCCTCCGCCCTCCACCTCGGCGGCCGCGACGGCGTTCATGTCCACCCAGGACTCCCCGCACCGCACCTGGTTTCGACCGCCGCCCTTGGCCACGTAGAGCGCCTCGTCGGCGCGCTCGACCATGCTCTCCGCCGTGTCGTCGGGGCGCATCTCGGCGACGCCGAAGCTGCCGGTGACGGCACCCGCCGGGCCGAGGTGGGTCACCTCCATCAGGGCGCGGAGCTTCTCGGCGAGCCGTGCCGCCCCGGCGGCGTCGGTCACCGACGCGATGATGGCGAACTCCTCGCCGCCCCAGCGGGCCACGAGGTCGGTCTCGCGCACCCGCGTGGAGAGCAGGCGAGCCGTGGCCGCGAGCACCTGGTCCCCCACCGGGTGGCCGTACCGGTCGTTGACCCGCTTGAAGTGGTCCAGGTCGACGATCACGATGGAGAGCGGGTGTCGGAACCGCCGCGCCCGGGCGAACTCCCGGGCGAGCGCCTCGTTGAACCCCTGCCGGTTCGCAACCCCGGTCAGCGCATCGGTGTCGGCCCTGCGGGCCATCTCCCGGGCGCGCCCCTCGGCTTCGTTGCGCTTCTGGTCCAGGCGGGACTCGGTGCCGAGCTGGCGCTGCGCGATCACGAAGGAGGTGACGATCACGATGCTGAGCAGGAGCGTGATGATGATGCCGAGGAGCCGATTCGAGCCGCGGAGCGACTCCTTGCGGAACGTCACGACCGACCAGTCGAGCGCCGGGAGGGCGATGCGCACGGCAACGTGCCGGGCGCCGTCGACGCGAACCCAGCCCGTCCCGCTCCAGCTCGCGGCGACCAGCGGTCTCTGCCCCGCGTCGGCGCCCTCCGTCCCGCCCTGGGCCGCCCACATCCGTCGACCCTGATGGTCGTCCACACCGGTCACGAGCACGCGCCCGTCCGGTCCGACCAGGAACGAGGTCCCCGTCCCCAGTGGCCCGAAGGATTTGGCAGTCAGGCGCTGCCTCACCACGACCACGCCGGCGATGCTCCCGCCGGCGTCCAGGATCGGCTCGCTCGCGTAGAACCCCGGCGTCCCGCTCGTGCGCCCCAGCCCCACGAAGCGCCCCGGGACCCCGGCCATGGCATCCACGAAGTACGGTCGGTCGGCAAGGTTCCTGCCCGCGTATCTGCTCCCCTCGCCCCGGCGGGAGGTGGCGATCACCGTGCCCTTGGCGTCGAGCAGGAAGGCGACGTGCTCCTCGCCGGGCCCGGCGACCGCGGCGACGACCTCGTCGAGCCGCGGCGATCCTCCCCCGGCGATGCCCGGGGCGAGGTCCAAGGCGGCGACGAAGCGCACCGCCATCCGGGCCGCTTCGCTCGCGCTCTCCATCTCCATCACCAGGTGGTCGTGGACCTGGGCCGCGGTCACCTCGGCATCGGCCTGGAGATCGCGGTCGTGCCGCCGGCCGAGCTGGTCGGTGAATACCCACCCACCGGCGATGACGAGGAGAAGGGTCGACGCGGCGCCCCAGAAGAGGCGCCAGCGCTTCCGGACCACCCGTCCCTGCGTATCGACCGAGGTCGCGTAGGCCCACAGCGCGAGCGCTGCGGAGCTGACGGCCGCGGCGCGGACGAGCTGCACCGGCACCCCGGTCGCCGCCAGGAAGGCGTCGATCGTGGGCCATCCCCGGGGGAGCCCCGGTGCGTCGGGCACCACGAGGCCCGCGGCAAGACCGTACGCGGCGACGAACAATGCCGCCCACGCCAGGGATGCTCCGGCCTCCTCCCCCTCCCGCCGGGCGCGCCGGGCCGCGACCAGGAGAACGGACGCCGTCCAGAGGGTCGCCGGCAGCGCGAGGAGCAGGCGCATCGCCGGGGCCAGGGCCGGCAATCCCCAGAGGACCGCCACGGAGATGGGCAGGGCCACGAGCACTCCCGTGAACCAGCGCCCCGGGCCCGCCCCCCGGAGCGCCAGATGGGAGCGCCGGGCGAAGCCGAGCAGGCATGCGTAGCTCGCGAGGAGGAGAAGGGTGATGGCCGGTTCGAGGACGAGGGAGTTCCCGCCCGACTGGCGTGCGAGGAGGAACCACTCGGCGGTCGCGTGAAGCCATGCAAAGGCGGAGAGCCATTCCCAGGGGAGCCGTCCCGGCACCGCCCGGGGGATCGACATCGTCATGGCGCCCAGCAGGATCAGGGCGAGCCCGTAGACGAAATAGACGTAGTCCAGCTGGGATGTGAGGAACTCAGCCATCGGGACCACTTGGTACTGCTCGATGCGTGCCACCGGCTTCGGTTCCAGATGGTCCGATCTTTGGGAATATCTTCATAGATGCCGGCTGGGTTGAGACCCACCGGGGCCGGATTGACCCGCCCGCCCGGGCCTACCGAGACATACAGCGGGCCATGACATCGTCCATCGGCTCATGGTCACTTGAACGCATGACATCCATGTTCATCTTCACTGGTGGTGCAGTTGGGGTCCTCCTCATCTCGTTCGTCTACGCCGAGGTCCGGGACGCAGCGCGGAGCCGCAAGCATCACTGATGCTCCCCGGGGCACGGCTCCGGCGCGCTATGTTCGCGCGCGTGCGACGCCACCCCTACCTCCTGCTCTCGGGCGCCGCGCTCCTCTGGGCGGGGAACTTCGTCCTCGGCCGCGCCATGCGGGGACACATCCCGCCGGTGGGGCTGGCCTTCTGGCGCTGGTCTCTCGCCCTCGCCGTCCTCCTCGCATTCCAGGGGCGCCGCCTGTTCGCGCAGCGCGCGGCGCTCCTCGACCGCCGGGGCATCGTGGTGGCGCTGGGGGTGCTGGGCGTCGGGAACTTCAACCTCCTCCTCTACGCCGGGCTCCAGGAGACGACGGCGACGAACGCGCTCCTGCTCAACGCCGCCGCCCCGGCCTTCATCCTGGCCCTGTCCTACGCCGCCGGCCAGGGGCGCCCCACCGCCCGGATGATCGTCGGCGTCCTCCTCTCGCTGGCCGGTGTGGCGGCGATCCTCTCCCGCGGCGAGCCCGCCGCGCTCCTCGCCCTCCGCCTCAACCGGGGTGATCTCTGGGTGCTCGCCGCGGTCCTCTCCTGGTCGGCCTACACGGTCCTCCTCCCCCGCCGCCCTCCGGACGTGGAACCGATGGTCCTCCTCACGGCCACCGTGATCGTCGGGACGGCATGGATCGCCCCCTTCTACCTCTGGGAGATCTCGCGCGGGCTCCACATGACCGCGGACCTCCCCACGGTGGCGAGCATCCTCTACGTGGGGCTCTTCGCGTCGCTCGCCGCCTACGCGCTGTGGAACGCCGGCGTGGCGCTGGCCGGCCCGGGGCGCGCGGGGGTGGCGCTGAACCTCATGCCCGCCTTCGGGACGGTCCTCGCCGTGCTCTTGCTCGGGGAACCGTTCCACCCGTTCCAGGCGGCCGGGATCGGCCTCATCGTGGGCGGGGTGACGCTGGTCCAGTCGCGGGCTATCCTCCGCGGGTGACCGACACCGCCCGACGCATCCCGCACGTCTTCCCCCGGTCCGAGCTGGCATGGCTGCTCGCTCCGACCTACGCCGATTCCCTCGCCGTCGACGAGGAGATCGCCGTCGAGCGGCTCGGCCGGGCGCTCGCGAATCCGGAGGTCCTGGCCGGGATCCACGACGCCCTCGCCGCGGCGCTGGAGGACACGCGGGGACCGCGCACCGACTCCGAGGCCCAGGTCGATCGCATCTCGAAGCGGCTGCAGACGCGCCGGTCGCGGGTCAAGCCGGCCGCGTCGACGCCGGCGGTCTCGGCGGTGATGATCTGGCTGAACCTCGCCATCGGGATGGCGCCCGAGTCGATGCGGGACACCCTCGCGTCGGGCAAGGGCGCGGCGATGCTCGCGACCGGCCTCCGGGAGGTCGCCGCGAGCATCGTGAAGGACCTGTCGCGCGGATAGGATCCGCGCCGGGCCCTACGCGATCTTCTGGTAGCGGTCCTTCGGAACCCCGCAGATGGGGCACTTCTCCGGAAGCTCGCCGAACTCGACGTCCCCGCACACCGGGCAGAGGTAGACGTCCATCTTCGAGAGGTCCTTGCCGGCCTCGAGCGCGGCGAGGGCCTCGCGGAAGAGCCGGGCGTGGACCTTCTCGGCCTCGTTGGCGAACCCGAGCATGGTCTTCGCCCGGTGCCCCTCGGCCTTGGCCTGCTCGACCATGGGCGGGTACATCTCGGTGTACTCGTAGGTCTCGCCGGCGACGGCGGCCTTGAGGTTCTCGAGCGTGGTCCCCACGCCGCCCATGTTCCGGAGGTGGGCGTGGGCGTGGATGGTCTCGGCGTCGGCAGCGGCGCGGAAGAGCCGCGCGATCTGGCCGAAGCCCTCCTTCTCGGCGGCCTGGGCGAAGGCGAGGTACTTCCGGTTCGCCTGGCTCTCCCCGGCGAACGCGACGGCGAGGTTCTCTTGGGTGGTGGGCATGCAGCGACCTCTACCGTTCCCGGCAGAGGCCGCCCATGATCGCCGTCACTCGTGCCCCAAAGGGGCGCCCGCTCACGTCCTGAGGAAGCTGTGGGTGAGGGCCTTCCACTGGGCATCGGAGAGGAGGGTGTCGGGGGAGCCGATGAGCTCGCCACCGTCGGCGGCTGCCATGCCGAGCTGGTCCTCGTAGAACCGCTCGAGCCGGTGCCCCTCGGCGCGCAGCCACTCCCGGGCCGTCTCGCCGAACGGCAGGCTCTTCCACTCCTGGTTGGCCGGCTCGATGGCGAACAGCCACCCGCTTCCGTAGTTCTCGCTCTTCGCGAGCGTCGGCTCCCGCATCACCTCGGCGTTCACC